>NZ_JBBCBN010000005.1:0-377790 GCF_037203775.1 Phyllobacterium sp. CCNWLW183 | reverse complement strand
ACACTTCGTAAAAAACATGGGCAGGCGAACCTCAAATCTCGCCTGCCTTAAACGCCGCAGCAAACACAAATTGAGCCGTAACAATCCATGTGAGATGGGCTACCCGGCCTTCACGAATGAGCACTGGCAGCGTACTTTAACTTTATTGCAACGTGCGTCGCGTGCATGCAGATATTCTCTGCTGAGATTGGATCATATCCGCAGCCCGTTCTCGAATGGCAATGCATGGAGCTATAGTGTTTCCCGTGGGAATAAGTGGCATAATCAAGGCGTCAGTGATCTCTGTGGAGCTTCTCAAGGTGTCTACGCATCATAACTACCATAACAAGGAACAATCTCTTTCTAATATTGCTTAGCCGACCTGCTGACCGCCGAGCTCCCGCGTATTAATGACCATTCGCTATACTGGGTAATCCTCGCCGCCTTGTCCACAAAGCCTATCGCATCGAATTAGCCGACGAGGGCTTGCGAAGCAGCGTAAACCACCATCTGCCGCTTGACCGCACTGCAATCGCACGCCATGCAAACAACAACCTAGGGAAGCATCAAATAGCCGCATTTGTTTTGGAATCAATGGCTGACTTTACCGGAATACGCAGATTGACCGTCTGGTAGCAAGTGGGCTCGCAATGCTGCCGAAAATCTGAAAATCTTCAGACTGAGTTCGCTCTATCGGGCTGAGCGTGCTTTGCATTGTTCCGTGTAGAACTCACATTGGTCGAAAGCTCGCCCGCGCCGGGATCTCGACCAATGTTGTCCTAAGTGAACGCCACGATATTAATCCGTGGCCGTTGAGACAAACAATATGATGGATTTACCACGGACGGGTCGGAAAAGTGCCCGCCAACGCACTTTGAGCGACTGCCGCGCTGATTGCGGTAACAATTGCGGCGTACTTGATAGTCGTCCATGTTTTCTGGATGTACATTATAAAACTCCCTTTTGAAAATGCGCTCTCTGAACGCCAATCGAAAGTCGATCTGTCGTGTGTTGCCTTGATTACAGGTTTGCCCCTCATTGTTTCAACTGAAACCTATCCCGATGCTTTATCTTAAGTGATCGGGCTTTGTTGCAAAAAAATTGGCTGACGCTCAAAAAGAGGGCGGTCAGTTTTCGGCGAGGCGTTCTATAAGCGATTTCAAGTGGCGGCATTCTGCTCAACATCTTCCTCATTGGCAGGCTCGTCGGCCTCAATTCCAGCTTCCGCTATAAGTACATGGCCGAAGGCCAGAGAGTCCGGTGTCATCTCGGTCCGTATCAACCACTTTGTTTGTGACGTTCAGAGTGCACTATTGCATCATGTACGTGAGTGTCGATTATCGTCGCCGCAGTTGCCTACCAAATTCATCAATATAATTGATAATGATCCACTGAAAACTCCAGCGAATTACCATCCTATCCGTGACGCACTCTTGGGACGTGCGAGTGTCGCTTTCAGTCCGCTCTCGCTTTCACTGATAGGATTCATGCCTTTCCGCTTTGTCCACACTGCAGACATTCACCTAGACTCGCCGCTGCCTTCATTATCCCTGCGCAATCCTGATCTTGTATATTTGATCGGCGATGCCACGCGCCAGATGTTGGTGGCGATTGTGAACCTGTGCCTCGAGGAACAGGTCAACGTTCTGATTATTGCGGGCGATCTTTACGATGGCGATCAGACTTCGATGAAAACCGCCCGGTTTCTGGCAACGCAAATGCAGCGACCGGTTTTACTGTCGTCAAAACTGTGAGGGGGGTGCGCTGAGAGAAAAGGGTGCGGCGTGACCCGAGCTTTGTTGCTGACATGGTGGTTGTTTATAGAAGGTTCTGATTTCAATGCCGGTAAGGAGATTACCTCACGGGCAAATCTGTATTCGCCCACCCGATACAGACGACATCAGCACTGCGGGTCGCGTTTTCAATAGCTTTGGAGCTCCGGTATAATAGGTAATCGAGTATAAAAGCATGAAAGAGGCTGCAACAAACCATATTACATACGGTAGCGGATGAGGTATTTCCCGACTACAATTCTCCTCTTCATTTTTTAGCAACGACGACCACATTGGAAGGATTTCCCCATCAGGCACGGTGCAAATGTCAGAGCAAGATCGGGAAACGGCTCTTTTGGATGGGGTTTTCTCACTATTGCTCGCCCATATATAGTGAGCCATACGTAATTTCCTCATAATCCAAACATCATGCTTGGGACGACTAGCGCCAAATAGATTTCAAATGCATCTTGAATCAGCCACCACAGCGACTGTACTTTCTCGGACTGTACTAGGCGTGACGGGTTTCACTTTAGTACGTTAGTTCGGCAATCACGTTGCAGTTGAAACCGACTAAGATTGCGATGTAATGGCACAAACCATAGGCTTTCTAAGCCTGGGATGTTGGCCGGTATTCGACTGCCCGCGTCTACATTGAAGACGTGACCGGACGGTATGATTTATCCGTCTCAGATGACATTAACTGGCAAATTCAGAGCTGATGTTGGTTAGTCTCTGGGAGAGATCGCCACGTTATCCGAATATCAGCAGACCGGCGATTTCCCACACGTGTTTCAAGTTACACGCATACTGTTACGGTCGCCGTTTCTCTTCGCGGACCCACTGACGGCAAACGCTCCCCCTCGGCCCTCAAGTCCGGCCGCCGTCACCGTTAGGATAGTATGCAGCACGCACTGTTACGTCGTTAACTGTTAAAGGGCGATCAGACATCAAGTCGAAATGTAGATCAATAGACATGCGTACTGCAGCGGTAGCGCCCTTTTTTGGGGAACAGGCCGTGACTTCATCTTGCATCTTCGTTAAAGAGCACGGAGCAGTCCTCGATATGGAACATCCTGAGAAAAAAACTACATTGTTGGATGTCTCCTTGCCCTTGGCGTTGTTAATTGCCATTTTCATTCTCGTCTGGGCTGGCTGGACGCCAATGATCGATCACATCAATTCTCATGTATCGAGCCGATACCACAATTTTCATAAAATTATCGGTACGGACAGACGACACTTCGCGCAATGAAGAGAAGGAGGAATGGTTTCGGCGGCCGTTCCAAAGTGCGAAATGAAACCTTATCGGGAAGGGCTTCAGGTGGAGAGATGTCGATAACCAATGCCCTTCCCACCCTTCGATAATGTGCGCGTCGATGGCGCTGTTCACGGACCCGAATATCGAGAAGAACACGTGGGGGTGCAAAGAACGGGTCCCCCCCAGCAGAAGCTGTAACCACATAAAAAGCTACTGTCACAACGACGCGACATGCGCGCCGCATAGCGGGTGAGCTAGCGATAGAGCTTGCCACCTGTAGGGACTTTCAGACGCAGCCTTCTGCTCTCAGCTTAATGGTCGTTTCCTTGTTGAATTTAGAACTATTTGATCATTGCTGAATCAGACCTCCTGATGCTGACTTTGGGTCAGCCAGGGATCAGAGAGCATGAACCCGGACGATAAACCTTATTTCACTCGTATTTGGCCTTATTTGCTGGCCGGCGCAGTACTGTGCGCGCCGAGTCTATTTCTCTGGGTCGCTATTGCTCGGTTAAGCACGAGCCTGGATACCGCTTTAGCGCAATTTCTCTCGAAAATCGGGCGCGCAGCGGGAAGTTCCCGTTCGTTTCCGTGGAGTTAATTTGATGTATCTTGCCAGGTAAAAAGCGAGGGGCATCAAATGACAAACGGATTGATCGTGATTTTTCTTATGACCGCGTTTGTTACTGCGCTGCTTTACGCGGCATCTTTTTTGTTTGGGTAACGACCAGACAACGCACGTTCAGGTGCGGGAACGTATGTTCAATGAAGACTTGGCCGGATTACTTGCAAGACCATAGCTTGTTGCCTGCAATAGGTGATGTTTCACTGGTGAACAGATCCGGTCTGGATGAGCGATGATCGTTCATCTGCTGAAAGCGACTGAACTCTCAATGTACATAAGGAGAGAACTGGAGGCGGATCGATCTGCTTCAACAATTCGTTTGCCTCAGGAGAAGGCGCCGGTATCGTCCAGTGAGCGCCACATCGCGACGAACTTGTTGATGAGCGCCGCTGCCGGAATACCTTACCCGCAGTTGCATTTGAAATAGAACCCAAAAAACTTAACGATATTTGCTGTACCAACAAAATCGGCGTGGAACGTCCTGGCAATTCGTCCAGTGAAGTAGTTCAAATTATCTCTTCGCGCAGCAGTCCTGACATTGGCGGCTTTGCAGCCGGTCCCCCAATATTTCAAACGTAGCCAAATGAATACATCCCGTAGTTTTTCGGCATTACAGGCCCACTATGCATACTTGCAAAGAAGATATGCGCCGGAAAGGAGTTAGCACATGAATATAGTAAGATCAGCAATTTGCGCGGCTCTAGTCACAGTGTTGACTGGGCTTTTCACAGCGGATTCATCGTTCGCTCTTCCAAACCTGAGTAAGCGGTCTGCTAATGTTGAAATCAAGCAGAATAAAAATCAGATCAAGGTTCCTCGCTGTTCGAAACCCCGGCATCTCGGCTATCCGGGTGGAACGTTTCTTCCGTCATTTTTGTAAAGCGATACGGTCCTCCATTGGGACCGGATTCCGAAGGTAAAGGGTGAATCGTAAAGTTTTGACGGTGGGCTGTGCTCCAGAGGCGGACTGTAGCATCCGCCAATAGACCTATGTGCAACGATCTCGTAACTTGAAACGAGCAGGAGCACGTCACCCTGCTCGTTCTGAGTTGGGAACGGCTGGTATTATTGTTGATGTTATTGCCGAGAAGCTCGGTCATCGCCCCTGCCAATCCGCATTTCTGGCCTTGAACACCAGTGCGGTCAAGTATACTGACCCGCATCCGATCGCCCAACCCAACATCGTGTCGCTTAGCCAATGCTCGGCGAGAATAATTCTCGATCCGCAGACGATAAGACCGCCGGCTATGAATAGCTGCTTATACCGGGGTGTAAGAATTGCGAAGGACATGACCACCCCGCTGGCCAGCGCTAACTGAGCTGATGGCATTGACTGAAAGGCGTCTTGGAAAGATAGAGGATGGAAACTCAGATGACCAAGGGCCGTCTCAGGACGAGCCCTACCGACGGTTAATTTCAGTAGAAGGCTGATAGCAGTAGCAAGCGTCGCATTGACGAGAGCCCAAACAGTTATCGGAAAGCCAAGAATAAGCCAAGGTAGTCTAATCACAGCAAAAAATAAGCAGGCAATAGCCAGCAACGGGATCATCACAATCGGATCTGTTGCAGCCGATATAAGTCGCTCCACCTCTACTAGGTATCGAGGGCTGGTTTCAACCCAAGCGGCAAGCTCTTGATCAAGAAAGTAGATTGAAGGCCTGAAATGAGAAAAAGACAGACCATCTGCCATATTAAACGCGGTCGACTGGGATGAGAAGAAATTTTTGCGGTTAACCGGCTAATATCTGTAAGTGGAAGCATTCTATTCCCAAGAAACAATGAGCTAAGACGGGCGGTCACCTCGCTACCTACTTACAAATAACTCGTGCCGACGCCTTCTAAGCGAAACTTTCGCCAGAGCTTTGATTCTTCAAGTGGTACTCGTAGGCTCGATATCTGATGGTGCTGGCATATTAACACTAGCGGACCCTGTGATTATGAAGGCACTTCCTTAATTGAGAAAAGAAGTGCCTTCATATATGTGAGGTTTCAGAAGCCCGGCTGTTTGGTTTTGCGCAGATAAGGCAAGATGCGTTCAAAGCCGCCAAAGCGGGCATTTGCATCTTCGTCTGATACACCGGCGGTGATGATGACGTCCTCGCCCTGTTTCCACTGAGCAGGCGTTGCCACCTGATGCTTGGCCGTCAATTGGATACTGTCTATGGCGCGCAGTATCTCATCAAAATTGCGCCCGGTCGTCATCGGATAGGTAAGAACCAGCTTTATCTTCTTGTCAGGGCCAACAACGAAGACTGAACGAACAGTGGCATTGTCTGCAGGCGTACGGCCATCAGACGAATCTCCAGCCTCTGCTGGCAGCATGTCATAAAGCTTGGCCACTTTAAGGTCGTGATCACCGATCAGAGGATAATCGACCTCATGACCCGTTGCCGTCTTGATATCTGCTTTCCATTTTGCATGGCTTTCGACGGGATCAACAGAAATGCCAATGATCTTGGCATTGCGTTTTTCGAATTCAGGCGCAAGCCCGGCCATGTAGCCAAGTTCTGTGGTGCAGACGGGTGTGAAATTCTTCGGATGACTGAACAGAACGGCGTAGCTATCCCTTATCCAATCATGGAATTTGATCTCGCCTTGCGTGGTTTCGGCGGTAAAATCCGGCGCAACATCATTTATTCGTAAGCCCATTTTGCGGTCTCTCTTCGATGGATGTCGGTTCCACAATAGTCGCAAAGGGTAGCTTGCCCTTGGCGGCTGATTTGACCAATATCCTAACCGTGTGAGGCTATCGGAGTCTACTACGCACATAATATTACAGCGAAATGCCAAGCAATTACGAGTTTTCGAGGCCTGATCTTTGGAGAACGCCATGAACATGTCTGCCCGGCCCCATGTCGAAGCTTTTTTCGATAAGAGGACGTTCTCCATACAATACGTCGTGTCAGACCCGGCCACGGGGGCATGTGCCATCATTGATCCTGTGCTCGATTTTGAGGAAAAATCCGGCGCAACCGGCACATTCAATGCCGACCGTATTCTTCAATATGTGACAGCAGAGAACCTGAAAGTTGAATGGATTCTCGATACTCATCCTCATGCGGACCATTTTTCAGCCGCAGACTATTTGCATTCGCAGACCGGCGCGCCTTGCGCGATTGGCAGTCACGTCGTTGAGGTGCAATCCTTGTGGAAGGATCTGTATAATTGGCAAGGATTCGTCCCTGACGGATCGCAGTGGCACAAGCTTTTTCAAACCGGAGAAACATTCAGGATCGGCAATCTCAATGCATCCGTGATGTTTTCTCCAGGACATACACTCGCATCGGTCACATATGTGGTTGGTGACGCCGCATTCATTCACGACACATTATTCATGCCTGACAGCGGTACGGCCAGAACAGACTTTCCGGGGGGAAGCGCAGACCAGCTCTGGCATTCCATCCAGGATATATTGGCTTTGCCCGGCGAAACCCGGCTTTTCGTTGGGCATGATTACCAACCCAATGGTCGTGCTCCAATGTGGGAAAGCACAGTGAGCGAACAAAAAGCCAGCAATTCACATTTAAGCCGCTGTCACTCCAAAGATGAGTTTATCGCTTTCAGGCAGGCGCGGGACAAAACCTTGCCTATGCCAAAGCTGATGCTGCCTTCTCTCCAAATCAATCTCAACGCCGGACGTCTTCCTGAACCGGAATCAAATGGCGCGCGCTATCTCAAAATACCGTTAAACGCCCTAGGCAATGCTATTTGGGAATGATCATGCCCGCCCGGAATGTTCCAGCGGCCTAATCGGTTTCCGCCATTGTTGCACATACCTGCCTGTAGGCCGCTGTCAGATCGATGAGAACTGGTGAAACGACCTTGCCACTCGCGCCACCAATCGGATCCTTGATGTGAATATCGCGCAGTTCACTCATGAACTTTTCCCACATGACCGGGCCGCCATTTTCCAAAAGCTCGGCACGGATGCTTAATTCCGGAGTAACCGGGAGATGTTTGCGTCCCCAACCGCCCATCATGGCAAGCAATGGCACGAGCTGTATGGCTGGCTCCGTCAGGCTATAGATGGCTTTTTGGCTGTGGCTGGGGTCATCCTGTTTGCTGATCAAGCCAACTGACAACAGGTGCTTAAGCCGCGCAGCCAGGATATTGGAGGCAATTTTCTCTTGCGAATGGGTCAGCAGGTCGCGGAAATGCCGCCGATTTCCAAACATCATATCGCGTATGATGATGAGGCTCCATTTATCGCCCATGATCTCCAGCGACAGATTTATCGGGCATCCAGATCGTTTTTCAATGTTCAAATAGGTTTATCTCCACAGCAACCAGTTGCATTATAGGATCAGTTGTGGCATAAAACAACCAGTTGCAAATCGCAATTGGTTGGAGGGTGCGATGACAAAGGTGAAAGTGGGCGGGTTTTCCGTTTCGATTGACGGGTTCGGGGCCGGGCCGGAGCAAACTCTGGCTGATCCGTTGGGCAAGGGGGGAGAAGACCTGCATCAATGGATATTCGGAACAAAGACTTTCCACGCAATGCTCGGAAAACAGACCGGTGAAACAGGCTCTGACAATGACTATGCCGCCCGCAGCATGGCTGGTTTTGGTGCATTCATTCTGGGCCGCAATATGTTTGGCCCAATCCGGGGCGAATGGCCGGAAGACGACACATGGAAAGGCTGGTGGGGTAACAATCCGCCTTACCACGCTCCGACCTATATTCTCACGCATTACCCGCGCGCCCCGATCGTCATGGAGGGTGGCACTACCTTTTACTTTGTAACGGAGGGAATTGAAGCTGCACTTGATCAGGCAAAAGCTGCAGCTGGAAAGGCTGACGTGAAGATTGGCGGGGGTGTAAGCACTGTGCGCCAATATTTGAAGGCGGGGTTAATTGATGAGCTGCACTTTGCCGTCTCGCCGGTGATTTTGGGTAAGGGTGAAGCAATTTTCAGTGGAATAAATCTGCCGGAACTTGGGTTCAGCGTCACCGAACGCACCCTGACGGAACATGCGATTCATATCGTGCTTGCGAAGTAACAAAGTCCTCCTGCACAGGAAATGAGCAATGGCGCTTATTATGTACCTTCATCCTCTCTCGTCATATGTACAAAAAGCCAAGACCGGCTTTTACGAGAAAGGCGTGGCCTTCGAGACGCAAATGCTTGACGGTACCGAGCCGGTTGCAAGCGAGTTCGCCGCATTATGGCCAATCAAGAGATTTCCTGTCGTAAAGGACGGTGAGGAACTGATCTTCGAGGCCACGGCTATTATTGAATATCTGGAGGCCCGCTATCCAGACACGCCAAGACTGATACCTGACGATCCGATGAAAGCCGTGCAAGTTCGGATGTGGGACCGGTTTTTCGATAATTACGTCAATTATCCGCAGCAGAGACTGGTCTATCTGTCAATCGGCCGCGAACCGGATGATGGTGAAGATGGCGCGAAATGGAAAGCGGCGTTCGACGAAGCCTACGCGCTTCTCGATAGGCGCATGGCAGAGCGTGAATGGGTGGCTGATGAATTCAGTCTGGCCGATTGTGCCGCTGCGCCGTCCTTGCTTTATGCGGATTGGACCTATCCAATACCGAGGAATTACCAAAACCTCTGGGCTTATCGCGATCGCCTTCTTGCGCGCGCCAGCTATGCCCGGGCCCTTGATGAAGCCCGGCCATACCGTCACATGTTTCCTTTGGGAGCGCCGGAGGGTCGTGACTGAAAAGCGCCCTCAACTTGGTGAAAAGGCTTCAACTGAAATGCAGGATGGATTCAAAGCCTGTGCTGGCGTTGGTTGCCGGAGATTTCAGTTCCAGTGTCGCCCCCATTTGAGAGGCCAGTTCAGTGGCAATTGACAAGCCAAGGCCTGAACCTGGAGATGTTGTTTTGCCACGGCTGAAGCGTTGGCGGATTGATACGAGTTCGTCGGCACCCAGCACAGGTCCATCATTTGCAATGCGAACTGTACCGCCAGGCTCAAGGCTGATTTTGACCGGAGCTTGTTGATCGCCATGGATCAGGGCGTTTTCTATAAGATTACGAAGCACAATTGCAAAAGCATCCTCGCTTACCGGGCGAACAAGCGTGGCAGCTTTGGCCCGGCTATATCGAATTCTGCCATCTGTCTCGGACGCCCGATTGAAATCTTCGATCACGAGTTCCAGGACTTTCCCCAAATCGGCGGTTTCATTTGAAGTGCCTATCTTTGCCTCGGCACGCGCCAGTTGCATAAGCTTTTCGACAAGCCTGATGAGCTTTTGCAACGACGCCTCGATAAGCGCCAAGCGCGACTTTGAACCCTCACTGCGCAGCTCAGATTTAAGCATCTGCGTCTGCGCGAGTGCTCCGGCGAGGGGAGTGCGCAGCTCATGCGCGCTGTTGGCGGTGAATTCTCTTTCAGCTTTTAGTGTCGACCTTAGCCGCTCAAGCAGGCGATTGACCGACGTTACGATCGGTTGAAGCTCGCGCGGCAAGGTGGACAGCTCAATTGGAGCAAGATTGCCGCTATCCTTGCCTGCAATCGCCTCGCGTAAATCGTTGACTGGTTCAATCGAGCGTCGGACAATGAGCCATATGCCGATAATGCTAACCGGAATCAGTACCAGAACGGGCAGAAGCAGGGCCAGACCTCCTTCAACAGCGGCTTCGGTGCGATGTGCAAGGGAGTCCGCGACCTGCACGAAGATAGTGTTGTTGACGGCGGGAACCGTATAAAATCGTGAGACATCATCCTGGAAGAAGCCGCGCTTTAAAGGAGCAACGAAGGGTGTTGCCGAAACATCGTGCGAGTGAAGGATGACTTTGCCCGTCGCATCCCTGACTTGATAGGTCAGATAACCCTTATGGGTGGATTCGTTCAAACTTTGCTGACGGCGTGCGTCCGATACTTCTGCGCTTTGCAGCACATCGTCGACAACGAGGGGTGTCAGACGCTCGGTTGTTGCCTGCAGTGAGCCATCAAATATTTCCCCGAACTCGTCCTGCATGACAAACATGCCGGCTATTGTAGCCAGCAGCCAAAAAACGATCAGTGTCGCCGTCAAGGAAAAAATCAGCCGGCGGGTCATGCTGCGGTTTTTCATGAGCGGCCTTCAATCTTATATCCGACGCCGCGTATCGTCGTGACATGTTCGCGCCCGAGTTTTTTACGCAGACGGCTGATATAGACCTCAACCGTATTGCTCTCGACCTCCCAGCCGAAAGCATAAAGCGCCTCTTCTATCTGAGACTTGGACACGACGGCGCCCGCGCGGGCCAGGAGTTTATCGAGCACGGCCCATTCCCGTCCGGATAATATGATCTCATGCTTTCCCGAAAAGATGCTTCTGCTGGCAATATTGATACGAAGCGTCCCAACTATAATTTCTGAGCTTGAATTGCCCGAATGGCGCCGTGTGACCGCCAATATGCGTGCGGTTAATTCGTCCAGATTGAACGGCTTGACCAGATAATCATCTGCACCAGCATTCAACCCCTCAATACGATCGGAAATCTGGTCGTGTGCGGTAAGAATAATGACGGGAGTTGCGTTGCCCCTTGACCGGAGTGTTCGCAGGAAATTTATGCCACTCCCATCCGGCAATCTGAGGTCGAGCAGTATCAACCCATACTCAACCACACGGACCGATGCCGTGGCATCGTCGATCGTCTGCATCCAGTCGACCGCATGGTAAGTGCTGGCGACGTGATCACGCACAGCCTCGCCAAGGGTTTGATCGTCTTCAACAAGGAGAACCCGCAAACCTGACCCCGGTCTTGTGTAATGTTAACACTCAATACCTAATTAAGTTGAGGTCAGCAAATCGATTGCAACGTAGGCGATAAAGAGTGCGTTGATAGCGAGAATACAGGACACTGCAAAGGAACCAAGATCCTTGGCATTTCGTGCAAAAACCGAGTAATCACGCGAAAGATGATCAATGATCTCTTCAATCGCTGTGTTCAAAGCCTCGACAGCAAGCAGCAGCAGAAACAAAGCTGTCAGCACCAGATAATCCAGAAGCGCTGCCCCCAGAACCGAAAACAATGCAACCGCGCCAAGATAAGCAATGATCTCGTGCCGCGCCGCTGACTCGCGCAGGAGCCGTTCCGCTCCTTTCACAGAGTAGCTTGCAGCGGCAAAAAGGTGACGAAACCCGGTTGTCTTTTTAAAGTAGGGGCTTTCGCTCACGATGACTGCCCCTGCCTGCATGGCGCAAGCGCATCAAGCGCCTTGTCGTGCACTGTTGTCTCGACATGCATCATGCCCAAAACCGTATGAAACAGATTATCATGCGAGTGGGGTTTTACGGCCTCGGCAGCAAGACATTTGGCGTCCACTTCCGTTTTTGCCTCCTGACCGAGCCACAGGACAAAAGGTACATGGGTCTGTTGTGTCGGGGCCATGAAGTAGGGTGCGCCGTGAAGGTAAAGCCCGTATTCACCCGTCGACTCGCCGTGATCCGACATATAGATCATGGATGGTGATATCCGCGCCTCGCGCGCTTTCAGCTTGTCGATCACTGTCGAAATAATGTGGTCGGTATAAAGAATGGTGTTGTCGTAGGCGTTTATTATTTCCTGGCGGCTGCATTTTGCGAATTCGGATGTGCGGCAATCCGGTGTGAAGCGACGGTACTCTTCCGGATAGCGCAGATAATAGGCCGGGCCGTGACTGCCGAGCTGGTGAATGACAAGCACTGAATCGGATTTCACATTGTCGAGCCAATTGTCGATCTGGTCGAGCAAAATGCTGTCCAGACACTCGCCATCCTTGCAATAGGCAGGATTTCCAGACTTGTAGAGCGGCTGGTAGGCGGTGCGATCGGCAATCTTCTTATCGCCCGTATTGTTGTCCCACCACTCCGTCTTGATCCCGGCATGGCCGAGTACATCCAGAAGGTTCTCGGTTTCGAGGCCCTTGCGATGCGTATATTGCTTGCGCGTGTAGACGGAGAACATGCACGGCAATGAAACCTCGGTGATGGTGCCGCAACTGCTCGTCTGGGGGAAATAGGTAATATCCTGCTTGGACAATTCGGGATTGGTAAGCTGGCCATAACCTCCCAGCGAAAAGCTCTCGGCGCGCCCGGTTTCTCCGGCAACGATAATAGTGACACGGGGTTTGCCTGATGGAGCGGCAGAGTAGACGCGTGCATCTGTGCCAAGCGGCTGCACAACAATATGTTGGTTGCTGGTCGTGCGTATCACGAGTTTAACCACATTCACGATAGGCGCGATGGGATTTAAAGTGGCGAACCAGTCACGATGTTCACGCCCGAGCGACAGATAGGTGCTCGCATGAGAAAGAGCAGCGACGAAGAAAAACACCAGCGCAGGTATAATGACAACCATGTTCCATTTGACTTTTTGCAGATAGGTCCGGTGCCTGATCCGCACCCAGCCAACGAGCAGGGCTGGTAGAATCCCAAAGATAAACATGTGCCACATATAGGCAGAGGTCACGAGATGACCGGCTTCCGCATCTGTCGTATCGACGGCGCTTTGAAGCATGTTCACATCAATGATCGTGCCGTAGCTATCCATGAACCAGGATGTCGAGGCGCTGAAAAGAATAAGAACAATCAAGAATGGCTTGATGAGAAATTTCAGGGAAAAAGACACACACAGGGCGATGAAAGCGCATGTCAGCCCGAAGGCCAGATAGATCAGCGCGACGGTCTGCCCTTGCAGCAGCAGGGTGGCTTTCCCCCAGAAAGTATTATTGGCGGTGGCCATCAAAAAGATTGCAACCAGAACGCTCAGCGTCACACTTCCAATTTGCGGGCGAAGCGAGCGACCTTCGGAATAGTTTAATACGATTGACACGTGCGACTTCCTTGCAGGACTCAAAGTCAGGGATGCCGCCATTGGGCGGCACTGATTGGAGCTGCAATCGCCCTTTTTCCTGACAGGAAGCTGAATGGAACATTCCCCGGCTAAGGACGGGAATATGAGGGTTCAGGTCCGTGTCAGCTTTTAGAAGGAAAATGTCCGCACTGTTTCAACGTGGACTGAGATATGAAGTTTAGAATGAATTATGGAATCTGCTTGATTATCGGGCTTATTGCAGCGCTCTCACTGGTTCCGTTAGCTGCAAAATACGATTCAAAGCACCGCACCAGAATAGCACCAATTTCATATCAGCAGTGATTGGCAATTCAGCTTGCCGCGGTAGATAAATTATTCTCGCCAAACTGGGCATCATGAAGCCGCCGATAAAACCGGTCTGACTTGAGCAGTTGCGTGTGTGTTCCCTGTTCAAGGATACGAGCATTTTCTACCACAACGATACGATCGGCATTGCGGATCGTGGCAAGTCGGTGGGCGATAACCAGCGTGGTGCGTCCCTGCGCAAGCTCGGCCAGTGATAGCTGAATTTCCCGCTCTGTTTTGGTGTCCAGAGCCGATGTCGCTTCGTCCAAAATCAGAATTGGCGGGTTTTTCAGGAACATTCGCGCAATCGCAAGCCTCTGTTTTTGCCCGCCGGAAAGCTTGACTCCGCGTTCGCCGACAATCGTTTCATAGCCCGCTGGAAGCAATGCAATCATCTCATCAAGCCGGGCACGCCGGGCAGCTTCAGCAATTTGTTCGTCTGTTGCGTTGAGACGGCCATAGGCAATGTTCTCCCGTATGGTCCCGCCGAACAGAAACACATCCTGCTGAACGACGCCGATCTGGCTACGCAGCGAGGCCAATGTCATGTCGCGAATATCGATGCCGTCAATCGTTATGCTGCCCGAGTTTACTTCATAAAAGCGCGGCAGCAGCGAGCAAAGCGTGGTTTTTCCGGCACCGGATGAGCCAACAAACGCGACCGTTTCACCGGCCTTGATAGTCAGGTCAATCTCATGCAGCGCATCGCGCTCCGGTGAATATCGGAACGTTACGTTTTTATAAGCGATATTGCCCTTCAGATTGGAAACGGTCAGGGCATTGACGCGGTCGGCTATGTCCGGCTCCGTATCGAGAAGCTCCGTGTAGCGGCGGAACCCTGCAATACCCTTGGGATAGGACTCAATGACCGAGTTTATCTTTTCGATCGGGCGCACAAAAACAGCAACCAGCAGGAGAAAGCTGACAAAACCACCATTTGTCATCTGCCCGGTGATGACAAGGTAGCTTCCGGCGATCATGACAATGACCTGTATCAGCCGCATGCTCATATAGTTCAGTGACGTGCTTGCAGCCATAATCCAATAAGCGGCAAGCTTGGTCTCGCGATAGCGTGCATTGTCGCGGGCGAAAAGAGAGCGTTCATGCTCTTCATTGGCGAATGCCTGAACGACGCGCATACCACCGACATTCTCTTCGATACGCACGTTGAAATCACCGACGCGGCTATAGAGATTCTGCCAGTTCCTGGTCATGCGGCCACCATATTGACCAGCGCCCCAAACAACGATGGGCACCACGATCAGTGTCAGAATTGCCAATAGAGGATTGACGTAGACCATCAGCCAGAAAGCACCGATGAAGGTCATGATCGCAATGAAGAGGTCCTCAGGACCATGATGGGCGACTTCGCCGATTTCCTCTAGATCCTTGGTTACGCGCCCGACGAGATGACCAGTCTTGTGGTTGTCGTAGAAGCGGAAGGACAGTTTTTGCAGGTGGTCAAAGCTTTTGCGGCGCATTTCGGTTTCAATATTGATGCCGAGCTTGTGCCCCCAATAAACGACGACCGCGTTCAGGCCCGTGTTAAACAGATAGACCGCCAGCAGACCGAAAGACGCCAGAAGGATAAGTGTCCAGTTCTGGCTGGGCAGCAAAACATCAATGAAGCTGCGCACGGCCATGGGAAAGCCGAGTTCCAGCAAACCCGATATGATTGCGCAGGAAAAATCCAGCGCAAACAGTCCCTTGTAAGGGGCATAATAGGCAAAGAAACGTTTGATCATTTTATACGCGCGAGCACTGTGGGAGAAGCGATTGTGCCTGGAAAGGCACTGGCAGGAGTTAGCACATGTTTGCCTTTTGCCCAATAGAATCGACGAATACAGCGATAATAATGGTCGGCTTTTACAAGCGCTTGAACAGAACTGCCGCGACTTGAACGGAAATGGTGCGGATAGGCCGGAAAGCTTTGCTTAGACCACTAGTTCAAATTGCTGACACGACAGCGATATGCCGTCAGGCCTATAATTTAAGTGTAGCACCGCCCGGCCTTCCCAGTGCCACCAAAAGGCCGGACGGAGGGGGCTTGGGGAAACCGATGAACGTCCAACGATACGACATGCTTGATGGACTGAGAGGCGTTGCTGCCCTCCTTGTCGTTGGCTTCCATCTGTCGCAATTCGGCATGATTCCGGCTATCATACCGAGAGGCTATCTTGCCGTGGATTTCTTTTTTGTGCTCAGCGGGTTTGTTGTTGCCCACGCCTATGAAAGAGACCTCCGGACTCATTTGTCACTTGGGTCATTCATCATAAAACGCATGATCAGACTCTATCCGCTGGCGCTGCTTGGTGCTGGCATGGGTCTGGTGGTCCTTTTGCTGAAATGGCTGTTTTTTCCCGGAAAAGTTGAATCTCTGGAGGTCCTGCTGGCGTCCGGAATGCTCAATCTTGCAATGGTTCCGTCTTTCCTCAGTGCAACAGCAACATCTCACGATCTTTTCCCCGGAAATGGTCCGCTCTGGTCGCTTTTTTTCGAGTTGCTTATCAATTTACTATGGGCGGTCTGTGGCATTTGGCTCCGTACCAGCACCCTGATCCTGATCATCGTAGTCAGTCTGGTTTTTCTTGCGGTTTTCGTGAACCGATATCACACGCTCAATATTGGATATGACACCGCAACCTTCTGGGGCGGTCTGGCCCGGGTATGTTTCGGCTTTCCCTTGGGTGTGGTCATATATCGTGAGCAGCACCGCCTGAGTGCAAATGCGCGGCATTGGAGCATGTTTACCCTTTCGGCCGCACTGGTTTTTGTGCTTGCAATTCCAGTTGCCGTATCAGAGCGAAATTTCCCTTGGCTGGACTTGGTTTTTATCAGCCTGTGTCTGCCTGCCATCGTCATTGGAGGCACCGGGCAAACAAACACCATGCGTTTCGGCTCCCTGCTCGGCAGTTTGTCCTATCCAATTTATGTTTTGCATTTTCCTATTGTCTTGATGATGTCAGGTCTTAGCCAATCATTGCTTTCAGGCTGGAATACGCACATTATCGCCAGCATGAGCTTCGTCATGATCCTGGCTTTTTCCTGGATGGCCTTGCGTCTTTATGATGAACCCATGCGAAGAATGCTCACATCTTTGACGCGCAAGGGTGATGGCAAATTCTACAAACCCTTCCCGGCACCGGAACCTGTAAGCGGAGCAACTCAACCAGACGGAGGGCAGATCGATGTTCGGCTTTAACGTCAGAGATCCGGAGCGGGATCGCGAGAGTGATACAGCCCGATTCAAACGCATTATTACGACGCTGACGGCTGTCCGAAATGAATTGGAACTGGAGAAGCTCGGCCTCAACAAGCGTTTTGCCGAAGCATCTGCGGATGCGGCACTGACGCTTGAAGCAATGACAGATATTGCCGAACCGGAATCCTATGAAGGTCGCCTGGAAAATCTGACGAGCGTTATGAAAGCCTATGAAAAGCGGGTTGCGTTTCTTGAAAGCCAGTTGACTTTTGTTGAAGGCATTTTGGGAAAAACCTCATCTTTTCACGACGATTTATAGTAACGCAAATAACTATCTGCTTGGCAGAGAAGACACTAACTTTTAGGCACTTGTGTCTATGTAGCAATAGTTTGGCAGATTCTTTGACTTTTCTTTCAAAAATCCATCAACCCTCTTGCACAATGTCATTATTTTGCGGATAGTCGAGACTTAAAACGAATTTATCTTATGAAAAACGAACCCGGAACGGACATTCCGTACTGTCGGTCTCTTTGCAAGTATTTCAGAGGCAGTATTAATACAAATTTATTATAGTTTTACCTTTATATCTATCTATAGATATGGGGTGGACTTGGTTAAAATTGTGACTGATAGCCTATGCAGATCGTATATCGGGAAGAAAACAGTTAGATAAATCCGGGGCTTATTCGGAATGAAGATTGCAGTTTTTGGAGAGGCAACTGTAAGTCTGGGCGGACAACTTGTTCCCCGTGTCCCTGCCAATTTTCTTCGCATTATTGTTTACCTTCTGCTGGAAAACCCCAACCATTCCGTTTCTCGTGGCAAGCTGTCACAAGTTCTTTGGTCCGAGACGGACCAATCCCACGCTTCCATGAATCTGCGGCAAAGTCTGGCGCGTATCCGCAAATTTCAGGAGCAATATGGCTTAAGTCTTATACAGGGCGATGCTACTTATGTTTATCTGAACCTGTCGCAGGTGAGGGCCGATCTTCTGCGGATCGATCTTCTTGAGTATATGGAGCTAATGCAGAAGGGCGATATTGAGTCCTTGCTGCCGATGATCGAGCTTTATGCCGGCGATCTTCTGGCGCAGAACGAGCCGCAAGCTTCTGATTTTGACGAATGGCTGGACGTCAAGCGCGTAAAGATTCGCGATGATCTGACCGCGATGCTGCTTTTGATGATTGATCAGCCCATAGGCGTAAGTATCGATGAAAAGCGGCAATGCGCCCGTAAGCTGATCGAAATTGACCCCTATCAGGAGGTTGGTTATCGCGCATTGATGCAAACGGCGTCGCAGCTTGGGTTGATTGCCAAGGTGGAGCGGACATTCCGGGAATGCACGAAAAAGCTCCGCGATGATCTTGATGTCGAGCCGGAAGAGCAAACGATTGAGCTCTATCAGCAATTGCTGCCGAAACTTTCCCCGGCAACGACAAGAGGGCTCATTATCACGCAGCCAGCACAACCTGTTGCAATCCGGACCGAAATACAGACACCGACCGCGATCCGCGCCGTATCCCAGCTGCAACAGGCCAAACAAGCGGGCCTGCCGCGGGTTATGGTTCTCTACTTGCCGCATAATGCATCCGACCCAATGGAGCAACTTGCCGCGTCGCTGGTAGATGATATCACGATCGGCCTATGCCGTTTGCGCACGCTTTCAGTTGTGGCGCCCTATACGTCCAAGCGCGTGGTAACAGAATCCCCGATTGACAGTTTTGACGGTCTCAAGACGCAATTCGGTGTCAGCTATGCCGTCGACAGTAAGATTGTCCGTCGCGACGGGTTTTGCTTCCTTTCAGTGAAACTCATTGACACCGAAACGCAGGAGATCGTCTGGGCGGAGAAAACAAAGTTTGATTATGTCCTGCCCGAACAGCAATACCGGCAGCTTTCCATCCGCATCATTCTTTCTGTCGTCTCTGTAATCGAGAAGTCGGAACTTGACCGCTACAACAAGCTCGATCAGGATCCAAATGCCTATTATTGGTACCTCATGGCCAAGCGCGACATCGATAAATTCGACCTGTCCACGCTGCGCCATGCTCGGCAATCTTTCAAGAATGCCCTGATAGCGTCGCCTGACTTTGTTCCTGCGCTTAGCGGGATAGCAAGAACCATGCAAAAGGAATGGCTGATGCTGGCGCGCAGTGAAAAAGATATTTTGCTTGAAGGGGAGAAAATTGCCAAGCGGGCGACTCCCAATGATCCAGACGATGAACGGCCATTACGCGAACTTGGTACGATCAGCATGTATTTGGGTAAATTCGAGGAAAGTTTGGAGTATTTTGATCAAGGCGAGTCCATCAATCCCCAACATGCTGACTTGTTGGCTGATTATGCGGACGCTTTGACCCATTATGGTTGGCTTGATCAGGCATTGGAGAAAATCCAGCAGGCAATCGCCCATAATCCCCTCGCGCCTGATTATTATTATTGGGTAGGGGGTGGGGCACTCCACAATATGGGGCGCCATTCGGAGGCTGTAGATACTCTCGAGCAGATGCAGAACCCGCGAGCTGCGGCCAGATTGCTGGCAGCTTGCTATGCAATGCAGGGCGAAAAAGAAAAAGCCGGCGAATATAAAAAGCAAGCGATGGAAGATAATCCAACATTTCGGATAGATGATTGGATTAAAGGCCTTGGAGTGCGCTTGCCGGAACAGCGTCAAAGATATGAAAATGCGCTGCGCGAGGCGGGTTTTCAATAGTTAGACAAACAATGCAAACGGGGTAAATGTTGATGGCGAAATACTTCATTATTGGGGAAACGGATGCCAAGGAGCTTTGGTTGGTTGATTTGGACAACCGTTCGGTGGAGCCACTGACAGATATCACTCTTGCCAAGTCACAAGCGGCTGATGCGGGTTTTGTTGAAATCCTTGATAAGGCAAGGGCGAGCGGCATTACTACTTTAAAAGGGATAAGTATCGCGATCGCGACGAACAGTCGATCTGAAGCTATTTCTCAATCATTCATTGTTGATCCGACGTCTCATGAAAAGTAAGTAGACGGGTATTAAGCAAATCTTCTTCTTGATCTATTAAAGAATCGTCATACGCTTGCCATGTGGGCTCTCCTTCATAGAAAGGCTAATCGCATGGCAAGGTTTTACATTGTAGATCAACCGGAAGTTGATAAATTATGGCTTGTAAACGCTGACACACACAGCGTTGAATGTCTTGATCGGGATATTCTTCGATCACTCGGATCCGCTGGGCATGAATTTCTTTCGAGTATCAGCGACATGGCGGGCAATGAGAATGTGTCTCTCGAAACTCGAAGTGATCCGTCAGACAGAGCTTTTTCGTTCGACGGGAGAAGTAATCCATCTGATCGAGCATTCTCGTTTGACGGGAGAGGTGATCCATCGGATCGTGCCTTCTCGTTTGATGGGAGAAGCGATCCGTCTGATCGTGCTTTCTCGTTTGATAGTAGAAGCGATTTGTCAGATCGAGCATTTTCTTTTGGTCCAGAGAAAAGCACGGCCGTACCAGTCTGATAAAATAGTCGCCGATCTGCCCGTGACTATCAGAAGGAGTTTCTTATGAAGTCACGGGCCGGGATTTCGGTTTATGAAAGGCTTGCGGCGGATGAAGCCAAGCTTCGCTCCGCCGCAAGCAATAATGATCCGTCATCCACCAGATTGCATGATGCGGATGTGACCGTGAGCCGGCTGCGTCCACATTTCTCGCAGCTGGGCATTGTTCGAATGGCGGAAGTGACCGGCCTCGACCGCATCGGTATTCCGGTGTGGATGGCGGTACGCCCAAATAGCCGTACATTGGCGGTCAGCCAAGGCAAAGGTATCACGGCACCACATGCGCGTGCTTCCGCTGTTATGGAAGCCGCAGAAATCGCTATTGCCGAAGACATTCCCGCCACGTCAATCACAGCAACGAAAGCTGCCCTGCAAGACAGCGGACACATTGTTTTTGACGGGCGCATGCTTCTCATGCGCGGTGCTGATGAGCCCGGAAATGACGAGCCGATCGAATGGCTGGAGGGCTTTGATCTCCTCAAGCAACTCCCGGTCTACGTGCCGCGCGAGGTCGTCTCGCTTGACTTCACGTCGCAGCGGCAGAACTGGCACTATAGCCAATCTACCGATGGGTTGGCGTCCGGAAACTGCTTGCTGGAAGCGGTTATCCATGGCCTGTGCGAACGGGTGGAGCGCGATGCAACGGAGCTATGGCGGTTTCAGCGTGACGCTGGTGTCCAGGCGCGATGCGTCGATCCGCGCGTGTTCTCCGACAGCAATATTGATTGGCTCGCCGAACGCATTGCCAGTGCAGGCTTTGTGCTGAGGCTCTTCGATACGAGCTCTGATATTGCGTTGCCGGTTTTCATGGCGACCATCAGTCCGGCAACACAGCACGGCACCTATCTGCATTTCGATCTTGCAGCGGGCTATGGCTGCCATCTTTCTCCGCGCGTAGCTGCCATGCGCGCGATCACCGAGGCGGCGCAGACCCGTATCACCAATATTTCCGGTGCCCGGGACGATTTCGATCCATCGGAATATGCGCAGCGGCTTGCGCCGGACCTTGCCGTCTATATCCACGCGCAACCTGGAAGTGATTTCCATTTCGAAGACCCATCGCCGGTCGCGCGGGCAAGTCTGGAAACCTATCTCAACCCACTTCGCCAGCGCGGCATTAGAAGCGTGGTTGCTGTTCCGCTTGGCGGAGAAGAATATGGATTTTCCGTCTGCCGGGTGCTGGTCAATGAGTTGGAAAGCCCGGCAGGTATTCGCAAACATCGTTTCGGCGGGAGGGCTCTCAATGCAATGCTCCGCCAGTAAAGCAACGCCATGAAGATTCTTTTTGCAGGCCCGAGTCTTTCGGGAACCAAGTTCGTGCCGTTGCGCAGCGGAGAGGATGTGCTGCTGCCGGATCATGAATTGACTTGCCGTGGGCCGGCCAAATGCGGTGACATTACCCATGCCGTGGATCAGGGATTTCGCACGATCGGGCTTGTCGACGGACGTTTTGAGGATGTTGCAGCCGTCTGGCACAAGGAAATTCTCTATGCCTTGTCAAAAGGCGCAGTGATTTACGGCGCTGCCAGCATGGGCGCTTTGCGTGCCGCCGAATGCTATCCATTCGGCATGATCGGCATTGGGGAAGTATTCGAGCGTTATGCTTTTGGCGGGCTGGAAGACGATGCGGCTGTTGCGCAGGTTCATGCGCCAGCCGAGTTTGGCTATATCGCATTCAGCGAGGCAATGGTCACTATTGATGCCACTTTGGAAAGGGCCAAAGCCGCCGGAGCCATCAATCCGGATGAAATGTATTATATTCGCTCAGCAGCGAATGCGATATTCTTCAAGGAGCGCAGCTGGCGACGGGTTTTTGACAAGATTTCAACCGAAATTGCCGATGGTGAAGCCCGCATAAGACCGCATATCTGCAACATCAAGCGGCTTGACGCCACATTGTTGCTGGAAACCATGCTGGAGCAACGCCAGCCGAAGGAAATGGGCGCGCCTGACGATCATTTTCAAGATTGGACCTTCAATGAAACCAGCCAGTGGCTCAAACTGAAGGTCTAGTTTTCTCTACTCCTTAAGTTTCGGGCCTAACCGAATTCAGTACAATCTTATTGGTTAGCGCAGATTTTGTAAAAATTTCCGGAAAAAGCCCTTTGAGTCACGCTTGCGTAACGGGCAGAGATTTAGCTTCATATGTGTGGTCGCAAGTTTTAAACGCATGAAAAACAAGATCAAAAAAATCAAGCGTGTGTGGGAGCAAGCGGGCAGTCAGTGGGGGACCTACGCCGGAATTCTAAAGTGAATTGAATGTAGAATTTCGGCGTAGCACTGTTCTTATCCGTCCTGAAGAATCCAACCCAATAATCAAGATCCGGGCATGACGCGCGCGCTCTCGTGCGCGTACGCCATGTCATGGACGAGGGGCAGTATTGTGAAAGTAGCTATCGTTCATTATTGGCTTTTATCGATGCGCGGTGGCGAAAAAGTCCTCGAAGCACTGAGTGAGCTTTACCCCGAGGCAGATATTTTCACGCTGGTCTATGATCCCGACGCGATCAAGGGCCGGTTGAAAAACCACAAAATCACAACGTCCTTCCTGCAAAAAATACCGGGTTCAAAGAAACATTATCAGATGTTGCTGCCTCTAATGCCGCTGGCATTGGAAAGCATGGATCTGACCAGCTATGATTTGATCATCTCAAGCGAATCCGGGCCGGCAAAGGGAATTATCCCCAAGCCCGATGCGCTGCATATTTGCTATTGCCACTCGCCGATGCGCTACATCTGGGATCATTATTTTTTCTATCATGCCAGCGCGGGCTTCGTGAAACGATTGTTCATGCCGGTAATAGCATCCTGGCTGCGGCAGTGGGATGTTTCGACCAGCGCACGCGTTGATTGCTTTGTCGCAAATTCGCGCCACATAGCCAATCGCGTGCAGAGATATTACCGGCGGGACGCGGTTGTTATACATCCGCCTGTCTCAGTGAGTGAATTTGCAATATCTGAAACGGTGGATGACTTCTACCTTTGTGCCGGGCAATTGGTAGGCTACAAGCGCGTTGATCTTGCGGTTGAAGCATTCACCAGAATGAACAAGAAGCTTGTCGTGATTGGGACAGGCGAAGAGATGGCCAGCCTAAAGAGCAAGGCGGGGCCAACGGTGACATTCCTGAATCACCAGCCATTCGCATCATTGAAGATCCATATGGCACGGTGCAAGGCTCTGATTTTTCCTGGCGAAGAAGATTTTGGTATCGTGCCGGTTGAAGTAATGGCAAGCGGCCGCCCGGTTCTCGCCTATGGCAAAGGCGGGGCGGTTGACACCGTGGTCAATGGTCTGTCAGGCATGCTGTTTTCAGAACAATCCGTGGAAGCATTGATTGATTGTGTCGAGCAGTTCGAGCTGGTGGAAAAGAGCTTCGTGCCTGCCCGAATTCGCGCGCATTCGCTGCGTTTCAGCAAGGAAACATTCAAGGATAAAATGAGCCAGCTCATTCGCAAGGAATTTGAGCACCGGAATGCGCAACAAACCATGGACATGATTTCGCAGACACAAGGAACATCCGACGCGAGAGGGCGCTCGGGCGCTCTTGTCCTTGCCCTGAAGGCTCCGGCACAGACCAGCACAAATTCGCTGCGGCCAAGCTGAAGGATATCGCAGCTATGTTGGAACGCGTCGTGATCATCAATGATGAAGCTGTGGCCAGCGGCGGCGCGGCGGCTTTGGCTCTGCTGTCAGCACGCCTGCTGCATGAGGCCGGAATACCCGTTACTTTCCTGACAGGCGATACTGGCACCGGCTTTCCATTGCAGGGCAATCATAATGTGGAAATTGACGGGTTGGGAAGCCAGCCGCTGCTGAAATTGCCGGTTCACAGGCGGATCATGGATGGCGCCTATAACAAGGCCGCTTATGAGGCGATCACGCGTTACATTGCGCAAAAAGACACGCCTGGCACGGTCTATCATGTCCATGCATGGGCCCAGATACTCTCACCCTCGATATTTTCAGCGCTTAAGCCGGTCTATAGCCGCCTGATAATATCGGCGCACGATTTTACTTTGGTGTGTCCCAACGGGAGCTATGCTAATTTCAAGACAAATAGCGTGTGTTCCCTAACACCGCTAAGCGGACAATGTCTGGCTTCAAACTGCGACAAGCGACGCTATGCCGACAAGCTGTGGCGTTTTGCGCGGTCGTGGTTGCGCACACGGCTTCTGGACATGTCCAAATCCAATTGCACGATTGCGTCCATTCATCCAATGATGAATCCATGGCTCGAAAGAGGCGGAATTCCCTCATCGCGCATCAGAACGGTGCTTAATCCGGTCAAGCCATTTGCAAAAAAGCGCATCCCTGCCGAAGAGAATAGTGACATATTCTTTATAGGGCGGCTCGAGTTTGAAAAGGGCGTCGATATTGCTGCTGAAGCCGCGCGGACGGTAGGACGGCGGCTGCGCGTCATTGGAGATGGAGCATTTCGCGAGGAGTTGCTCCAGCGCTATCCGGAGGTAATCTGCGAGGGCTGGAAAACTCATGACGAGATCAGTGCCCTTTTACAGGAAGCGCGGTTTGTGGTTATGCCGAGCAGACTTCCCGAACCCTTTGGCCTGGTTGCTCATGAAAGCCTTCAAAGCGGAATTCCAATCGTAGCCTTCAAGTCTGCATTCATCGCCAATGAAGCGCAGGAGCTCGGATGCGGCATAGTTGCCGAAGCGTCTGACGCTGAAAGCCTGGCAGCAGCCTTTGCAGAACTCGACAGAAATGACCGGGTTCAGCACATGAGCAAGACCGCATTTGCTCTTTCTCCAGGCTTGGCCAATACGCCGCAAAGTTGGTGTAATGAACTGATCGCCCTTTATGGCGAATGTCTGGCCGGTGAAAAATTGCCGGACACCGCACCGGCGCTTGATTCCTCCGCCGGAATGCACCCTTCTTACCAAGCGATCTGACCATCAAGCCTTTAAGGACGTCTACTTCGATTGCTCGGGGTTAGGCGCGCTATCCATTTATTCATACTTTTTGGTTAAAGTTGTAATTGATTTAGGAGAGGTCTAAATCTGCCGGGCTATCTTTGGTCCAAATTCAAGGTTAGAATTGACCTCAGTGTAAAAATGCATCGTTAAGAGATAGATGAAAAATACTTCTGAAAATCTTGAGACCACAACCCAACGACCCTCGAAGTCATTCTTTGACCTCGTTGAGGAGAAGTATCTTATTCGTTGGGCTGCATTCTTTCTTTGCGTGGTTTTCTGGCTCGTCATCTGGCGGATGACTTAAAGCGATTTATCGCTCGTTTAACTCGTCATCGCCTGCCGCGAGCCACTCCCGCAAAATAGCTACAGACATTGGTCCGAGATTGGGAATGAGATTCAATTCCAGCTTGGATGCCCATTGTCTGTCCGGCTCCCAATCAGGAGGCATGTCCCATGGTGCTCCGCCATACTCGACCCACAATGCGTTAGCGATCCGCGTATGGACCGTTTTGGAAGGACAAAACGTTTGAAGAAGATGGGGCATGAGTAACCCAGATAAGAGTTGCATCCGTATCACACCGATCACTATGTTCGTCAGAGCCGTTTGAAGTGCATTGCCCTAACTCTCTGTTGCTACGCAATTCCCGATGGAAAGCCCGTTTCAGCTTTTCCTGGAGCAAGTTTCAATATTCAGCAGCTGCCTTTCGCAAATAGCACCACCGACGCCGTGCGGACCATGATTTTCAGATCTACCCAGATAGAGCGCGACTTGAAGTAGTCTGTGTCCAGCTTTACCCGCGTATCATACCCGGTATCACTGCGGCCGCTGACCTGCCACAGACCCGTTATACCCGGCTTCATCGCGATGTAATACCGATAGGAATCGCCGTAACGGCCGATCTCATCCATGACGATGGGACGTGGCCCGACAATACTCATTTCCCCACGCAATACATTTATGAGTTGGGGAAGTTCGTCCAAGCTTGAAATCCGCAAAATGCGACCGACCCGATGGATTCTCGGATCAGTTTTGAGCTTTTGTGTTTCCGTCCATTCACGCAAGGATTCCGGACAGTGCGCCAGCAGCGTAACCAGACGCGCATCGGCATCTTTCGCCATGGAACGGAACTTGAAACAAGTGAACTCTTTGCCGTTCAGGCCGATTCTGCGTTGCCTATATACGATAGGAAAGCCGTCAGTTGCTGCCAAAGTACCTATGATGCAGACTAAGACCGGAAAGAGAAATATTAGCGCGGCGGTGGCCAGTATAACGTCAAGAGTTCTCTTGATTACAATGTAGGACATCCGGTTCTTTGCCGGCATTTTTTCGGTCCGCTGTTCTATCAGCGGTTCTGTTATGTAGGACATAATCCTGACCCCAACCATTCCCATAGTTTCGGCTGCCCAGACGCGTAGCGCTGGAAATCCTCTTGAATCGCGGCAAAATCATTGCGTCCTAAAAAACCACCCAAGCAAAGCAGTATTTTTAGTTACGAAATTTGCATTCTATACGCTGTGAGCACAGTATTGCATGTCTGGTTGCATGGTTTTATTTGTTTTATGATTCCCTGCATACAATTAAACTATAGTATAAATGTTTTGCGTCAATAATTAATAGTACTTAAAGAAATATGTTATGCCCTTAGTAATAATCATTAAAATTAGAGCTAAACGTCGTTATGGCGCCTAACCGGGCAGCGAGAAATATGTTGCAATGTCAAGAGGATGGTAGCACCAGACCTTGAAGCAAAGGTTATTTTGTTTTGCACAGATCTATAACAAACCGGGTTCCGAGCGTATCCAGATGGTGGCAGCCAACAATACCAGTCATGAAATCGGGTCTAACGGATTTTATGGTTTCTTCGACATAGTCTTCGGAATCGAGTCTGGTAATTTCCTGGATATTCAAACCGTAGCCGTAAATCCCATGAGAGTTACACTGCGACGGGCGTAAAACCCGATCACCTATGATATGAACGCGGCCCCCATTCCTTGCGATATCACTCCCAATAATCACGGGGTTGCGTTTGTGGGGGACAACTCTTTTCAGGTCAGGTCCATCAACGGCGAATGCATAAAGTTCGCTGGAGTGATCCATGAAAGTGTGATGATCCGAAAGGGAGGTCAGCAACCACCATTGCCCTTTGACCTTGAACATAGTGGTGTCAGCAGGGCTTTTGCCTTCAAGCGCTGTTGAATGAAGCTCCCATCTCAGGGGAAATTGTGTGCAGCGCCATATCTCCACCCGGTCTGTCTGGTGCGTTTCCGGAATCATGTAAATGTCCGGGCCGTCATTGAAGACGAATGGATAGGAAAGATGGTAACTCGTACGCAGGCAAGTTCCGAGAAATTCGACTTCTGATCCGGACAGCCGTGCGACAGATATCCAGGCGTTCATACTGTTATCCGGGAAACATTCGAAAAAGACATAGTCCTGGTTTTGCCATCGAAACAGGAAGGGATCAGCGGCCCACATTCTGTCGGCGAGCTTTAGAGGGGTAGCCTTATCGGGGGTAAAGTTTTCGATACTCCCATCCCCCATATAAACGCCCCAGCTCCTTGAGTTGAGCCCAAGAATTGATCTTGCTCGCACTGCAAGTTTTCCAATGATGTTACGGCCAAGCTGTCCCAGATAAAGGATAGAATCGCTAAGTTGAGGTGCGGCTCGCATATCTACGGAGAGCGTGGCGGGGCTTGTGGAAAACTTCCTCGTCTCTGCCAATCTGCGTAACTCGCGCAGCAGCAGCAGGACAGACTTCTCCTTGATAAAGGCTCCATTGAGCGCCGCGCTATATTTGGTGTTGTAGCCGGCACTGGAAATGACGAGCGGCTCAGACTCCGAGCCAAGGCGAGCTGACAATTGAACCACAGTCAGTGCCTTGCGCTCTTTCACTTCCCAAAACCCGGTCCAGTCATGACCGCTGGCCACTTTATCGACGAAATCGAGAGACCATTCGCCAAACTCGATCTGGTCGAGACATTGCTGCGGAAGCGGTTTTGCCGTCAATCGCACTGCCACATCAATATTTACGCCCAGCAGACCGTCGCGGCCTACACGTATGGATTCGGGTAATTTGTATTGCTGATTTCCGAAAGGTTGAGCGGGATAGCGCAGTTGTTTAACAAATACCTGCCTCTCTACCCGATCAATCAATTTTCCAACAAACGACGTGTCATGCGCCGGCACTGGACCAGTTTCGATAACAGCCTTCAGATTGAACTCAGGACAATCAAGAACACCCTTTAAAAACTTGATCTCCCAATTCTGTAATCGATCCATGGAATCAGTGATGATTCCAATACGAAGTCTCGTAGACATTCTGCCCCCTAAACCTGGTCTCATCGATCCTCGGATTGCGTTCAAATGCGCGAATTTCTCAGGATGAGCACGGCTTAGCATTGAATGTTCCACTTTCATGAGCATCCGTCCAGAATGCCTAATCCAATTGATTAGAGGGGTAATTCCTGAAACAAAACGGGCCATCTGGTATGGATGAAGCGATCGTTTTGAGCAGTCAGGTTGGTGTTCAAAGCATGTGCCGGAGGCATCACGCTGAAACAGGGTTCTCAGATAATAGCCGAGAGGCTCACGCCCAGGAAAGCTGCCGTCATGGCGTTTATGGCGATGGCTTCGCGTATCTGCGCCCAACTTGCGCAAGTGCTGGTATTCATTCTGGCAGCGCGAATGCTGTCGGCAGCTGAATTTGGTGTTTATACCCTGATCCTTGCCATAGCCATACTGCTGACCCGTGTCGCCGAAGCGGGCTCGCGGGAGTTTATAATGAGCTGCCGCGAGGATATCTCGCTGTTCAATCAGATTGCTACAATGGCTCTCGCCAGCGGTGCGGCGGCGATGGCTATCGGCCTTGCCGTTTCCGGCGTACTGGACCGTTTTTTCGAAATGAGGCTGGCGGCTGAAATTCTCGTCATCTTTTCAGTCTGGGTGGTATTTGCAACCTTTAGCGCAGTTTATGCTGGCATATTGGTTCGTCAAAGCAGATCCGAAATGCACTCGATTCTGCTAATGGTCGGCGAAGGCGTTGGCCTGGCGATCACCTTGGCTGGATTGCTTGCAGGATGGGGAATATTTGCCTTGGCCGTGGGCAAGCTCTTCATGCAAATCACCTATCTTTGCAGCGCGATGCTCATAACGCGGTGGGTTCCGCGTCTGCGGCTTCACTGGGCCATCGTAAAAGAACTCGCAGCATTCTCCCGCTATATATTGGCGACCCGCATGGTCGCCTATTTCCATACTTATGCGGTGACTTTCGCAATCGGAATATTCTTTGGCACGGCGAGCGTGGGTTACTACCGGGTGGCAGATCGTCTGGGATCGTCGTTCGCCGATATGATGGATGAACCAAGCCGGTTGATAGCCTGGGTTAGCCTGAGGCGTTCTATCCGGGAAAATCAGAGCCTTCAGGAACTCAAGCGAGGTGTGGGGCGGGAAGCGACCGTGCTTTTGCCCTTCCTGCTGGCTCTGGCTGCCCCTATTTTCATTGGCCTTGCGCTTGTGTCGGAGACGCTGGTTGTTCTTCTGCTTGGCGATCAGTGGCATCCGGCGGCTCCACTGACAGCTCTCCTTGCCCTGATGTATATGCTGTATAGTCCAGGCGTATTAACCGAGCCGCTTTTGTCGCTAACGGGGCAGGTGCGACGGTTACCGCTCGTCTCGCTATGCAACATGGTCGTCGCCGTTATCTTCCTGCTTGGAGCCGTGCCCTTCGGTATAATGGGTGTCGCTATCGGCCAGGTAATGGCAGCCGCGATCACGGCAGGCGTAACGATATGGCTGCAAAGCCATTACGGCGGCGTTAGCTGGAAGCGTGTCGGGGCCAGCAGCATTATCATCGTGCCGAGCCTGATCGCGATGGTCGCCTGCATAATCTGGGTATCGCAACTCTCTCTATCGCCCGCACTAGACCTCGGACTAAAAATTCTGACGGGGGCTTTGGTCTATGTTTGCGTACTCGTCGTGCTCTACATTTCCTTTTTCAAAGTGAGCAACACTTTTACCTGGAAGAAGGTGAAAGTGCCACCAAACCCAACGTCTGAAGTCGAGGAGAGTTACTGATGCAGCCAATGACGAAAGACACGGATAATATGCCGGCCACTCGCCCGGAAATGAGCCGTCATAGCTTTCTTGGCATAGAACTCGAAATTGCTGGCGGCGTTCTGATCCCCCGGGAAGAGACCGAACTCCTGGGCCGCACGGCAATCGGCATTGTGGCAAACAGCACCTCGCCGCTGGTTATCGATATGTGCTGTGGCTCGGGCAATCTTGGGCTTGCTATCGCCAGTGCAGTTCCATCAGCAAAAGTCATGAGTGCGGACCTAACCGACGAGACCGTCAATGCTGCCCGGCACAATACACAACGGTTGGGCCTATCGGATCGTGTTGAAGTCTATCAGGGCGACTTGTTTGCAGCATTTGGCGATAAATCTCCAGCCGGAAAAGTGGATCTGGTTGTGTGTAATCCTCCCTACATTTCTGCAAAGCGACTACACGAAACACTTGCGCATCTCTTGGAGGAGGAGCCACGCGAGGCCTTTGACGGTGGACCTTTCGGCATCTCTATCCTTCAAAGGCTGGTACGCGATTCTGCCGATATGTTGAGGCCCGGGGGCTCTTTGGCTTTCGAGTTCGGAGAAGGGCAACATCATCAGGTCGCTCATTTGTTATCGCGCTCGGGCGCTTATGAAGAGATATCGTTTGTCGACAATGAATTAGGGATCGCCCGGGTGGCGATTGCCAGAAAAAAATAGCAGTCGGTAGGAGCCTTCTATGGACGGCGTAGCATTCAGCGAGGTTCGGAACTTGGCGCCCCAGGATATCCCTGCGGTAGCGGCGATGTTTTGGCGAATGTTCAAGCCAGCCAACACAAAAATTCCAGCATCATTAGCGGACTATCTATCGGAGCTTTATCTCGATCCCGGAAACAGCACGGGGATCATCTCACAAGTCCATATCCGGGGCGATGGCGTGCTGACGGGGTTCATTGGCGCGCTTCCATTGAAAATGGCTTTTGGAAACGCTCCCCTGCAGGCGGCAATTTGCGGCCCCTTGATGGTCGAGGATCATATTGAGGATCCGCTTGCCGGAGCACGGTTGCTTCGCGCTTTTCTCACCGGACCCCAAGACCTTTCATTAAGCGAAACAGCCAACGAAACATCGCGAATTATGTGGAGCAAGCTGCGTGGCAGGGTTTTGCCCGGATATAGCCTGGAATGGCTGCGCATTCTTCGTCCCACTGCCTTTGCTGCTGAAGCGGCGTCGCGTCGTTTCAAGTTCTTGCGGCACGGCAAGCTGCTATCGGGGCCATTCGATGTCTTCGCTCATGCAATTATGAAAACCTCCATACCGGAGAAACCCCAAGGCGTGAATGATTGCAGCATTGAGCTGGATATGTTGCCCCCGCTCATTGCGTCCTGGCTGAAAGACTACGAATTACGCCCGGATTGGGATCTGTCGACCTTGAGCGATGTTCTGGCGACGGCCAGCACGAAATCAACCTACGGCACCATGCACAGCAGAGTGGTGAAGAGCCGGACAGGCAAGCCTTTGGGTGCTTATCTGTTTCACGGCGATCGCGGGGAGACTGTCCGTGTCCTTCAAATCATTGCCGCGAAAGGGCAGGAAAGCACCGTATTGGATAGCCTCCTTTACTATGCCAATTCCATAGGTGCCGTTGCTGTACGGGCTCGTTCACAACCGCAATTGCTGGAAGCGATGATGATACGCCGCGGCCTGTTTTTTCAGCGTTCATCCACCGTGGTGCATACTGGCGACCCGCGCGTCCTGGAAGCTTTTTCAAAGGGGAATGCATTTTTCAACGGCCTTGCGGGCGAAGGCTGGAATCGCCTGAATGGCGACGAGTTTGTTTGAGAATCGAGCGGAGAGAATTTCCACCGAAGTGATGTCAAATATTTATATTATTGACCTTCATGAAACCCCATATGGATTTGTTGACGTCGATTATTGAATCAATTGTTGCCTGTATTCGCAACATCTCTTCGTCATCGAGTGCTTCAACTTTTCCATATTTCAGGTTCTCGTCCATATCGACAATCCGCATCAGCTGAGTTGATGCGGTTCGGCCTGATTCATCGAACGAATATATGCAGTGGTTGTACTTGTTGCGCAGGCGTTGCTCACGCGTCATTCGGGCTGTGATCTTAAGGACTGCTGCCTTGGTTTCCGGCGTTGTAGAATGTATTTTTGCAAGGCGCTCGATGAGATCAATGCGCGCTCGTGTCGTATTCAGCGTCAAGAAAATGACAGTCGCCGCTTCCTTGTTCGTATCCAGCAGGTGGGCAATCAGGTAAATGAACAAACTCTCCGTGTTTGTCCAAGTATAGTTCAATTTGCCCACCAGCATGAGAATGTCGTCGAGCCGCGACATTGATACTACATAACCCGAGCCATTTCTGGCGAAGCTGCATAGTGGCTCATCGGCGCCTTGTACCCCCTAAAAGGGGGCTGAAAGGCCTCTTGATCCCTCGTATTGCGATATACGGCAGCGGCCTGCGTACGATTATGCACACGCAATTTGCGGATGAGATTATGCACATGGACCTTAACAGTATGTTCTGACAGCGTCAGGCGGTCGGCAATGATCTTGTTTTGCAGACCTTCCGACAACAGCTCCAAAATTTGCTGTTCACGGATGGTCAATGTCTTGATCGGCCGGATTACGCCGTCGGATTGCTGATGAGAAGTGCCCATTGAGCGTCCGCTATTGTCATCCCGTGCTCTATCCGAAGAGCGACTGATGTGAGGCGGATAATATTCACCACCATTCAGCAGCAGCCAGATGACCGCAAGCCATATATCCAGCTTTAAATTGAAAGGTAACAAGCCTTGGATAACCTTGCCGTCGAACAGGCTGTCGAGTTCATCCAGTCCCGATACATTATCGTCAACCATCATGGTAATGGAGGCGTTGGGAAAGCGCTTCCTGCACCGCAATGCCGATTCACTGAAGCTGGAAACAAAGCCGGCGTGGATGAGGACGAGCTGAATATCGTCATCATAAGCTTCGGCCTCGGTAAATGAGCTGCACAGATGAATGTCTATATCGGTGAAATTGCGTTCCAACGACTGCACCAGTCCCTGAAAGACGACACCCGCTTCAGCATAGATAAATATCGAACTTTTAAATCGCCCATTCCCTGGATCAGTCTTGATGTGATCCGAAAGTTTGCGTGGTATTGTTCCACTCATGATAGTCCCCTGCGCCCTTTAGTCGGAAAAGTATTTCTTCCGAGGTTTCTTTTCGATTGTTGGATTTTATCTGAATAGTTTTGTTTAAGATCGTTAATCAGGATGCCTGTAGCCCCCGCTACTTGCTCTGATTAACCAAGGATTAATAAACGTCGCGTGACGCGGTCGTGACGTGAATTGAAAAGGTGTTTCGTCTGCACGTCACTTGATTCGCGCAGGTATAAAGCAGCACCTGGGCCCCGTTTGAGGCATATGAATTCGATAATATTGTTTAGAACTTATCTGCTGGTTCAACTGATCTATTGTACTGCCAATCCATCAACCGCCTAAAACGGCGGGATTCATAAGGTTACGCCGCCCGTTTCGCGATTCACCAATGAGCTAAATATAAGTGCTATCTTCCGGTCTGCCCGTTTGCGTCATACGGTTATGAGGTCTTGAGTTTCCAGCGTAGCGTAAGTGAAACCAAGAAAATAAAACCAGTGTGCCAGTATTCTGAGTTGAATAGCCTGCGATATTCTATCGCGAGCTTGGGGATACTTTTGCTGTAACAACTTAACATCTGCCAGCGTGGACATCGTAGCCTCGTTAAAGAGCATAGAGGTTTTGTCTTCTCCGCAGATATTCCGGAGGAAATAATATGAATAATCGCAACAACAATCATCACCAGAATCCCGGTATAGACCCGTCAGCGTCGGCAAGTGCTGATGCTTCAGCATTCGCTGCTGCCTTGGCTCTTCAGATGCAAGGGCAGGGACAAGGTCAGGGCCAGGGGCAAGATCAGGGCCAAGGCCAGGATCAGGGACAAGGCCAGGGTCAAGGGCAGGGACAGGGGCAGGATCAAGGACAAGGTCAGGAGCAGTCATCTGTTTCGGAAAATCTCAATCTGAACGGCAATTTCAACGAGAGCTCCAGCGATAATTCCAATGCCAACAGCAACTCCAACAGTAATTCGTCGCACACGGATGTAAAAGTAAATGTTGGTGTCGATTTAGACGGCTATCTGCCGACTGATGACGACTTTGCCGATCTCGATTTGCATCACAATAGTTTTGACAACATCTTCCTCACCGAATCCGGCAACATCAACTTTGATCCCGGCAACGATGTGAACTTCTCTAACGTTCTCAATGGCGCATTTAGCGGCGGCGGCAGCGATACGGGATTTGCGCTCAGTCAAGTTGTTGATCTTGTCGATAATGACACCCTCTCCGGTGTAACCCAGACCAACAGTGGCATTGTCACCTTGACCGCGACCGGCGGTACTGCAAGCGCAGGTGATGGCATTGGTACCGATGATGGTGGCTGGGGCGGCATGGACCACAGCTTCTTCGGCGGTGGCCATGGCGGTTCGGGTGGTTCCGGCGATATTGGTGCAAGCGACGACGTATCGGGTTCAAGTGCGGCGAGCGCAGCAGCCAATCTTACATCCACGGCGTTCACCCAGGAAATTGTACTTGGTGCAAACCTGCAGCAGAATGCCTTCGAAGCGACCGTTATCAACGGCTCGTACACGCATACATCGAACGGCGACACCGACGCGGTTTGATTCAGTTAGCTGGCAATTTGCCGCTCGGAAAATGGTCTGCGCACAATGTGCGCAGGCCAATTACCGGATGAAAATACGGACAGCATAATTGGCGGGAGCCATCAAAAATGCTCGGATTTGGCGATCATATTTCAGAATCCATTGCACACTTCATGGGATACTTCAGCACGTCGGTTGAAGCGGTAAAAATGCGCCTCGAATATCGTGAATTCAAAGACGCGCCGGATGTTCCGCAATCGCACGGTGAAATATTGGCGATACAGACAGATCCGCAGATGCAATTGGCACCTGGTACATTTGTTCCCGATGGAAACTATCTACCGATGCCTTGGACAGCGAGCAGCAATGATGTTTTGCCTGGGGTGAATATCGAGCCGATTGATGTGCAATTATATGGGCACAATCTCTATCATACGGCGGTTCCAATACATTCTTCCGGCAATGGCAATGGTCAATCACTCGAACAAGGGCCATTCATCGGGCCAGAGGTTCCTGAAACATCAATGGTGCTTCAGCAAACCAGCCACATGGAGGACAATGACATTGTCATTACGGGCAATCACTCTCCAGCAAACTTGCACTGGGGCGACAATGCCGATTTGGCAACATTGTCGGTTAGCGCCTTGCTTGTTTCAAACGCATTCTCCCACGATTTGCCGGATACCGCGTCGGGCATGGCGCAGTTTTTCAGTGACCAGAGCGACAGCATGGATGTTGCGGAAGGGCTGCTAACCGGCATATCGGGTATTACCGTGGTCGTATCTCCAACCGCTGGAATTTACGTCAACGGGACCACGGTCTCGAAGGCCCCGGTTCTGGATGATTATAAGCCCGCGCAATTGGCTACTCCCAATACGCCAGAGTCTGCCACAGGCCATCAGGCACTGGTTATCAATGGGAAAGACATAGAGGGCACGGTTTCGCTAGAGGCGGGCTCCAACATTCTGGTCAACGAAATCGTCCTCACCAATACCGGAACATCGGGCGCTCATTTTGCCGTTGCCGGCAATTACTACAACATCAATGCCATCGTTCAAACAAATGCCTATAGTGACATAGACAGCTTCAGCGATGGATTTGTTGGCCAACAGCAGTCGTGCGGGCCATCCACCAACGCGATGAACATCGCAGATTTTATCTCTTCCACCGGGCATGTGCAGGTTCCAGCCGCAACAGGCGAGGCTCCTGTTTTTCCGCAGAACTGGCAGGTCACCGTCATGAATGGCGACCTTATGCAGATGAACTGGATATCACAATATAACTTCCTCTCAGACAATGACGCGCATGTACTCTCGTCGACAGGTTCTTACACGACGATTACGACCGGCTCCAATGGGATGCTGAACACTGCATCGTTCGCCAATCTGTGTAATTCATATGATCTGGTCATCATTGGCGGGCATCTTTACAGCGGCAATCTGATCTTTCAGACGAATGTTCTTTTTGACGATGACACAATGACAACCGGAAACGGGACCGGTGCCTATAGTGGAACATTATCAACCAGTGACAATCTTTTGTGGAACTCGGCAAGCATTCAAAGCGCAGGTACAACGAACTGGGCCACTGGACTTCCAGATCATTACAAAGAAGCGATGAGTGGTCTGGCCGACGGCAACTACAAAATGCCGGATGGGTTTCGTTCCGATGCTGCACTCCAAGGCATGGCCGGTCTCAAGATGTTGTACATCTCAGGCAATGTTTACGACCTCAACTATATCAGTCAGACCAATATTCTCGGCGATTCCGATTTTGTGGCTCGTTACGAAGACGCATTGCGCGCCACTTCCCATGATACGGTTTGGGACATAAGCACAGGCTCAAATGCATTGATCAATGTCGCGACGATTGTCGATGGCGGACATGGCAATGGAACCTCTTATGCGGGTGGTGGCGTGTACTCGGACTCGATCCTGATTCAAGCAGAGATCATTGCCCAGCAACCTGGGCATGGAAGCGGTCAAGGCCAGCCACTTGCCAACGAAATTATCGCTTTTCTGGATGACGATGCATCGCCGTCACCGGACGCCGATCATACACCAATTCATCTGCCGGATACGACTCATTCGGTGGATGTGATGCAAACAGCTCTCGCCTAAAAACAAAAAGAATGCGTGGGGGGACGCGGGATAATGAAATATGATGAACAGACTGACTTGCGGGTTATCTCGCAACAGTCACGGCAAGCGATGACTGCACGCGAGCAGGATCGAATCGAGTTTGATGCATTGCTTGCGGAAATGGAGAAGTCCATTTCACAAGTTGCTGTAGCGAGGATCTTTACTGATAGGGGGGTGCGGGAGACCCAACCGCCGGCAAGTATCGGCCTTGGCGAAAAAACGACGCCTAAACCCGATCTGGGAAAGCCAACTGAACCATCCAGCCGTAATGACACCAGCCCCAAGCCCGTCATACTCGATCCTGGCCTCGGTAAGGTCATAGAGGGGGATCGCGGCGTCCCGGCGCGGAAAGAAGTCGGCCCCGGCGGTAATGCCCCCAGCAATAATAATGCAGCTGGCAATGGCGGAACTTTTCACAAGCGCGTAGCGGCGGCGAGTTTTGCCGATAGTTTCAAGAACGGTGTAAATGCCGTTCGCCGAAACCTGATCATCGCCATGGGATTCACAGTCTTCCTGAATGTGCTTGTCCTGGCTATTCCAATCTATCTGTTCCAGATATCAGATCGGGTTCTTACCAGCCGCTCAACCGACACGCTTGTCATGCTTACGGTGGTGATCATCGGTGCCGTGCTTGTGCAGGTCGTTCTTGATGCTATCCGGCGGTTCATTCTTATGCGCACGGCGGTCGAAGTTGCCGTGCAGCTTGGAGCGCCCATCTTGAGCGCCGCCGCGCGCGCATCCCTGCATGGTAACGGCAAGGATTATCAAGTGCTTGGTGATCTCCAACAGTTGCGGTCATTTCTGACGTCTGGCACTTTGCTGTCATTCTTCGATGCGCCCATTTCCCCTATATTCCTGCTTGCTGTATTCCTGATACATCCGCATCTCGGCTATATCGTTATTGTCTCCTCCCTGCTGCTGATCGTCATTGCCTTCATCAATCAGCGCGCTACTGCAGCCTCGTTCGCTGAGGCGACAAGCTTCCAAAGCCGGGCAATGCTTCATCTCGACTCCATGTCGCGCAACTCGCAAATCATCAATGCCCTCGCAATGATCCCGGAGGCTGTGCGCATATGGGGCCGCGACATGGCAGGCTCCTTGAAATCGCAGGTTCGCGCGCAGGACAGGAACATCATTTTCGCAACGATTTCCAAATGTTCCCGATTGCTGACACAGGTCGCCATGTTGGGATGGGGAGCACATTTGGCCATTGACGGACAATTGACTGGCGGCATGGCGATTGCCGCCTCGATCATTGCCGGACGCGCTCTGGCACCCATCGAAGGAGCGATCGAAGGCTGGAACAGTTTCATCCAATTCCGCTCGGCCTTTGGCCGCATCCGAAACCTTCTCCAGAACTCGCCGCTGAATCTGGAACGTTTGCGATTGCCGGACCCGCAAGGCCGGCTTGATGTGGAGCGAATTCTCTATGTTCCGCCACCCAACAAGAAAGTCATCCTGAACGGGATTTCTTTCACATTGTTGCCCGGCGAATCCATGGCTGTCATTGGCAATTCGGGCGCTGGAAAAACAACACTCGGCAAGATGCTCGTTGGGTCGATCCTGCCGACTTCGGGGAGCGTTCGTCTGGACCTTATGGATCTGCGCAATTGGGATCAGCGTCAGTTCGGCGAGAATATCGGTTATTTGCCGCAAGATGTGCAGCTTTTCCCGGGCACCATCAAGGCAAATATCGCTCGAATGCGCGAAGATGTCAGTGACCAGGCCATTTTCGACGCGGCCGTGCTGGCGGATGTGCATGAACTCATCGCGACCTTTCCACAAGGCTATGAAACCGTTGTTGCGGCGGATGGCGCACCTCTTTCGGGAGGCCAAAAACAGCGCATTGCTCTGGCACGCGCATTCTTCGGCAATCCCAAGCTTGTGGTACTCGATGAACCAAATTCCAATTTGGATCAGCAGGGTGACGTCGCACTGACCAAGGCTTTGTTTCACGCAAAAAAACATAAAATAACCGTGGTCACCATTACGCAGCGTCCCGCGCTCTTGAGCTGTGTCGACAAGATCATGGTTCTGAATAATGGCACTGTTACAATGTTCGGCACGCGGGAAACCGTGATGGAAGCACTTTCCAAAAAGAGCAAACCCAAAGGACCTGTTCAGACAATTCAGGCCGGGGAAATAAAAGTGGGAGCAATGACATGACGACCGCCAATATTATGAACAGTCTCGAATGGTATGACGGTGTTCCGCGATCGATAAAACCATATAGCAAGTTTGGAATTGCCCTGGTTTTCGTTTGCTTTGGTGGCTTTGGAACATGGGCTGCAACAGCACCCTTGGCCGCCGCCGTCATCGCGCCCGGTAGTTTCGTTGCGACGGGAAAAAACAAGATCGTACAGCATTTGGAAGGCGGCATAATCAAGGAACTTTTGGTGCGTGAAGGAGATCACGTCCACGAAAACGATGACCTTGTCCGCCTTGACGAGACCTCTGCCAAGACCAACTCCCAGCAGCTGTTTTTACGCCAGGCGCGTCTGGAAGCTATCTTGGCGCGGCTGCATGCCGTCGTCAAAGGCGCCGAAAGGTATCAACCGCCCAAGATCATTCTGGATAATATGGGCAACCCGGAAATACGGGCCGTAAACGAAAGCCAAAGCGATAATTTCGATGCGGCCCATGCCAAATATGCCAATGAATTACAGATGATGGAGCGCAATATTTCCGCTCTTGAGTTCAGGCGTATCGGCCGGACAGCTCAAATCGAGGCGACACAGACTCAGGTAAGGCTGCTGAAAACCGAGTATGTATCAAAATACTCCCTTTTCAAGAAAGGTTTGATGGCGCGGTCCGAGGTCGGTGTGCTTGAGCGGGCTGTTGCCGATGGCGAAGGCAATATTGCTCGTCTGAACGCGGAAATCATGGAAGTGAACGCCCAGATCGAGAAATTCCAGAAAGAAATCATCCAGACCAAAGACACTGAGAAACAGGCAGCTCTGGATGAAATTCAAAGCGCGGAGGCCGAGCTTGACACAGTTCGCGAACAGACCCGCCAGGCCGAAAGCGTTCTTAACCGGACCCTGATCAAGGCGCCCGTTTCAGGAACAATTATCCGGCTATATTACCATACGGCTGGCGGCGTTATTGAAAGCGGCAAGCCCATCGTCGAAATACTGCCAACGGGTGTCCCCCTCATCATCGAGGCGCAGATACCGCGCATGCAGATCGATGAAGTGAAAGAGGGACAGGAGGCGCATATTCGCCTCAGTGGCCTCAATCAGCGCACGACACCTATTATCAATGGGCGAGTGGATTATGTATCTGCGGATTCTATGGCCGACACCACGCCCGGCCAGAAGCAGGACATCTATATAGCCCGGGTCAGCATACCTGCTGATGAATTAAAGCGTATCCATGGATTTACCCCGACGCCGGGCATGCCGGCAGATATTCTCATTCAAACTCATGAGCGCACATTCTTTGAATATCTGGCCAAGCCGGTTATCGATAGTATGTCGCGGGCTTTCAGGGAATCCTGATCAGGAGCTGGGCATCATTTGCTTGGCACGTTGCGACTCCGATCGCGTGACTTCCTTATCGACATTTGTTTGCACCCGCCGTTTTGCCACCGGAAAGACGGCAACGGCTGCCGCGCCTGAAAGCACATAAAAGAGCATTCCCAGATCATAGACGGTGCTTACCAGAAAAGCGGCGATCAAGCTTGCCCCGAGACCCGAGCGTATGGCCCGCACGACGTGGCGTTCGACGGTGCCATTGCGGAAGACCGACCGGCGAAATAACGTCGAAAGAGTGAACACTGCGAAACACAAAAACCCAGGCAAACCGACATTGGAAAGCAGTACAAACAGATAGCTGGAAGCTCGCGCTCCACCGACCCCGACGCCCAAACCATAACTGTCAATGAAGTTTGACCAGGCCACCTCATTCCAATGGCCACGCTCTCTGCCTGAAGCGCTATCCAGTTTGCCAAGAAGACTCTCATCCAGAAATGAGCCTATGGCTTCAACGAGAGTGGGGGACAATACCGCCACAAGCAGGATTACGGCGAGGGCGCTCAAACCGCCCGCGTATAATAGCAGAGGCTTGCGCATCTTCCCGCCCCATAATGTGGGGAGAACCGATTGGACCGTGAGCATGAAAAGAACAAAGATCAGTCCGACATAAGCAGTGCCCGATGTTGAAAGAGCGAGCAAAATCAGAAATGCCACGGCATATAATCCGGATGCAAGCGGCCGGACATGATCGAGATAAAGACTTGCAGATATGGCAAACAGAATGAGCGTGAAGCTAGCAAAGCTGGATGATTCCGGAAAGCTGGCCGAGATGCGCTTTAATCCACCCATCTCGACATTGGTCATCAATGAGTAATTGGCCGTATGGATGAAATTGAGGAAATCGATTGGTCCAGTGGCAAATGTGATGAGATCCGCCATGGCAAACAACACATTCAAGCCGCAGAGTATAAAGAATGCCGTGAGAAAATGCTGGTAAGCATCGCGCGTACGGAAATAGGCAAATGAGGCTGCAAAACATGCAATGCCGCCCAGCGCATAGACAGTTTGCGTGATGTGGGTACTGGAAAAGCTGAGCGGGTTGAGCGCAATCCGGCTAAGGCCAGCGGGCAATCTTTGCACCACCATCGTTTCGGTAATTCCCGCCATCAGTCTTGGAAAAAACAGCGTGGCGATAAGGCCATAGATGATCAGCAGTAGAAGCCAGAAGCCGGTGCTGGGATAAAGCAGGCTGCTGATTGCCGGATTTAACCCGGTGACGCGCGTGATCCGCAAAGCGAAGAATACCATGAAGGCATTGGCGACTAGAATGGAAGCTCCGCCTAATGCAGGCAGCGTCACGGCAGCGGCCGCACCAAACAATGTAAGAATAACCATGCCGTACAAGGCATAGCGATGGTGCATGAACTGTACCAGAACGCCAAACAGAATGACGCAAACACCGAAAAAATTGGTTGCCATGCTTATCCTTCGCCCGCCACGGTCACTGGCTCTGGGTTCCTGTTAGTCGGTCCTGCCCGATAATATCTTGAACGACTTTAAAGGCGGCTTTCGGCTCTCCGGCGCGCCAGCCATTCTTTTCGTCGCCGTCCAGACGAACAAGGCCCATATAGGCTTCAAAATCCGGCGCCCAGTATGTTTCGTCCATCAATTCATAAACATGAGCCGCTTCAATCGGGTAGAGCTTGCGGAGGCGCTGGAGCATTTCCATCATCGTCTTCAAACCAGTGGCCTGGGCAGCCTCGCTTTCAATGCTGCCTTTGGGATGATTGAACTCTGTTACCCAGATAGGCTTCCCATATTCGGCCAATGCCTTGAATGCCCATTCCGGATCTTGACCATAAAGATGCCAGACCGAGATATCCCAGTTGATTCCGCTCTGCTTCATACGTTGAAAGGCGCCGATATGGCCCCAACCGGCGGTGCCCATGGCGGTACGATATTTTCCACCAGCCTGCTTCATGCCAGCGTCAAGGCCATGCATGACGGCGGCGACTTTTTCCCAGCGTGGCCCGTAATAATCGAGCGGGTAGAGTCCTCCCGCAGGTCCCCAGTTGCAAGGATATTGCGTGCCGTCATCTCGCATTTCGCAAGGCTGGATGATTGCGAAATTTTCAAGTTCATTGCCCAGTTCCCATACTTTGATCTTTGCCCCCAGCATGGTCGCCGTTTCATAAGCAAGTGTTTTGGAGGTTGAATGGATTTCTTCGATTGTTGCAGCATTCAAATCTATCTTGGGGGTGAATACAGGAAGGATCTCCACATTGTTCGCTTCAGCGAGATCAACCAAGGCTTTCAACTTCGGGAGCTGTTCGGTGCTTTGGACATCGACGCGATAGGAGCGCGCCCCCAAGTTCACAAGTGATGCCACCTGTTCCTCCAATGTAACGCCATGATAAGACGCAAGCGGATGACCGTTCACACCCCAGATGAAGGCTTGCTCATCTGCTCTTGTGACCAATGCCGTCCAGGCAAAAAATGCCGACACAACAACCACCATTGCGAGAAAAACTTTCTGCATCATGATGGTCCTTTCCGGGCTAGCCGCCTTGGAGTTCTGCTATGGGCATCACGAGTTGCGGTCCGAGGTGCAGATAGCGTGTCGCTTTGCGTTTTGCGCGAATATCACGCCAGACGCGAAGTACTTGATCCTCGCTCAGATGGGCGGATGCGGCGATTACCGCAGCGGGCAGTGATTCATTCAAACCGTAAAGGCACTGGTCCATCTGGTGATAAGGTAATGCAAAATAGAATTCTTCCTGGGTCTGCGCTAATTGGTAGGTATCCGTCGTTGGCGGCCGCGACGTGATCTCCTCCGGAACGCCGAGATAGGCTGCCAGCTGGTAAACCTGTGACTTATAGAGATGGGCGATCGGCTTTAGATCAGCCGCACCATCACCATTTTTAACAAAGAAACCTTGATCATATTCCAACAGGTTTGGCGTGCCGATGACGGCATAGTTCATGCGATCCGCATGGTAATACTCGATCTGTTTGCGGGTCCGCTGTTTCATATTGGTTGCCGCGACAATCCCAAGATAGACGGAGCTTGGCATGCGCAGCTTTTCGGTTGTGCCGTCCGGGCGCTGCAACACAAGTGAGGAAATATTATAGCCTTCATTCGCCAATGCATTGGCAATGACGATCTTCGACGCCCATCCGGGGCCAAATTCCGGCTCGATTTGCTTGATGAAAGCGTCGCGCCGTTCGTAGCAACCCATTGCTTCAAGCGATGGGCCGATATCCTCAACGATGCTAGCCAGACCAAATGTTTCCGCCACCAATCGGCCCAGCGTCAGACTTTCAGGATCGGAGTCATTTTCAGGCATGAAAATACATAGGACATTTTGTGCGCCAACGGCTCTTGCGGCAAGCGCAGCGCATACACTGGAATCCACACCTCCTGACAGACCTAGAACAAATCCGCGGCGGCGCAACGTGTGGCGGAGCTGATCGCGCATGGTGGCAACGATCCGCTCTGTCTCAGCCGCAGGATCAATGGTCAGCGATATGGGTGAAACAGCACTGATTTCAGGGTTTATATTGTTCATGTCAGCTCTCCTGAGGCTCGGCGGCCAATCTACGGCTCACCTTGCCAGTGTCCGTTTTGGGAAGACTCGGACGAAACTCAACGGATTTCGGAACCATGAAATCTTCAAGGTTTTTTGCGCAAAAACGGATGATTTCGCGATCGGTCAGAGCCGGGTCGCTCAGGACGACGATTGCCCGTATGGCCTGTCCCAAAACAGGGTCATCCACGCCAATCACAACGGCCTCGGCAATGCCGGGGCAAGAGTGCAGCACGGCTTCGACTTCTTTGGGAGCAACTTTTTCGCCCCGCGTCTTGATGATGTCGTCCTTACGGCCGACAAAGTAGAGATAGCCGTCGCGATCCTTCGAAAAGAGATCGCCAGTATAAAGCACTTTTTCCCACGGATTGGGGCCGGGCCGCAGCATGCGGGCGGTTGCTTCCGCATTTTCCCAGTAGCCTTGCATGACGTGAGGACCGCGAATGACAAGCTCGCCCACAACGCCCGGTTCAACGATCGTGCCGCTGTCGTCGACGATAAATGCTTCAGTGTTAGGAATTGCAATACCCACGGAGCCGGGTCGTTGGTCCAGCTGTTCCGGTGGAAGATAGGTACAGCGCTTGCATTCCGTGAGGCCATACATGGAGTACAGTCGTGCGCCCGGGAAGAGTTCGCGCAAACGCGCAATATGCGCGGGCGGCAGGGCAGCGGCGGTGTTGGTGATATAGCGCAGATCCGGCAGAAATCCGGGCTCTATGTCCCGCATCTGCAGGATCAGCGCTGCCATGGTTGGCACCAATGGAAAGCCAGTTACATGTTCACGCCGCATGACATCAAAAATTGCCTGCGGAAAGCCAAAGGACGCTTCCAGCACGAGCGTGGCTCCACTGCGTATTGTCATGAACAGCTGATAAAGCCCGTAGTCGAAAGCGAGGGGCAATACATTGAGAATTATGTCATCTTCGCTGTTTTGCACATAGGTCGTGATCGAGGTGGCCGCCGCTTCGATATTGCGATGATTCATCATCACGCCCTTGGGACGTCCCGTCGATCCGGACGTATAGATCAGCATCGCCAGGTCGACATCAATGCCGCCATGAAGAATCGGATGCCGGGCCACCTGCAACATCTGCGTGAAGGAATGTGTTCCCGGTTGAGCGGCTTCTTCGCCGCGGCTGGCCACGATCAGCTCGCAGCCCGTATTTGATCCGATCGCTTCAACAGCAATGGGTGCCAGTTTTTCCTGTGCGATGACCATTCTGGCGCGGCAGTTTTCGATAATGTAAGCCAGCTTGTCCGCTTTTGTGGCGGCGTTAATCGGACTGAAAACAGCGCCAGCCTTCAGGATCGCGTAGATGGCAATCGTTGCTTCCCAGCAATTGCCCATAAATACCAGAACACGATCACCACGCATCACGCCCTGCGACCAGAGCGAAGCCGCGAGGCGATCCGACAGGTCGTCAAGCTCAGCATAACTCAGTCGCTTGTCGCCTGCGATGAGAACAGTCTTGTTGTCCAATCTTTTCGCCGTTTGACGAAGAATGTCCTCGATCCGCATGATTGGCTGCTCCTCGTTCGCTTAAGCAACCGACCGTTGAAGAATAGTCTTGCTTGCTACGTAGCTGGCTATGCTGGCGATTGAATCGAGGTTTGCCGGGACAATTTCGGAGTCATGCACACTGATCTGAAACGTGTCTTCCAGATATGTCACCAGTTCGAGGACCCCGGTTGAATCGATAATATCGGTTTCAATGAGCGATGTTCTGTCATCAAGTGGATGGCTTGTGTCGCCGAAGAGATAATTTTCGACAATGAAGGCTCTGATCTGTGTTGCGAATCCCGATGTCATTTTTCTTCCCTTTCATTCTGCGGCGACAGCGTGCCGCTGTATTTGTGTTGTGAATATCTGGTGCCATAGCTGTGTTGAAAGGATTCCAACGAAGGCCGAGTTGTCGCGATATCCCACGGGATTATCGCGCGCGCATTTCCCAACCAGTTTTTCGACAGCTACCGGGTTAAACAGGCCCGTATCGGATATGGCTGCCGCACTCATGGAATCCCGAACGTAATCCGGCATTCCACCCGCCGTAAACGAACGGCTGTCAGGTGCGCGATAGGGCTGTTTCAGTCTTGCAGTGATCGTTTGCGGCACGAGGTCGCGAACGGCTCGTTTCAGAATGTGTTTTTCAGCAAGGCCCTTTAGCTTCATCCCAACGGGGATGCGTGAGGCAAACTCGACGAGGCGATGATCCAGAAATGGGAAGCGCCCCTCAAGGCCATGCGCCATGGCCATGCGATCACTCTGACAGTTCAGGATATATCCAGGCAATAGCAGCGATGTTTCCAGATACTGCGCTTGATGCAAGGGGTGCCAGCGCGTGAAATCTTTTGGAAGCCCGGAAACGAGATCGGCGGTTGCGTCATAGCCGTTCAGCGCGGTTTGCAGGTCCTGGGAGAAAAACATCTTCGTTGCCGCAGTACCCCTAAAACGTGGGCGATGCGAATATAAGGGATCACGGATATCGTCGGCACCGGCGCCGAAAAATGCCGACAGATATTCTGGAGACTGCTGCTTCAGTCCACTGAGATAGGGGTATAGTTTTCGAAACAGTTGTGGGCGGATCCGCGACGTCGGCTGTGCGGCACAGAAGCGGCGCACTTTCGCTTCGCGAAACAGATCATATCCAGCAAAGACCTCATCAGCCCCTTCGCCGGTCAAGACGACTTTGTAGCCTTCACTGCTGGCAAGACGCGATAGAAGATAGAGTGGCGCTGGAGCTGTACGAAGAACAGGCCGCTCCGTATGCGCAATCACCGAGGGGAAGATGTTTGCGATGTCGTTTGTACTACAGGTTAATGCGGAGTGATCGGTGCCAAGTGCTTCGACCATCTGCATCTGGAATGCAGTCTCGTCATGTTCCGCAGATTCAAAACCGATTGAAAATGTTCGCAGGCGGTCCGGCACAATTTTGGCTGCAATTGCTGACACGGCGGAGGAATCCAATCCGCCTGAAAGATAGGATCCCACAGGCACATCAGCCCTTAGACGAATGCGCGTGGCGTCAGTCAGGAGATGCAGTAATTCCTCGGCAACGTGATCTTCAGACCGTGGGGAGGCCGCACTATCGCGATCGGGGTATTGCAGTTGCCAATATGGCGCTGTCTTGAATGTCTCACCCTCAAGCAGCAGGAAATGCGCCGGCTGCAATTCAAAGATGTTCCTGAAGATCGTACGAGGCGCAATGGGTGCCCACAGCGTGAATATCTGGTCCAAAGCATATATATCGACTTCAGCTTCGATACCGGGAACGGTTAAAAGTGATTTGGCTTCCGAGGCAAAGAACATAGTGCCCTTGTGCCAAGTATAGAATAATGGCCGCACACCCATGCGATCCCGCGCAAGCATCATGCGGCGGCGCCTTTGGTCCCATATCGCAAAGGCAAAATCACCATTGAGTTTCTTGACGCAATCCGGGCCCAGCTCATCGTAAAGATGCAGGATGACTTCGGTGTCGCTTGATGTCTGGAAAACATGCCCCTGCGCAATCAAATCATCGCGCAACTCAACATAATTGAACACTTCGCCATTATAGCTGATGACGACATCACCACGGGCATTCTTCATAGGCTGCTGGCCGTCTTTCAGCCCGACGATGGAGAGCCTCATGTGCCCCAAGCCAGCATTCTGATCGACGTAGATGCCGTTTTCGTCAGGTCCGCGATGTGCAATTGCACCAATCATCGAGCTCAACACAGACTGACCGTCCTGAAGTGAGCCTTTTGAGGCGAAGTAGCCTGCAATTCCACACATAGTTGCCCCCAAACCACTGCAACTGCGGAGTATATTCCCCGCTTGGATACAGCTATTGAAGCCTATAATATGGCCCTCAGGGGTCAATAAATAATTGGATTTAAAGGGCAGGGCAATACTAGTTACGTGTGTATCTAGGAGGGTATATTATGTTTTCCTGTGAGGGGAATATTGGTAATCATGTATAATTTACAGATATGCTTATCTATCCCGCAAGCATGACTTTAAATTGTGGAAAAGTACCGTGGATACACCGAATTTATTACAATAAATCCATGATTGATTAATTGCCACCTACCCGCAGCTCCACGATAATAGTGCAAAATAATAAATTGTGGGATAGCAAATGGGCGTGAAATTTCCGTGGGCAATCAAGAGGTTTGTGCGCGCATTAGCAGCAACGGCAATGGCGTTTTCATGTCTCGCTTTGCCCTTTTCCGCTTACGCCAATGGCGATTACAAGCTCGCTCCCTACACCCGGTTAAGATTGACTGTTCTTGAGTGGATTGCCTCGCGCGGAGAATATAGAGAGTGGACCGCGCTGAACGGCGAGTATGTTGTGTCAGATAGTGGAACTGTGCTTCTTCCACTTATTGGCACAATGGAGATAGCAGCCCTTGATGCCTCATCGGCGGCGACCGAAATTTCAAAGCGCATCCAGAAGGCGACGGGCTTGGTTACCATGCCGAATGTCGCCGTGCAGGTCGTGGAGTATCCTGCAATTTTCCTCGTTGGAAATGTTGAGCGGCCTGGTGAATACAGGTTCAGACCCGGCCTTACAGTCTTGCAGGCCGTTGCCTTGGCTGGCGGCAGATATCGCCCGCGAGAAGAAGCAAGGACAGTTGAACAGATTCAATATCTTGGAGAGCTGCAATCTGTCCACGGCGAAATGGTGCGGACGCTTGCTCGTGTGGCGCGCCTGAAGGCAGAGGTTGCCGGGACAACGGAGATTCAATTTCCGAGCGATCTTTCTGAGTTGGCCGACGGCACGAGCATTCAATCCATCACTGCTGAAGAGCGGGCAATCTTCGATACGCAGTCGAATGGTTTGAAGCGCCAGCTTGCAAACCTTGATGAATTGCGTGCGCTTTTCGCTTCCGAAATCGAGGTTTTGCAGGAAAAAGTAGCTGGCCAGGAAAAACAGATCAAGCTGATGGATGCGGAGCTTGAGACGGTCAAGCCGCTGGTGGAGCGCGGCATCGCCACAACATCCCGCCAATCAGATTTACAGCGGATTATCACAACCTTGCAGGCTGATCGGCTTGATCAGGTTACCGCCATCATGCGTGCCCGGCAGAATATCAGCCAGGCGAGCCGCGATGCCCAAAATTTGGTTAATCTCCGTCAAACCACCGCTACGACAGAGCTTCAAACAGCGCAGGCTGCGCTGGATCAGCTCAAGATAAGGCAGGACACAGCTGAAAGGCTGCTCGTTGCTGCGGGATCAATTTTGTCGGGCAAGGCAAAGCCCGGAGAAAAACAGGAGCCTGATCTCGTATTCACCATCACCAGGGCAACGACCGCGGAGCCAATCGAGATTGCAGCAAACGAGGATACCGTCCTGGTGCCTGGCGATGTTGTGCGGGCGGCACTCAACGTGCGGTTTTCCAAGAAGACAGCCGGTAACAACCCAGAAATACCTGCTGAACCGGGCACGCCTGCGTCGCTACCCGTTCCGCTCAACGCCGCTGCCGCGCAAGTCAAAACGACCCAATAAGAACATTGTGGATAATAAAGATGGTCAGACATAAACATCACTCGACACGGACTGATGAACTTCATGCCGATGCCCATTTGATCGGTATGGCCGATATTGTCGGTTTCTTGCGGCGCAACTGGCGCTTTGTTGGCGCTTCCATTCTTGGATCGGTACTAATTGCCGTCGCCTATCTCCTGGTAGCGGAGCCGATTTTCACGGCCACGGCCCGAATAGTCATTGATCCCGAACAGGCCAGAATTGCCTCGCAGGATGCGGTTTCGGGGACGATCGTGATCGAAACCGGTGAGGTTGAAAGCCAGGTTGAAATCATCCGCTCTGAAGCCATCGCCAAAAGCGTCATCGAGCAGCTTTCGCTCACGGAGGATCCCGAGCTTCAAGGCGGCGATAGCCTCTTGTCCAGCCTTGCTTTCTGGCGTTCGGACAAAGGCAAGGTGGCTGAACCTGAATTGATCATGCGCAAGACAGTTGCGGGCTTTCTGGAGCGATTGCGCGTCTGGCGTGTCGGGCAATCCTATGTGCTCGACGTTGCATATAATTCCACGGACCCGGCCAAGGCTGCAACAGTGGCAAATGCCACGGCGTTGGCCTACATCAAAGCGGGTCTTGATGCAAAATCATCAGCGGCAAAAAGCGGCGCCGGTTGGCTGGAAAGCAGACTTGCGGAGATTAGCGGGCAAGCGAATGCATCTGCTCGTGCCGTGGAGGATTTCCGTAACCAGAACCAGATATCGCAAGCCGGTGCAACTTCGCTGGATGAACAGCAACTCACCGAGGCGAATATCCAGCTCTCTAGAGCAAAAGCTGATACTTCGGCGGAGAAGGCAAAGCTTGCGATGATCAACAAGTTTCTCCAATCGGAGACTTATGTCGACGGATATGTTGACGAAGCACTTCGCAATCCGCAGATAACAGCGCTTCGTGAACGGCTGAATACGGCTTCCACCCAGCTTGATGAGTTGAAGGGGCGCTATGGCGAAAATGGAGCGGCGGTGCAAGCTGCCCAGCAGGAGATCGCACGCCTGAAGGGTGAAGTACGCCAGGAAATCGTTCGTATCGGGCAGGTTTATAAATCGAATGTCGAAGCGGCCGAGCGTCGCGAGCAATATGTCAATGACCAGCTGCAAGCGACGATTCAATCCGGTCTCAGCAAGGGCATGGCCCGCGTTCAGCTGGGCGAGCTTGAAAGCCGCGCAAATACCTATCGGCAAATGTATCAAAGTTTGATGCAGCAATTAATCAGTGCCTTGCAGCAGGAATCTTTCCCTGTAGGAGATTCCCGTCTGGTCTCCGCTGCTGCGATCCCGCTCGGCAAGACCTGGCCCAAGGGGTCGCTGGTACTCGCGCTTGCGAGCGTGCTTGGCGGACTGGCGGGGCTTGCCTATTCTGCCGTTCGAGAGGTTAGTGATCGTCGCATCAAAACAGAGAGCCGTTTGCGACGCGAACTTGGGTTGAACAGCCTTGGCACATTGCCATTTGTTTCGGCCAGAGCGATTTCAAAGGGCAATCCGCAAGAGCAGTATCAATTGCTGAATTTCGTACTGGATCATCCCAATCACCTCTTTTCAGACGCTGTTCGCAATACCAAGGCCTCGCTGGATCTGATAATGCGTCGGCAAGGTGCAAAAGTCGTGGGTATTACATCGGCGCTGCCGGGCGAGGGCAAGACAACAGTCGCCAGCAATTTGGCACAGCTTTATGCAGCGACGGGTTCAAGAACGATGCTGATCGATACCTGTGCCGCCAACCCGACGCTTACCCGGCTGTTCACGACAATGACCAAGCCCCATCAGGCTATCTCAACCGATGTTGTAGAAAACCACAGGAAAATTGAAGCAACCGAGGGCTCAAGCCGCCGCGACGCACGAACTATTCGGAAGGTCGATGAAATTCGGGCGGAGGAACCCTATGCTTCCGTATCCGTAATAACGCCGCCAGCTCTCATGAGCGTAGACGAGATAACCCATAGTTCGAGCCAGGCATATCGCTATCTCAATCTTCAGGCTCTGGAGAGCCACCTCGACAGATTGCGCGATCAGCACGATATCATCATCCTCGATCTGCCGGATTTGACGACAAGTGCAGATGCTCGAATAGTCAGTGTGATTGTCGACTGCGTTATTCTCACCGTAGGTGACCGGCAGAATGTAACACTCGATGTCCTTGGCGCGGCGATTGCAAATTGCAGTGGCATCAACTCGGATGCGGTGGGCGTTGTTTTCAATACACCTCTACATCCCCGCACAGCCGCGCCGCTCGCTTTCCCGCCATCAAGCCTTCGGGCAGAAAGTTACAGCCGCTCACTTCAAAGGCGTTTCTCCAAATTTGCAGGTTCATTGGCAAGTTTCCGGTGGAGCAGGTTATGACGCGCGAACCAAAACAACGGCTCAAGATTGCAGTCGGCATACCGTCAACCGGCAGACCGAAAATACTGGCCGCCACGGTTCCCTTGATTGAACAGCAGAACCGGCTGCCCGATCAGATTGTTATCTGCACACTCAAGCCAAGCGATACTCCGGAAAATCTGGAGGCAGGGATGAGCGTTCCGCTGCTATCGCTGCAATCGACTTCCGGGCTGGCCAAGCAACGCAACGATATCATTCGAGCATTGCCGGATTTCGATATATTATTGTTTCTCGACGACGATTTTCTGATGGCTCCGAACTATATAGCCGAGGTCGAAAAGCTGTTCCTGGAACATGATGATATCGTCATATCAACGGGTAACGTTCTTGTAGATGGCATAGGAACAGCCGGAATACAGGTGAAAGAAGGTGCAAGTCTGTTGCAGGCCCTTCTGGATGATCCGTCTTCGCGCCCCGACCTGTTGAAGGATGTCTATAACGGGTATGGCTGCAATATGACTTTGCGACTTGACGTGATGAGACGCAACGATATCTGGTTTGATGAAAACCTTCCACTTTACTGTTGGCTTGAGGATGTTGATCTGAGCCGGTCGCTTGCCAAACATGGCCGTATCGTCAAATCAAACAAGCAGCGCGGTATTCATCTTGGCGTGAAGAGTGGTCGGACCTCCGGGATAAAGCTCGGCTATTCCCAGATTGCCAATCCATATTATCTGGCCAGGAAAGGCACCATGGCTTTCTCCAAGGCTATCGCCATGGCATCCAAGAATTTGATTGCCAATATTTTTGGAAGCATTTCGCCGGAGGCGTGGATAGACCGGAAAGGACGATTAAAGGGAAATGGATTGGCTCTCTTCGATCTTCTCCGCGGAAGGATTTCGCCGTCGGGCGTATTGGATGTTGAAAAGGCTGATTGATTACCCGGCGTCGCATCATGCCCTTGCCTGGGTGCTATTGCTATTAATCATGGTGATGACAGTGGGGCCGATTACATTGCGTCCTGCAACCTGGATCGGGCCAAATGTCGAGCGATTTTCGGCATTTCTGCTGCTTGGCATCACATTCAGCCTGACCTATCCGAAACGGCTGATTTTTGTGGCGATTATTATAATAGTGTCATGCGGACTCTTTGAATATGCGCAGCATTTCATGCAGAACAGACATGCGGATATTGCGAATTTTTTGGTAAAAATTGCGGGCGCCGCAATGGGTATGGCTGGCGTAAAACTGCTTCGTTAAAGTCAGTGTCTACCGGATTGAAACATGGGCCCGCCGCGCCATGCGGGATAGCCATAGCCATTGATGAGCACCAGATCGATGTCGGAAGCGCGCATGGCTATGCCTTCATTCATCAGCTTGTCACCCTCGGCAACAAGCCCGGCAATGATGTTCGTCATGATTTCATCCTGCCCGAACGAGCGACGGGTAATTCCCTTTTCATCCGAGATGGTTGCGATCAGGTCTGCAACGGCAGGGTCCACCGATTTTTTGCCGCCATCATACGCATAGTAGCCTTTGCCCGCCTTTTGGCCGAAGCGCCCTGCTTCACACAAACGATCAGCAATGGTGACATACCGTGCTGCAGGGTCGCGCTTGCCCGCATCACGCTTGCGGCGAGCCCAGGAAATGTCCAGCCCAGCCAGATCGGTTACAGCATAGGGGCCCATGGGAAAACCATATGCCTCGACGGCCGCATCAATTTCATGGGGCAATGCGCCATCTTCAAGCATGATGTCGCATTGATGCCGATAGGCCGTAAACAAACGATTGCCGATAAATCCTTCACAGACGCCGCTGACAATACCAAGCTTGCCCAGACGCTTTGTGACGGCCAATCCCGCAGCCAGAACATCTGGCGCGATGTCTTTTGTTCGTACGACCTCAACAAGCCGCATGATGTTCGCTGGTGAGAAGAAATGCAGCCCAATGAAACGGCTGGGGTTCATGATCACAGAAGCAATGGCATCCGGATTCAGATAGCTCGTATTGGTTGCCAGAATGGCATCTGCCCGCACAATGGAAGAGAGCGATGCAAAGAGTTCCTGTTTCACATCCAGATCATCAAAGACTGCTTCAAGAACAAGATCGCATTGGGAAAAAGCAGCGCGATCAATATGAAAGCCAATACGGTAAAGCCGTTGTTCCTTGAGAGCAATATCAATCCGACCGGACTTCACCATGCGATCGTAAATGGCTTCGATCCGCTTGCGGCCCAAATCCATAGACGGCTCATCACGTTCTACGATTGTGATATCATACCCAGCATCAGCAAAGGCGACGGCGATGCCAGCGCCCATGAGTCCGGCACCGGCAGTGCCTACATTCTGTACAAAGCGAGGACTTATTCCCTCAAGATCAGCGACTTTAGCCGCGAGACGTTCTGCAGCAAAAACATAACGAAGCGCAATTGCCTGTTCGGAATTGACCAGTTCGAGGAACTTTCCCCGCTCACGTTTCAAGCCTTGCTCGATTGGCAAACTGGCCGCAGAAAATGCGCTCCGCGCAGCTGCGCCCGGCGATATTTGCCCGCGTGCCTTGCCTTCTATCGCGGTGATCTGCACGTCTACTGCCAGTCCATCGAATTCTCGCACAGGTAATGTCCCGGTTCGACGCGGCTCACGACCAGCAAGTATTTGTGCAAATGCAATTGCATCCTGGATCAGATCATTATCGGAGATGCGGTCAATCATTCCAAGATCAAGGGCCTGCGCTGCTGAAACCCGCTTACCGCTTGCAACCATATCGATTGCCTCTGGCATGCCAATCAACCGGGGTAGCCTCTGCGTTCCACCGGCGCCCGGGATAATTCCGAGCTTTACTTCCGGCAAACCAAGTTGGGTCTGTAGAGCCGCAATACGGCCGTGCGCTGCAAGCGCGATCTCCAAACCACCGCCCAAGACTGTTCCATGGAGCGCGGCAATAACAGGCTTTGCGGAATCTTCTATCAACTGCACCAGATCATTGAGGAAGGGCGCGCGCGGAGGCGTGCCGAACTCTTTCACGTCTGCACCCGCAACAAAGGTTTTGCCTTTGCATGCTATAATGATGGCTTGGATCGCCACATCCGCATTTGCTTCGGCCAGAGCAATAGCCAAACCCTCACGCACCGCATGGGACGTTGCATTCACCGGCGGATTATCGATCCAGATCAGACCGATATTGTCTTGGCGATTCCAGCTGACAGCCATGTTCAGTCCGGCACAACAGCGGTTGCCTGAATTTCGACAAGCGCTTCATCTTCGATCAGGCCCGACACTTGAACGACCGCCATTGCCGGGAAGTGCCGGCCCATGGTGGCTTTGTAGGCCGCGCCGATTTCCTTCAATGCTGCCGAATATTGCTTCCGGTCCAAAACATACCAGGTCATGGTGGTGACATGCTCGGGGCCAGCGCCGCCCTCACGCAATATGGCGAGGATATTCTCGAGAGTCTGCCGCACCTGACCTGGCAGGTCCTTTGCTTCAAATTTACATTGAGCGTTCCAGCCGATCTGTCCGCCGACAAAGACTGTTCGCCCGCGTGCTTCCATTCCATTGGAGTAGCCGATTGGTCGCGCCCAACCCTCTGGCTGCAAAACACGATTTGGGGTGCTCACGCTGATCTGTTCAACAGTTTTGGTCATGCTGCTTCCGGTCAATTGGAGAATGCCGCAATGCCGGTAATGGCGCGGCCAAGAATAAGGGCGTGGATATCATGCGTGCCTTCATAGGTATTGACGACCTCAAGATTGACGAGGTGGCGCGCTACCGGGAACTCATCGGAAATGCCATTGCCTCCCAGCATGTCGCGGGCATTGCGGGCAATTTCCAAGGCCTTCCCGCAGGAATTGCGTTTCAGGATTGATGTAAGCTCAACAGGGGGCGAGCCCTCATCCTTCATGCGACCAAGACGCAGGCATCCTTGCAATCCAAGCGCAATTTCAGTTGCCATATCAGCGAGTTTCTTTTGGATCAGCTGATTTGCTGCGAGTGGGCGACCAAACTGTTTGCGGTCAATTACGTAACTGCGCGCAGTCTCGTAGCAGGACTCCGCAGCACCCAGCGCACCCCATGCAATTCCAAACCGCGCTGAGTTCAGGCAGGTGAACGGTCCTTTAAGTCCTGTCACATGCGGGAGCATGTTTTCCTCCGGCACAAACACATCGTCCATCACGATCTGGCCGGTGATGGAAGCACGTAGGCCAACCTTGCCGTGAATGGCAGGCGCGGAAAGTCCTTTCCAACCCTTTTCAAGAATGAAGCCGCGGATCAGCCCGTCTTCCGTTTTGGCCCAGACGACAAACACGTCGGCAATCGGTGAGTTGGAAATCCAGGTTTTGGAACCATTCACCAGATAGCCGCCATCCACCTTGCGGGCACGACTTGCCATGGAGCCGGGATCAGAACCGTGGTCCGGTTCTGTTAGTCCGAAGCAGCCGATTTTTGTGCCTGCAATCAGGCCCGGAAGATATTTCTGCTTCTGATCCTCGCTGCCGAAAGTATGAATCGGAACGATGACCAGTGAAGATTGCACGCTCATCATGGAGCGATAGCCGCTATCGATCCGCTCAATTTCCCGTGCGATCAAGCCATAGGAAACATAGTTTAGCCCCGCCCCGCCATACTCCTCCGGCACCGTCGGTCCAAGGAGTCCAAGTGCGCCCATTTCAGCGAATATGGATGGATCAGTCTTTTCATGGCGGAAGGCTTCCTGCACGCGGGGCAGCAATTTGTCTTCACCGTAGGCACGTGCGGTATCACGCACCATCCGCTCTTCCTCGCTCAATTGTGCGTCGAGATTAAACGGGTCCTGCCAGTCGTAATATGTTTTTGATCCATGCATGGGAATTATCCTGCCTTTTTGCCAGCGCTCTTCATCAGCTCGCGGCCGATGATGAGTTTTTGAACTTCGGTTGCGCCCTCATAGATACGTAGGGCACGAATCTCGCGGTAAAGACGCTCGGTAATTTCGCCAACCCTTACCCCGCGCCCGCCAAAGAGTTGCAGCGCCTGATCGATGACCCATTGGGCATTTTCAGTGGCCGTCAGCTTTGCCATTGCGGCTTCGCTTGTTGTTGGGAGTTTCTGCATGTCCCGCCGCCATGCGGTACGGAATGTCAGCAGCGCGGCAGCGTCGATCGCCGTTGCCATTTCACCCAGTGTGCTTTGTGCTGTAGGCAGATCAGACAGGGTTGCACCAAACATCTTGCGGCTTCTGGCATGTGCTACGGCCTCATCAAGTGCCCGCCGGGCAAAGCCTATGGCGGCGGCAGCCACAGATGGGCGGAAAATATCAAGTGTTCGCATTGCGATCTTGAAGCCTTCGCCTGCCATTCCTAAAAGCTGGGAAGCCGGTATGCGGCAATTGTCGAAGCGAATGCGGGCCAGCGGATGGGGTGCAATGGTTTCAATGCGTTCGACAATGGAAAAACCGGGGGTATCAGCATAGACAATAAAGGCCGAAATACCGCGTGTCCCCGGCGCTTCACCGGTACGGGCAAAGACCGTATAGACATCGGCTATCCCGCCATTGGAAATCCAGATTTTTTCGCCATCCAGAATGAAATCTTCGCCATCGCGGCGGGCGGAACAACTGAGCGCTGCAACATCTGAACCGGCATCCGGCTCTGATAATGCAAAGGCGGATATCAACTCGCCTCGCGCAATTTTCGGTAGAATCTGCTGCTTCAGCTCCTGAGAACCGGCAAGGCTTATCGCGCCAGTGCCAAGCCCTTGCATGGCAAAGGCGAAATCCGCTAGGCCATCCGTATAGGCCAATGTTTCCCTGATGACGCAAAGCGAGCGACTATCGATCTCTTGCGAAACGCCGCCAAAATCCTTTGGCACGCAATGGCGCAATATTCCGGCTGCGCCTAGCTGGGCGACCAGTTTTTTGCATGCGGAGTCGGCATCTGCATGATCGATTTCGCCCAACCCGCCGCCGGAGATGAAGCTATCGAGTTCGCTTGCCAGTATGCGTGCATCCTCGCCGAAAAACGGCCATTGCAAATGTTCGCGGGTCAGCATTCCTGCGGGTTTGGCAACCATCCGCTAGTTCCCTTCGAACTGAGGTTTGGTCTTGGCCGCAAAGGCTTCGAAAGCCCGGCGGAAATCACCGGTTGCCATGCAAATGGCTTGGGCTTGCGCCTCCGATTCAATGAGCTGATCAATGCCCATTGCCCATTCCTGATCCAGCATTTTTTTGGTCATGGCATGGGCAAACCAGGGTCCATCCGCAACTGTGCGGGCAAAGCGCTGCGCTTCACCAAGCAAGTTGGGCCGCTCATGCAGGGCATTATAAAAACCCCAGCCATGGCCTTCATTTGCCGTCATCGCACGGCCTGTAAAGAGCAGTTCGCTGGCTCGGCCCTGTCCAATAATGCGCGGAAGAATGCCGCAAGCCCCCATATCGGCACCAGCAAGTCCAACACGGGTAAACAGGAAAGCGGTTCGCGTTTCAGGCGTGGCAATCCGGAAGTCAGCAGCCATGGCGAGAATGGCTCCCGCTCCAGCGCAAATTCCATCCACCGCAGCGATGATTGGCTGCGGACAGGCCCTGATCTGCCGCACCAGATCCCCTGTCATGCGTGTAAAATCCAGAAGGTCTGGCATTGCCATGCGCGTCAGCGGCTCGATAATATCGAAGACATCGCCGCCGGAAGAAAAGTTATTGTCTGCCCCGGTTAGCACCACCGCGCGCACATCGCTTGCGCGGGCAAGGGAGCGGAACAGCTCGGTCAATTCCTCGTAGCTTTCAAAGGTGAGAGGATTTTTCTTTTCCGGGCGATTGAGCGTAATCGTGGCAACGCGGCCGTCATCATCCGTCTCAAACAGAAAATGCTTGGCCTTGTGATCCTTGAAGGGACGCTTTTTATCCTGCATTGGATTGCTCATTCTGTTTAGCCTCCCATCACTTCGCCGCCGGCAACAGGGATTGCTTGGCCAGTTATTGCGCTTGCTTTTTCAGATGCCAGCCAAAGCACCGTATCGGCGACTTCCTGCGGTGTGACGAGCCTGCCTTGCGGGTTGGAACGGGCAAGGCTGGCGCGGGCATCATCAATTGAACGACCGGTTTTGCCACTGATCATTTCCACCGCATTGTCGAGCAGGGGCGTATCGGTAAAGCCGGGGCAGACGGCATTGACCGTGATATCGGTTCGCGCCAGTTCCAGCGCAAGCGATCGTGTCAGGCCAATCACGCCATGTTTGGCTGCACAATAGGCCGAAACATAAGGATAGCCGGTTAGCCCTGCCGTGCTGGCAATATTGATGATCCGGCCATTGCCGGAAAGGCGCAGTGAGGAAAGTGCCGCCTGTGTTACGATAAATGTGCCTGTCAGATTTACGCCGAGAACCCTGTTCCAAAGATCAAGGTCTGTCTTGTCAAAAGGTGCTGAGGGCGCTTCACCGGCGCAGTTAACAAGCACGCCGATTTCACCCGCAAAAGAAATGGATTTTGCGATATTCTGCTCGACTGAGGCAGCGTCCGTCACATCGAAACCGTCAAGAACCAAGGCTTCACCGCCCTTATCGACGATCAGGTTTTTGACCTCTGTAAGCGGCGCATGCCGCCGCCCGGCGAGCGTTACACGCATACCTTCCGCAGCCAAGGTCAGAGCTATGGACCGGCCGATGCCAGTGCCAGCGCCTGTGATGAATGCGTGCTTCTTTGCTTGGCTCATGGCTTGGCTGCCCGGGCCAGATTATTCACATATTGCGCCTTGGCCGAATAATATTGCTTGGGCCAAGGCTGATCGGCATAGCCGATCTTTGCAGCCTCATGCATGACGAAGGATGGATCAGCCAGATGCGGACGAGCCACGGCGCATAGGTCCGCACGTCCTGCGGCGATAATCGAATTGGCGTGATCGGCTTCGGAAATTGCGCCAACCGCAATTGTAGGAATTTGAATCTCATTGCGGATTTTGTCTGAGAACGGTGTCTGGAACAGGCGACCATAGACCGGCTGTTCTTCCTTAACGACCTGACCGGATGAGCAGTCAATCATATCTGCTCCGGCCTTCTTGAACATCTGCGCAAAGATTGCGGCATCTTCGGGTGTGTTCCCTCCTTCAAACCAGTCATTGGTCGAAAGGCGCACCGATATTGGCTTGTCATCCGGCCAGACTTTCCGGATGGCGTGAAATATTTCTAACGGGAAACGTGCGCGACCTGCGTGGTCGCCGCCATACTCATCTTCACGGTGATTGGTGAGGGGCGAAAGGAAGCTCGATAGAAGGTAGCCATGGGCTGCATGCAGTTCGAGCATATCGAAACCAAGATTACGTGCTCGTTGCGTTGCTTGCACAAAATCTGCCTTAACGCGATCCATATCATCCCTTGTCATGGCGCGAGGCGTATCGGAATTTTGCAGATAGGGCAGGGCTGACGCAGAGATAAGAGGCCAGCCGCCCTCGGCGACAGGCTGGTCAATGCCTTCCCATGCAACTTTGGTGGAACCCTTGCGGCCCGCATGGCCAAGCTGAATGCCGATCTTTGCTGACGTCTGTTGGTGCACGAAGTCAACAACCCGCTTCCATGCGGTTTCCTGTTCGTCGTTCCAAAGGCCAAGGCATCCCGGAGTGATACGCGCATCGGCGGAAACGCAAGTCATTTCCGGGAAAATCAGCGCTGCTCCACCCATGGCACGCGCGCCAAGATGCACCAGATGGAAATCATTGGGCAGGCCATCAGTGGCTGAGTACATTGCCATGGGCGAAACCATGATGCGATTATGCAAGGTCAGGCCGCGAATTTTGAACGGCGTGAACATGGGCGGGGGCACGGAACCGTTCGACGAGGGATTGACCCCTGCGCGTTCTGCAAACCAGCGCTCGAAACCTTCCAGCCAGTCCTTGTCCCGCAGCCGCAGGTTTTCGTGGCTGATGCGCTGCGAGCGGGTCAGCATGGAATACATGAATTGTTCTGGTTCAAGAGTATCCGCATAGCGTGTGCCGACCACCTCGAACCATTCCATCGCATTGCGCGCTGCATTCTGGATGCGCGCGACATCAACACGGCGCACATCCTCATAGGCGGCTAGAACCGCAGGAATATTGGCTTTGTCATGGCCCGCAATATCAAACTGCCGGGTAAGCTCGATAGCGTCATCAATGGCAAGTTTGGTTCCAGAGCCAATGGCGAAATGGGCCGTATGGGCGCTGTCACCCATGAGAACCACATGGCTTTTGCCGTTAAAATGGCTCCATTTCTCGCAGATCAGGCGGCCAAAATTAAGCCAGGCGGAACCGCGCAGATGGCGCGCATTGGTCATTAATTTGTGACCATCAAGCGTCTCGGCAAACAGCTTTTCGCAAAAGGCAATGGATGCGTCCTGATCCATCTTGTCGAGGCCATGGGCCTTGAATACTTCATCTGTCGTTTCAACGATGAAGGTGGATGTGTTCTCGTCGAACCGATAGATATGCGCCTGAAACCACCCATGTTCGGTTTTCTGGAAATCGAAGGTGAAGGCGTCAAAACGCTTATCCGTTCCCAGCCAGACAAAGCGATTGGGCCGAACCACCATATCGGGGCGGAAGATGTCGGTATATTTTGTGCGAATGCGCGAATTCACCCCATCAGAGGCGATGATCAGATCGGCGTCAGGAAATTCTTCGTCGCCATTTACGTCTTTTTCGAAGAGGAGTTCCACACCAAGTTCAAGGCAGCGATCCTGCAGGATGTTCAGCATTTTCTTGCGGCCGATACCGACAAAACCGTGACCGCTGGTGCGAATCTTCCGGCCCTTGAACACCAGTTCAATATCATCCCAGTGGTTGAATGCTACTTCAATTGTCTCGGCTGTCTGCGGGTCCCATTGGCGCATTGACTGCATGGTTGCATCGGAGAAAACGACCCCCCAGCCGAATGTATCAAACGCACGGTTACGCTCCACGACAGTGATGTGGTGTTCGGGATGCTGGCGCTTCATGAGAAGAGCAAAATAGAGGCCGGCAGGGCCGCCACCAATACAGACAATCCGCATGCTTGTTCCTCCAAAAGACTGGCGATGCTTTCCCGCTTATGCGTTTGCGCTTCTCGTCAGCCGTTAAAACCCAAAATGAACCGGTTACAAATAAATTTCAAGCTTAAAATATATTTGTATGAGATGATGTTTGTGGTCGCGATTTTGCGCGCCAGTCAAACGCCCAAATATCGATCTTGAAGCGCGGGAGTGAGTTGCTCGGGCGTGCCGGCAAAGACGGTTGTGCCTTTTTCCAAGACAAAGCAACGATCGGCCACGGGCAGCAACTCCGCCAGCGTTTTATCAACAACAAGGATCGACTGTCCCGCAGCCTTCAGCTTTCTAATAGCTGCCCATATGTCCTGCCGGATGACCGGAGCCAGACCCTCTGTGGCCTCGTCGAGCACAAGCAGGCTGGGGTTTGTCATAAGCGCCCGGCCGATGGCGAGCATCTGTTGCTCACCGCCGGACAATGTATTGGCGAACTGGTCGCGGCGCTCATTCAGGCGCGGAAATAATTCGCCAACTTTCTGTACAGTCCACTCATTGCCCCTTGCGGCAGCCAAAAGGTTTTCAAGCACTGTCAGATTGGAAAAGCAGCGCCTGCCTTCCGGCACCAGTCCCAGCCCGAGCCGGGCTATCTTGTGCGGTCGCAGACTGGTTACCTGTTTGCCAGCAAAGCTGATAGCGCCGGAGCGCGCACGGACAAGACCGAAGATCGAATTGATGGTTGTCGTTTTACCCATTCCGTTGCGGCCCATCAGCGCGACGACTTCGCCTTCATTCACGTCCAGATCAACGCCGAACAATGCCTGCGAAGCACCGTAAAACGTCTCCAGGCTTTTGATGCTGAGAAGTGTCATGCGGCTTCTCCGAGATAGGCCCGGCGCACTTCGGGATCGTTGCGAATGTCATCAACTGTTCCCGACGCGATAATGCGCCCGTAAACCAGAACAGATATGCGATCAGCAAGGGCAAATACGGCATCCATATCATGTTCGACAAGCAGGATTGGTGCCTCATGGCGCAGGCCATCGAGAAATCCGGTCAAGGTCTTGGAGCCTTCCGGACCCATACCCGCCATGGGCTCGTCGAAAAGGAATGCTTTTGATCCAAGTGCCAGCGCAATGGCAATTTCAAGCTGGCGGCGTTCACCGTGGGATAGTTCAGCCGCAGGCAGGTTTGCACGCTTGGCCAAGCCAACGCGCTCCAGCATTGCCATAGCAGGCTCCTTCAAACTCTTGTCAGTCATCACGGGGCGGAAGAAACGAATGCTTGAGCCCTGCCGCGCCTGCACGGCCAGCATAACATTGCGTAAAGCGGAAAATTCCGGAGCAAGCGACGATATCTGGAAACTGCGACCAAGGCCGCGACGGGCGCGCTCGGGCATGCCGAGCCCTACCATATCCTCACCGAGAAAGCGGATCGTGCCGCTATCCTGCCGGATGGAGCCGGATATCTGGTGGATGAGTGTGCTCTTGCCAGCGCCATTGGGTCCAATCAGGGCATGGATTTCGCCGGGGCGCAGATCAAGGCTCACGCCATCGGTCGCTTTCAAGGCACCGAAGCTCTTGCGCAGCTCTCTAATTTCGAGGATGGGCTCAACCATGACGCGCCTTTCCTGCAAGAAGCCCAAGCAATCCGCCGCGCGCGAAAAGCACTACGCCAAGTAGAATGAGGCCGAGAAAGAATTGCCATCTCTCTGTAATGCCGCCGAGCGTATACTCGAACAGAACATAAAGCATGGCACCGGCAAGAGGGCCAAAGAGCCTGCCTTTACCGCCCAAGATAATAAGCACAATCAACTCGCCGGACATGTGCCATGACAGCATTGAAGGGCTGGCAAACCGGTTCAGATCGGCAAAGAGTGCGCCTGCCAGACCGGTCACCATGGCCGAGATGATAAAGGCTATGAGCCTGATATTGAAAGGTGCAATGCCAACCGCAGCAAGCCGCGTATCATTCTGCCTTGCTGTTTGCAGCGCTGCACCGAAACGCGAGCCGCGGATGAGCGCAAATAGGCCCATCGCCAGAAGCAGCAATGCGTAACAGATGAGAAAAAAGGGCAGGGGCTTTGCCGTATTGATCAGCGGAAATGAGTTGCGAACGGATAGGGATAAGCCATCCTCGCCGCCATAGGCGGGCCATGAAATAGCGAAGTAATAGATCATTTGCGCGAAGGCGAGAGTGATCATGATGAAATAAACGCCTGAAGTACGCAGACTGATCGCGCCGATAGGCAGTGCCACCAGTCCGCAGACAGTGAGCGCGATCAGCCATATCCATGGCATTGAAGTGGTGCCCTCAAAGCCAAAGAGCATGGGTTCCGCGTTGAAGGCGTGGGTGGCCAGAATACCGGCCGCATAGCCGCCTATCCCAAAGAAGGCTGCATGTCCGAAGGATACCAGCCCGCCAAGTCCAAGCGCTATATTCAATCCGACAGCGGCAAGGGCCAGAATGGCAACACGGGTGGATAGTGTGACGTAGAATGGTTCGCCGACAGCAATGGCGATCAGCGGGACAGCCAGCAATATCACTGCCAGAACTAAATTAATGATGGTTTCGCGTGCGATCATGAGCTTGTGATCCTTACGCGGCAAACAGGCCGCGCGGCCGGAATGCGAGGATCAGGGCCATGACAATATAGATCAGCATGGAAGCGAGTGCGCCACCGACCATTCCGGCCTGTGCGGCGGGAAGGATCAGTGCGAGAGTCTTGGGCAAGAGAAAGCGCCCCATTGTATCAATGAGGCCGACAAGAACAGCGCCAATCAGTGCGCCCTTTATGGAGCCGATACCACCGATGACGATGACCACGAAAGCGAGGATGAGAACGGGCTCCCCCATGCCGACCTGAACTGACTGCAAAGCACCGACCAATGCGCCTGCCAGTCCGGCCAATGCCGCTCCAAGCGCAAAGACGATGGTATAGAGCGTCTGGATATCAATTCCGAGCGCTGCGATCATCTCGCGGTCAGACTCGCCCGCTCTTATGCGCATACCAAGCCTGGTGCGCGAAATGAGGAGATAAAGTCCAAGCGCGACAGCAATGCCCACCGCGATGATGGCAAGGCGGTAAAGCTGATATTGCCCGCCTCCGGGCAGAGAAACAGCTCCCTGCAGAAGGGGCGGAATATCCAGATAAAGCGGAAAGGATCCAAAAATCCAACGCGATCCTTCCGAGAAGATCAGGATCAGCGCAAAAGTCGCCAGGACCTGATCGAGATGGTCACGGTCGTATAGTCGCCTGATGACCACCACTTCCATAATAGCGCCCGCCGCTGCTGCCGCGGCAAGACTGGCAATGAGCCCCAGCCAAAACGAACCTGTGGCCGAGGCTACAACCGCGCAAGCGAAAGCTCCGATCATATAAAGCGAGCCATGGGCGAGATTTATCAGCCCCATCACGCCGAAAATCAGCGTCAGGCCAGCCGCCATGAGGAACAGCATCACTCCGAGCTGTAGCCCGTTGAGAAGTTGCTCGATGAGAAGTGCAGTGGACAAGGCAGCGTTCCCGGATTCAGCGCAGGGTTAAACAGGACACCCGCCGCAGCGCGGCGGGCTCAATGTGGCAGATGCGGATTACATCTTGCACTTGTCTGCGTAAGCATCCTTGTGGTCTTCAAAGGCAGTCGCCACGATCTTATTGGTCAAAACGCCATCCTCCTTCACCACTTCGCGCACATAGACGTTCTGGATCGGATGGTTATTATTATTGAACACAAACTTGCCGCGCACCGACTTGAAGTCCGCCGCTTTGAGCGCTGCCTTGAACGCATCCTTATCCTTTACGCTGGCTTTCGACAGGGCTGCAAGAATGAGGTTTGCCGTATCCCAGCTTTGTGCCGCATAGATCGAAGGCAAGCGCTTATATTCAGTCTTGAAGGCTTCGACGAACTTCTTATTGGCGTCATTGTCGAGATCTTTCGACCATGTCGCCGAATTCTTCACACCTAGCGCCGCATCGCCAATAGCCCCCAGCACATCCTGGTCGAACGAGAAGCCCGGTCCCATAACAGGCGTCTTGACGCCGGATTGCGCGTACTGCTTCATGAAGGAAATTCCCATGCCGCCGGGCAAGAAAAAGAATACGGAGTCGGCACCTGAATCACGGATCTGTGCGATTTCAGCCGCATAATCAGTCTGACCAACCTGGGTATAAACCTCGCCGGCAAGTTCACCCTTATAGAAGCGTTTGAAACCAGTTAGTGCATCCTTGCCTGCAGGATAGTTGGGCGCAAGAATGAAGGTCTTTTTGTAGTCCTTGTTGGCGTACTGGCCCATGGCTTCATGAAAATTGTCATTCTGATAGGCCACGTTGAAATAGTTCGCGTTGCAGTTCGCGCCCGCCAGTGCCGAGGGCCCGGCATTTGGCGAAAGATAGATAATATCCTGCGCAACAGTATTTGGCACAACGGCCATGGCAAGGTTGGACCAGATAATACCTGTCAGCAGGTCAACCTTGTCGCTTTGGATCATTTTTTCTGCCAGTTGCACTGCAATTTCAGGCTTCTGTGCATCGTCCTCGATAACAAGTTCGATATCCTTGTTTCCGGATTGCTTCATGGCCAGAGTGAAGGCATCGCGCATGTCGATACCAAGACCGGCTCCACCACCGGAGAGCGTGGTTATAACGCCGATTTTTACCGGTTCCGCATAGGCAGCGCTGGCCAATGCAAGGCTTAACATACTGGTTGCCAGAATTTTCTTCATATCATTCCCCTTTATAGGTGTTCCCGTTATTTGTTGTTGTTTGGTCGTGGAGCGGTGAGCGAACTTTCCAGAATTCCAGACAGAGTTCAACCTCTGATAAGAGCCCTTACGGTGCCTCTCCTGTTCGCAGCCTGAATCGTTGTACTTTGCCGGTCTGGGTCTTTGGTAGACTGTCAATAAACTTCACGGAACGCGGATATTTATAGGGCGCAATCAGCGTCTTCACGTAATCCTGCAAACGCTTGATAGTGGCATCATCCCGCGTCGTTCCCTCGATCAGAACGACGAATGCCTCGACGATCTGCCCGCGCTCATTGTCCGGTTGGCCAACGACCGCGCATTCGAGAACTTCAGGGTGCGATAGCAGGGCCGCTTCCACCTCAGGACCGGCTACATTATAACCGGCTGTCAGGATGATATCGTCCGAGCGCGCAGCGAAGTGGAAGAATCCGTCCTCATCCTGATAAAAGGCGTCGCCGGTCAGGTTCCAGCCGTCGCGGACATATTCGGTCTGACGGTCGTCGGCCATATAGCGGCATCCCGTCGGTCCGCGCACTGCAAGTTTGCCGATTGTGCCCCGAGGTACCTCGCGCATGTCCTTGTCCACGATCCGGGCGGTATAGCCGCTCACCGGCTTTCCGGTGGAAGAGGGCATCAGGTCGGCAAATCGATTGGAAATGAAAATGTGCAACATTTCCGTAGCGCCAATGCCATCGAGAATCGGCCTGCCGGTCTTTTTCGTCCATTCTTCAAAGACAGGGCCGGGAAGAGTTTCGCCCGCCGAAACAGCCACTCGCAGGGAGGAAAGATCCGCTCCCTCATCCATAGCTTTCAGCATGGCCCGATAAGCCGTTGGAGCGGTAAAGCTTATTGTTGCCTTATAAGTTTCAATGATTTCGATCATATTGGGTGGAGTGGCATTCTCCAGCAAAGTTGCGGCTGCTCCGAACCGCAGCGGGAAGATTGCAAGACCGCCGAGACCGAAGGTGAAGGCCAAAGGTGGCGAACCGACGAATACATCGTCTGGTGTGACACCCAGCACTTCCTTTGCATAGGCATCGGCGATGATAAGAAGATCGCGATGGAAATGCATGGTGGCCTTTGGCACACCGGTGGTGCCCGAAGTAAACCCGAGCAATGCAACATCGTCCCGGCCAGTCTGCACGGCAGAAAATTCGTGAGGTTTGCCCAAGGCGGCGCGGTCAAGCTCTGCGTCATGGCTGGCGGTGCCGTCAAAGCCGATCACTTGCTTGAGAAATACGCTGTCCTTGGCGCAGGCAATCAACTCATCCATCAGGCGCGTGTCGCAAAGTGCCAGCGATATTTCTGCCTTATCGATGATTTTAGTCAGTTCTCCGGAACGGAGCATGGGCATCGTATTGACGACAACGGCACCGGCTTTGGTGGCCGCAAGCCAGCAAGCCACCATAGCAGGATTGTTGGCAGAGCGGATTAACACCCGGTTGCCCGGCTTTATACCATAATTGGCAACGAGCGCATGAGCCAACTGGCTGGTCCACTCGGAAAGCTCCCGATAGCTACGCCTGCGGCCATTGCCTATCAGGGCAGTGCGGTCACCAAAGCCTTTTTCCACCATGCGGTCGGTCAGCTCGACCGCGGCATTGAGATAGTCGGGATAGTCAAATCCATCGAGACAGAATTCCGGCCACAGTTCTGGTGGCGGAAGATTATCCCGCGTAAATGTATCGGTATGAGCTGTCGGTCCTAGCATTCTGCGGCTTCCCCTGCCTGCTTTCGGTCATGTCCCGGCTTCTTTGTCCGGTCATGTTGCCTGGTTCATGTTTCCCAATTGCTGCGAAATGATTTGAGCATGACAGCAAGATGGCGCGCGTCTTCATCGCCAATGCCGCCAAGCAGTTCACCCACCCATTTTTCGTGTTCCGTTGCGATCTGCCGAAAGAGGGTCAAACCTGAATCGGTCAATCTGACAATCGATGTGCGGCGATCACCCTCGCGGCTGGATCGAACCACAAGTCCGTCCGTTACCAACCTGTCGACGATCACCGTGACATTGCCGTTCGAGACCAGCAGAAAGCGCGAAAGGTCGCTCATCAGCAGGCCTTCAGGCTCGCGATTAAGAGCGGCCATCACGTCAAAGCGGGGCAGCGTCATGTCAAATGCAGATTTCAGCCGCAGGCGTAATTCGTTTTCAATTGTTCTCGATGCGCGCAGCAAGCGGATCCACAAACGGAGCCGATCCTTGTTGCCGAGGCCCGTATGTTGTGCGGTTTTCGAAGCGCCAGTATCGTTCATCGGTCACCACTGTTGGAGGCGAAGTTAATTCCAGACGTGCCATGCTTTGCTTTGACCACTGTGACTTCTCCAAGCTGACTTTATGCAGCATGACACAGCTCAAAATTATTTCAAGTATGAAGTTTTAAGGTTGAAATAATTTCAGCCGATTGAGACGGAAAATATAACGAATGTAGCAAGCCCGTTTGGAGCAATTCGTATATAATATGACTTGAATGCTCATATTATATACGCTAGTCAACCCGCTCATAAACGATGGTTTCCCTCTGAGGTCGGGCAGGATTTATAATGCAGAATACCCGTTTGACAGCAACCGCGCGGGTCAATCTCCCCACGCCGCTACACTATCTCAATCAATTGGCAGATCACTTTGCTGAGCATGGCGATGTTGTGCGGACGGAACGCACGGGCCAGATAGAGTTAAGCTACGGCACAGCAACAATCGAAGCCGACGAAGAATCCTTGTTGCTTCGCGCGGAAAGCGTCGATGAAACCGGCCTTGCATATATGAAGTATGCCATCGCCGACCATGTTATCGAATTTGCGCGTAAGGAAGACCCCAAAATCATATGGGCTGGTCATGGTGCAGCAGGAAGTCAGTTGCCATACTTTCGCGAGATGCGTGTTCTATCGGCAAAGAACATTTCCCCGAATATGAGGCGGGTGCGCTTGTGCGGCAAGGATATGCAGAGGTTTGCCTATGGCGGCATGCATGTCCGCATTCTTATCCCACCGGCGGACATAGAGGTTCCGCAATGGCCTGTAACCGGTGAGGATGGCCGCCCGGTCTGGCCAGAAGGCGATCACAAGTTGATTTCCCGCGTTTATACCATTCGCGAGATCAATCCCGAAAGCGGTGAGGTTGATATTGATGTGGTGATACATGACGGCACGCCCGGGTCCGAATGGGCGCTGGGTGCGGCTGAAGGCGATGTCGTCGGTATGACGGGCCCAGGTGGCGGCGATGCTGATGACGCGGATTGGTATTTGCTGGCAGGCGATGAAACGGCTTTGCCTGCCATTGGCCGGATCATTGAGCGGTTGCCCCGGAACGTGAAGGTTGTTGCGCGCATCGAGGTGGATAGTTCTGCGGACGAGCAAATTTTCAATTCTCAATGCAGCCTTGATCTGCAATGGCTGCATCGCAACGGTGCTGCAGCCGGAACGGTGACATTGCTTCAGGATGCCGTAAAAGCCGTCGCGCTACCTTCAAATGGCGAGCGGATATTTGTATGGTCAGGTTGTGAATTTAATGGCTTCAAAGCTATTCGCAATTATGTGCGCAAAGATCTGAAGCTTGCAAGAACGCAACATTTGGTTGTTTCCTACTGGCGACGCGGCGTTGCCGACGAATAGTTCGCTGTTTGATACAGCGACCTAAATCTTTGTAACTACGCAATTCCAGATGCAAAACCGCTTCACACTTTTGCTGGAATTGCTCTAGGGGCCGAAATGACATTCCATCCACGCATGACAAGCCGGGTAGAAGGTATTTCGCTGGTTGAGGAACTCAAGTGGCGTTCCTGGACTGGCGTGATCGCCGATGTCTGGTCTGTCAGGTGTGATCCCGACGCCAATGGTGAATATGTCTCCGAAGACCCACGCCTGTTTGTCATCCTCGACAAGTCCGGTCCCGGCAATTTCAACCTTTCTCTTGACCCGGCAATCCGGTGGGTCAGCCAAGCATGTACACCGCATTCCATGAGTTACATTCCAGCAGGATTGCCCATTTGGGGGCACCTTGAGAATGTACAATATTTGCGGCACCTGGATCTGCATCTTGACGTAGGTACTTTGCGGCGGCGTTTTGCCGATGAATTCATCGGCGACAGGCTCTCCATCCCCCGCATCATGTTCTCCAATGATAAAATAGCATCTCTTTCCCGGCTGATAGCTGACGAATGTGTCAGCGAGCGACCGCTCCACGCTCTCTATGGCGATGGTTTGACGATGGCTCTTTTTGTCGAACTTTTTCAAATAGGCGAGATAAAGAAACGTCAACGCAGTCAATTATCGCCGCGGCAACTGCGCGCCGTCACAACTTATATCGAGGAACATTGCCTGCGAAATATCCGCTTGCAGGAACTTGCTGATCTGGCCGGTCTTTCCCAATCCTATTTCAGCCACGCGTTCAAAGCGTCCACGGGCGTTGCACCGCATCAATGGCAAATGAGTGCGCGCATCAGGAAAGTACAATTGCTGTTGAGCAAATCAAATGCCTCTTTGACGAATGTTGCCTCAGCTACCGGTTTTTCTGATCAGGCGCATCTGACGCGCGTGTTCAAGCGCTTGGTCGGCGTGACACCAGCCGTATGGCAGCGAGAGCGTAGCTGATACCACCACGCTGAATAACGGACCAAAAACATTCAAATTACAGCAGAAAGCATCAATCCTGCGGCAATAAGTTGATATATGAACTCAACTTATATTATACGCGATAAATGACTGGTTCATCCACCGGCAGGTCGCGTTGGCGGGCATTTGCAGGGGCTTATCATGCGCAGTACATACAAATCATCACTTATATTATTGTTGGGCAGTTCGGCTGCTTTGTTATCCTTGTCGGCGGCGAATGCTCAAACAGCCGACTCTACTATCCGTTTGAATGAGATCGTTATCGAAAGCGGTGGGGATGGCTCCGCTACCGGCCCGCTAACAGGGTTCGTGCCAAAGCGTACCGCTACCGGCTCAAAAACCAGCACGTCGATTGAAGACATACCCCAGTCAGTTTCGATTGTTGGACGAGACCAGATTGACGCGCAGGGCGCCCAGAAAATCGATGAGGCATTGCGCTACAGCGCAGGTGTATTTGCGCAACCATTCGGTGTCGATAATGATACGAACTGGATTTACATTCGCGGTTTCGATGCGACCGCGAAGGGCACTTATCTCGATGGTCTACAGAACTTCAGCTATGGCTTTGGAGGCTTCCTCATCGACTCCTTCGGGATCGAGCGCATTGAGGTTTTGAAGGGCCCTGCATCTGTTCTTTATGGCGGGAGCAATCCCGGTGGTATCGTCAATTATATCAGCAAGCGACCGAATGGTGAGCGTATCCGTTATGTCGAAACTGGCATTAACAGCTATGGAAACGGATATATTGGCTTTGACTTTGCCGATAAGGCTTCAGACGCGGTTGACTACCGCATTAACGGTAAGATTGGCGGCGGCGACAATTACACGGATTTTTCCGAAGAATTTCGTGGCGTCATCAATCCAAGCATTACCTGGAAGCCGGATGATGCAACCAAGCTGACACTGAGCGCCAACTATACCCACCTTGATGCTACCCATGATGGTGGCGGTTTCCTGCCCTATTACGGCACCGTGGTACCCACCAAATTTGGAAAGATCGACCCGAAATCAAATTTCACGGAACCGTCAATTGATCGATACGATCGAGAACAAGCCTCGATCGGCTACGAGTTTGAGCATGAATTCGACAATGACTGGACGTTTCGTCAAAATGCCCGCTACGGCCATAGCAGTGTCAAAGAACACTCGCTCTACGCATTTGGCTATGCAAGTGGTCCATTTGGTTTTGCAGAACAACCAGACCTCACCGATAATCTGTCGCGGATAGATTTCGAACACGATACGACTGTAAACAATGTTCTGATCGACAATCAGCTGGAAGGGGTTGTTAATACGGGTGCGATTGAACACACCCTGCTGTTCGGCGCTGAGTATAAATACTTTAATATCGATCAGGTGCAGATAAGCGGTAGCGGTACGCCGATCAGCGCAGGCGATCCAGTCCACGGTGCTCCACAAGCTTCTCTTGGAGAGCCCTATATCGATCAGGTGATAAAGCAGCATCAGGTCGGGATTTATGCTCAGGATCAGTTGCGGTTCGGCGACGGCTGGCTGGTTACGTTGAACGGGCGTTATGATTATGTAGACACAGAAGCTACCGGGCTTCCAACCTATAAGGGCAATGAAGGTCGGGCGAGTGGACGGGCTGGTATTGCCTATGATTTCGCCAATGGCATTACGCCCTATGCCAGTATTGCAACTTTTTTCAGTCCGGAGATTGGCGTTACCGGCAATCTCGAATTTTTCAAGCCGGAAACGGGACAGCAATATGAAGTTGGCGTGAAGTATCGTCCTGAGTGGTTTGACGGGCTAATTACCGCGTCGCTATTCGATCTTACGAAGAAGAATGTTGTAACGGGCGGCTTCCGGCAGGAAACGCAGATAGGCGAGGTAAATTCTCGCGGCTTTGAGATCGAAGCCCAGGCAAATATCAATGATGCGTGGAAAGTAACAGCAGCTTTCACCGCTTATGATCTGGAAGTGAAGGATGATGCCGATGAAAGCATTATCGGCAAACGTCCATATCTTCTGCCAGAGACTCAAGCCTCTGTTTTTGCTCAATATACGGTTCCAACCGGGAAACTTGCTGGGCTGGCGCTCGGCGCTGGTGTCCGTTATGTAGGCTCCAGCTACGCAGACAAAGCCAATACGCTTAAAGTTCCGGACGTAACTCTGCTTGACCTGAAGATCGGCTACAAGAAAGACAATTGGGGCGTTGATCTGAATGTCACCAATGTTTTCGATAAAGAGTTTGTTTCAGGCTGTCAGGGTGTAAATGTCTGTGCCTATGGTGAGGGACGCAAAGCACTTCTCAAAGCTCACATGACCTGGTGAGCGTCGTTTATAATTGCTTGCGGGATCACCAGATGGCCTGGTGATCCGATTTCAGACAAAGTACTTTGATGATTGTCATAAACCGACGTGCCGTACTTGCTCTATCGATGGCAGCGATTTTGCCTGACCGGTCGGCGTGGGGGCAGGAAAAGCGCATCGCCATCGTCGATTGGGCGATGCTGGAGACGGCTCTTGCCATCGGCATCGTCCCTGTTGCTGCCACTGAGCTTCTCCAGTTTCGATCCATTGCGGTCGAGCCGCATGTACCCGAAAGCGTCGCTGATCTTGGATTGCGTGGCACGCCTAACTTCGAAATGCTGCGCATGGCTGCGCCGGACATTATTCTCAGTTCCAATTTTTATGAATACCGGCGAGCCAGCCTGGAGAAGGTTGCGCCTGTATTTTCAATGACAGTTTATGAGCCGGGAACGCCGCCCTACGGGCTTGCCGAAAAAGTTGCATTGGGGCTTGGTGACAAACTTGGCCGCAGGGAACAAGCTGCCGCTTATGTTGCAGAGACATCGGCGCTGATCTTGGACCTGCGGATGCGCTTGAAGTATCATGCTACCCGCCCGCTTTTCATTATCAATATTGGCGACGCCCGGCATTTTCGGGCGTTTGGGGCTGATAGCATGTTCGGCGACGTCGCCGGGCGGCTGGGTTTTACCAATGCATGGGGACAGGAAAGCAGCTATTCCGCCGCCGCACCCGTTGGAATGGAGGCACTCGCTGGCGTGCCGGAAGCTTCGATCCTTATTGTGGGGCCTGTCCCGCCGGAAGCGGAAAACCTACTGCCGCAAAGCGGTTTATGGAATGCTCTTCCCGCTGTGAAGGCGGGCAGGGTGGCAACGCTTGACCCGATCAACCATTTTGGCGGCTTGCCCGCTGCCCGGCGTTTCGCGAGACTGTTTGCGGGCTCGTCGCTTTTTTCAGGCAGTGCCAGCAATGATTGAGCCTAAAGCGCTTAATAGAGGGCTGCTGCTCTGGGGTGCATTGCTGATTGTTGCCGCATCGCTTTTTGCCGGGCAGATCGCCGCGCAGTTTAGCCTCGCCACACGTGTCGCGCCGGAATTTGCAGGATTGCAAAAGCTCATTTTGATGGATTCCATTTTGCCTCGTAGCGCAATGGCAATTCTTTGTGGTGCGGCGCTCGGCTTTTCGGGAGCCTTGCTCCAGAGGGTATTGCGCAATCCCTTGGCAGAACCCTCGACCCTCGGGATTTCGGCGGGCGCGCAACTGGCGATGGCGATAGCCATGCTTTACTTCCCGGCGCTTATGGAAGGTGGACGAGAAGCCGTTGCCCTGGCAGGCGGACTTATCGCCGTTGCGCTCATTCTGTCGCTGACATGGCAGCGCGGTCTCGAACCCGTTTCCGTGGTTCTGGCTGGGATGATGGTTTCGCTGACCGCGACAGCGGCAAGTGCGGCACTTATCCTTGCCAATGGCGAATACATGTTTTCACTATTCATTTGGGGCGGGGGATCGCTGGCTCAGCAAAGTTGGGTACCCGTATCGGGAATTATCTGGAAAATTCTGCTTGCGTGTGCAGCATCCATTGTTCTGCTGCGCCCGTTATCCATTCTCGGTCTGGATGATGCCAGCGCCAAAAACCTTGGTGTAGCTCTTCATGGTACGCGTTTTCTCGTTATTGGACTTGCCGTCTGGCTTGCAACAAGCGTTACTGCCGAAGTTGGTATTATCGGCTTTGTCGGACTCGCCGCGCCAGCTCTGGCACGACTGACAGGCGCGCGCTCACCAGGGCAAATGTTGGCGGCCGCCCCGCTGGTTGGCGCGATCCTGCTTTGGTTGGCGGATGGGTTTGTGCAACTGGCTGCTGGCTCCGGCGGCGAGCGTATTCCAACAGGTGCTGCGACAGCACTGCTTGGAGGTCCATTGCTTCTTTGGCTGCTGCCGCGATTGCGCATGTTTGAATGGCCTTCGCTCAATGCCAAACCTGCGCCATCCCCGCGCGCACGCAGGCCAGCATGGACGGTTGCCGTGCTTGTCATCCTCACGGGTTTAGCTGCCGGGATCGCACTTTTGCTGGGGCGCGGCCCGGAAGGCTGGGTAATCGCGCGCGGCGAACTCCTTGCCGATCTTTTGCCGTGGCGCTGGCCGCGGACGGTGATAGCTGCAGCATCGGGTGCGATGCTTGCCGCCGCAGGGCAGATCATGCAGCGTGTTACCGCCAATCCTCTCGCCAGCCCCGAAATTTTGGGCGTTGGTACAGGCGCGGGCGTCGGGATCGCCGTGCCCCTTATGTTGCTTTCGGCCCCAAGTCAGATTGTTCTATTGGCCGGCGCCATGGCGGGTTCAATTATCGTTTTAGCCTTCATGCTGGCAATGTCAGCGCGCAGCGGCTTTGGGCCTGAGCGCCTTTTGCTTTCCGGCATAGCGATGGGTGCTTTGTGCAGCGCCATATTGACTGCAATTATTGCCACGGGAAGCCCGCAGGCTTTCATGCTGCTCGGATGGGTTAGCGGTTCATCCGCAGAGCGCCTGCCGGAAGAAATGTGGGTGGCGTTGGTTGCGCTTGTCCTTCTGGTGTTGCCGCTTGTTTTCACCACGCGCTGGCTTGATATGCTGCCATTGGGGCGGCCTGTCGGTTTGGAAACGGGGCTGCCTATTCGGATGAGCCGCGGCATACTGATCATATTATCGGCATGCCTGACCGCAGTTGCATCGCTTTTCGTTGGCCCTTTGAGTTTTGTCGGTCTGATTGCACCGCATCTTGCGCGTCTGATCGGACTGCATAGACCATTGACGGGCCTCATCGGAGCCATGCTTATCGGAGCTGGTCTGATGGTTTTGTCGGATTGGCTTGCCCGCATGGTGGCATTCCCCTATCAGCTGCCGCTCGGGCTGTTCGCATCGCTGATTTCAGGACCATATTTGATATGGCTGCTAAGCAAGGGCGGTCGAAACTGATCAGCCGCGCATAATCATGTCGGCGGCTTTTTCGGCAATCATGATTGTCGGCGAGTTCGTGTTGCCAGAAACTATCGATGGCATGATCGAAGCATCGGCAATGCGAAGACCTTGAATGCCGCGGACCTGCAATTGCGGATCCACAACAGAGTCCGGATCAGCGCCCATCCGGCATGTCCCTGCCGGATGAAAGATGGTGGTCCCGATTGCACCGGCAGCTTCAAACAGTTCGGCATCGGTCTGATATTGTGGTCCCGGTTTGAATTCTTCCGGCTTGAACTTTTGCAGCGGTTTTTGCGCGACTATGTTGCGCGTGATGCGAATAGAGTCAGCGGCGACCTGCCGGTCGCTTTCGGTGGTCAGGTAGTTCGGCCTTATGGATGGGTGGGCGCGGTGATCCGGCGATTTAATGTGGACAGTGCCGCGGCTATCCGGGCGCAAATTGCATACACTCGCGGTAAAAGCCGGAAAAGCGTGAACATTTTCGCCAAATTTTTCGAGCGATAGTGGCTGGACGTGATATTGCAGATTGGCAGTGGCGAATGACGGATCTGAACGGGTGAATACGCCAAGCTGACTGGGTGCCATCGACATGGGCCCTGATTGGCGCACAAGATATTCCAAAGCAATTGAAGCCTTCCCCATCAGCCGGTTGGCCTTCTCATTAAGCGTCGGAATACCCGTTACTTTGTAAGCACAGCGCAGTTGCAGATGATCCTGCAAATTCTCCCCTACGTTGCGGCGCTCCAACACCGTCTCAATACCGGCTGCCTGCAAAACGTCGCCTCGGCCTATGCCGGATAGTTCCAGGATTTGCGGCGACCCGACCGAGCCTGCGGAAAGAATGACTTCGCGTCGGCTCTGCACCGTGCGCACCATGCCAGCCTGTTCGAACTCAATGCCTTTGACGCTCAAACCATCAAGAATGAGCTTGCGAACATGCGCACCGGTCTGGACCGTGAGATTGGAGCGGTTCTTAGCGGGGCGCAGGAATGCTTTCGAGGTATTCCAGCGAATGCCACGTTTCTGATTTACCTTGAAGTAAGAAGACCCTTCATTGTCGCCGCGGTTGAAATCGTCGGTTCGCGGTATTCCCGCCGCCTCCGCCGCGTCCCTGAAAGCATCCAGAATATCCCAGTGAAGCCGCGCTTCTTCCACGCGCCATTCGCCGCCTGCACCATGAAATTCATCTGCGCCAAGATAGTAATCTTCCGATTTTTTAAAATAGGGAAGCACATCATCCCAGCCCCATCCGGTGCATCCGTCCTGCCGCCAAAGATCATAATCGCGGGCCTGACCGCGCATATAGATCATGCCGTTGATGGATGAACATCCGCCAAGAACCTTGCCGCGAGGATAGGCGAGGGAACGCCCGTTCAATCCCGCTTCGGCCTCGGTCGAAAAGCACCAGTCGGTGCGCGGATTTGAGATGCAATAGAGATAGCCCACGGGAATATGGATCCAGTGATAATTATCCCTGCCGCCTGCCTCCAGCAACAATACGGAGACATCTTTGTTTTCCGATAGACGGTTTGCAAGGGTACACCCCGCCGTGCCGGCACCGACAATGACGTAATCATAGAGGTCGCTCATGATCAGTTTTCCGACTTGCCTTCCAGCCTTTTGCCGAAACGCGAAGCATACAGCTCACCGATAATCCCGCGGCGGAACACGAGGACACATATCATGAAGATGATGCCGGTGATTACGGTGACTGGGAATTCGGAAGTTGCCAGATAGTTCTCAAGCGCCGAGATGAGGGCAGCACCAAATACCGGGCCGACCAAAGTACCTATCCCACCAAGCAGGGTCATGAGCACCACTTCACCCGACATTTGCCAGCTGACATCGGTCAATGTTGCGAACTGAAAAACAATCGCCTTGATGCCGCCTGCCAGCCCCGTGAGCGCCGCTGACATGACAAAAGCTGCCAATTTATATCGAGCGACAGAATAACCAAGCGAGATGGCGCGAGGCTCATTCTCCCGGACTGATTTGAGGATCATGCCGAATGGTGAATTGATGATGCGCCAGATGATGAACATGCCCAATAAAAAGACGGCAAGCACGAAGAAATACATATTCAGCGACTGGTTCAAATCGATGAAGCCGAACAGATGGCCGCGCGGCACGCCCTGAATGCCGTCTTCGCCGTGTGTAAATGATGCCTGCAAACAGAAGAAGAAGAACATCTGCGAGAGGGCGAGGGTGATCATCGTGGAATAGATGCCCTGACGCCTGATGGCGAAAAAGCCGATAATCAAACCTAGAAACGCAGCCCCTGCAACGCCAACGAGAATACCCAGTTCGGGCGAAAATCCCCACTCCTTCACCGAATGGGCAGTGAAATAGGCAGCGCCGCCAAAGAAGGCTGCGTGGCCGAACGAAAGAATGCCGGTATAGCCAAGAAGGAGATTAAAAGCGCATGCAAACAGAGCAAAGCACAGCACCTTCATCAGGAAAACCGGATAGAAAAAGAAGGGCGCAAGCACGAGAAGCGCAATGCCTGCAACGATCAGCGTAACTTCCAATGACAGAATTTTTTGTCTCGGTGCGGTGAGGGCGGATTGTGTCATGTCACGCATCCTTTCCGAAAAGACCTGCGGGACGCACAAGCAGCACGATTGCCATGATCACGAAGATGACGATGTTGGAGGCTTCCGGGTAGAAGACCTTTGTCAGCCCCTCCAATATGCCGAGCATATAGCCGGTTATGATGGCGCCCAATATGGAGCCCATGCCGCCAACGACAACAACCGCGAAAACAATGATGATCAGGTTTGATCCCATGAGCGGACTGACCTGATAGATTGGTGCCGCCAATATTCCGGCAAGACCGGCAAGTCCAGCGCCGAGGCCATAGGTAAAGGTGAGCAGCAAAGGAACGTTGATACCGAATGCGCGGACCAGCGTTGGATTTTCTGTCGCCGCCCGCAGCTGTGAGCCCAGTCGGGTCTTTTCAATGAGCAGCCACGTTCCAAGGCAAACCACCAAGGATGCCAGCACCACAAAGCCACGATATTTCGGCAGGAACATGAAGCCGAGATTATAACCACCTGTCAGAGCGCTTGGAACGGCATAGGGCTGACCTGCTGCGCCATAATAATAGCGGAACATGCCTTCCAGAACGAGCGCGAGGCCGAAGGTGAACAGCAAGCCATAGAGGTGGTCGAGATTATAAAGACGCGAGAGTGCGACGCGCTCGATGAATGCACCAGCGAACCCGACAATAATGGGAGCCAGTATCAAAGCTGGCCAATAACCAATGCCGAGTTCTGCAAGAAGCAGGTAACCAACAAATGCGCCGATCATATATTGCGCGCCGTGGGCAAAATTGATGACGCGCAGGAGGCCGAAAATGATCGCTAGTCCAAGGCTGAGCATTGCATAGAAGGAGCCGTTGATGAGGCCGATCAACAATTGCCCGAGAAAAGCCTGAAGGGGTACCCCAAAGATCATTGTCATTTCAAACTCCCAATGCTTCGTTGAGCATGGTCATGCGATCCGGCAATTCCTGAACCGGAAAATTGTCGATGATCTTTCCGTGATCAACAACGTAAAAACGATCAGCTACCTTGCTGGCAAAACGGAAGTTCTGCTCAACGAGCAAAACTGTCATTCCCCTCTGCTTCAAGGTAACGAGCACCTCGCCTATGCGTTGAATGATGACGGGCGCGAGGCCTTCGGTTGGTTCGTCAAGCAAAATCAGTTTTACACCGGTGCGCAGAATGCGCGCTATTGCCAGCATCTGCTGTTCGCCGCCGGAAAGCTTGGTGCCGGGGCTGTTGCGGCGCTCTTTAAGGTTTGGAAAGAGATCGTAAATCTCTTCGATCGACATCCCGCCATTGGCAACGACGGGCGGAAGACTCAAATTCTCGTCAACCGATAGCGTTGCGAAGATGCCGCGTTCTTCCGGCACAAAGCCAATACCGGCATGCGCTGCGCGATGAAGCGGCACGCGCATCATGTCCTTGCCGTCGAAAGTAATCGTACCCGTGCGCTTGCGTATGATGCCCATGATTGAACGCAAGGTCGTCGTTTTGCCAACGCCGTTGCGTCCCAGCAGGGTTACGGTCTCTCCCTGATGAATATCGAGATCAATGCCATGCAACGCATGACCTTCACCGTACCAGGCATGAAGATTGCGGACTGTGAGAAGAGGTTTTTTGTCAGTCATGCTCGGTCCCCATATAGGCAACGCGCACGCGTTCATCCTGGCTGACAGTCTTGTAATCGCCTGAAGTCAGTATTTCGCCGCGCTGAAGCACGGTGACCTGATCGCAAAGATCCGCGACGACTTTCAAATTATGCTCAACCATAAGAATGGCGCGGTCCTTGGCGACCTCACGAATAATATCGGAAACGATGTGCACATCCTCATGGCCCATGCCCGCCATTGGCTCATCAAGCAGCAGCACTTTCGGGTCAAGCGCTAGTGTCGTTGCGATTTCAAGAACTCGTTTACGGCCATAGGAAAGATCTGCCGCAAGCCTGTTGCGCGCATCTGTCAGACCAACCGCATCGATAAGTTCGTTGGCGCGCTCGTTCAATTTGTTCAGGGCGCTCATCGGAAGCCAGAATTGCGTCGATAGATGTCCTGGCCGCTGCAATGCGACACGAACATTATCCAATACGGTCAGATGCGGAAAGACGGCCGATATCTGAAAAGAACGCACCAATCCCATGCGCGCCACACGTGCCGGATCGGTTTTCGTTATATCATGATCAAGCAGCATGATGGTGCCGCTCGAGGGCTGCAAAAACTTTGTCAAAAGATTGAAGACCGTGGTTTTGCCAGCTCCGTTTGGTCCGATCAAGGCATGGACTTTGGCATGATGGACATCAAGGTCAACATTGTTGACAGCAATAAATCCACCGAAATCACGGCGCAGGCCACGGGCGGAAAGAACCACCCGTGACGTCTGATTATCGGGTGTGCCGGGAGAGGATTGTCCTCCCCCGAACGCAGTTGCGGCAGAACTGGTCATGCTTGCTACTTGACCAGATTGCAGCCGCTTTCGGCTGGTTTGATATAGGCTTCGTCGCCTGGTACCGTGGCCAGAACCTTGTAATAATCCCAAGGTGCCTTGCTTTCGTCCGGCTTCTTGACTTCCATCAAATACACATCGCTGATCAGGCGGCCATTCGCGCCGACCTTCGCGCCCCGTCCGAATACGTCATCGACCGGCATTTCATGCATCGCGGCAGCGACTTTTTCCGTATCGTCCGTCCCTGCCTTCTGGATGGCCTTGAGATATTGCGTTACGCCGGAATAGGTGGCGGCGTGAATCATATTGGGCATGCGGCCGGTGCGGTCGAAGAACTTCTTGCCGAAAGCACGCGATTCATCATCACGATCCCAATAGAAGCTTTCGGTCAGGGTCAGGCCCTGCGCCGCTTCGAGGCCGAGACCGTGAACTTCCGCCAGTGTAAACAGTAGGGCTGCGAGGCGCTGGCCGCCTGCAACAATGCCGAATTCAGCAGCTTGCTTGATGGCATTGGCAGTATCAAGACCGGCATTCGCGAGGCCGATGACTTTTGCGCCCGAGGACTGCGCCTGGAGAAGGAATGAGGAATAATCACTGGTTGCCAAAGGATGGCGGACCGAACCCACAACCTTGCCGCCCTTGGAGGTAACATATTTGCTCGTCTGTTCTTCCAGCGAATAGCCGAATGCATAGTCAGCTGTCAGGAAGAACCAGCTATCACCGCCAGCGCCCACGAGCGCGCCGCCAGTGCCAACGGCCAGCGCGTGCGTATCATAAGCCCAATGGAAGCCGTAAGGTGAGCATTGCTTGCCCGTCAGTTCTGCAGTTGCAGCACCGGTAACCAGATCGATCTTCTTTTTCTCTTTGGAGATGCCCTGAACGGCGAGAGCCACCGAGGAGGTTGTCAATTCCATAATGGAATCGACCTGCTCTGTATCGTACCACTGGCGGGCAATGTTAGAAGCAATATCGGCTTTGTTCTGGTGATCCGCTGAAATGATCTCAATTGGTGCATCAAGAACCTTGCCACCAAAATCTTCAGCCGCCATCTTCGCAGCTTCAAACGACCATTTGCCGCCGAAATCCGCATAGACGCCGGACTGATCATTCAAAATGCCGATCTTGACCTTGCCATCGGAAATTTCGGCGCTGGCTGCCGGAATCACTGTAGCTGCCATCAAAGCAGCGGTTACGACGGTTAAAAGCTTCATTCTTCTCTCCTCCCAAAGATTAATTGTCTGGCTGGGCATCAAATGATGACCGCCATTGGTGAACTGGATATAATTGTCATGTGCTGATCGCGAACCAGCGATTAGCTCGCCTTCGCTTGGTAGTTCCCTCCCTCGATCCAGCCCATTCTTGCTGAACATTGTTCTTCCCATGATTGCGCCGTTTCTCCCGACCGGCAACCATGTTGTTGAAAAAAGTCTAGCATTGACAAATAAGTACACAAACATCTAATTTTGCACATATTCCGTACAAAAATGTACATGAAGGCTTTGCACACAAATGCGACAGTTCACATGGGATGATCTCCAGTATTTTCTGGCTGTCGCCCGCACCGGCCAATTGACCACAGCAGCGCGGCGTCTGCGGACAAATCACGTGACCGTTTCGCGCCGGATCGAGCGATTGGAAGAGGCGCTGTCGGCCCGCCTGTTTGAGCGAAATCCGCGCGGCTATATTGTTACCGCGCTTGGGGAAAAACTGATTGAATCTGCGGAGGTCATGGAGCGCGAAGCAGAGCGTTTTCAGAATGAAGCATCGGGAGGAACTGTATCACTTAGCGGTGTGGTCCGGCTGAGCATCCTTGAGGGGTTCGCCAATTTCTTTCTGGCAGACCGTTTGCCGCTGATGACACAATCATACCCGGGGCTATCCGTGGAAATGGTGACAATTCAGCAGATCGTATCCTTGTCGCGGCGTGAAGCGGACCTATCAATAACGCTCAACGCCAGCCGGACAGGACGCTATCATCAAGAAAAGCTGATGCCATATCGGTTGTTCGTTTACGGTTCGGCAGACTACCTGGCGCGGCACGCAACAATCAAACGACAGGCGGATCTCTCAGAGCACCGATTTATCGGTTATATTGAGGACATGATATTTACGCCCGGTCTCGATTATATGCGCGAGATACTTCCGGGTTTGCGTGCATCCTATCAAAGCTCCAGCATTTTCGCCCAGCTTAGCGCGGCGCGCACCGGTTTTGGCTTGTGTATTTTGCCTTATTACATTGCTTGCAACTATCCCGAACTCGTTCCGGTCCTTCCCAAGGAATTGCACCTCAATCGCGACTATTGGCTCATTTGTCATGAGGATATTGTAGGTACGCCGCGCATCAGAGTGTTGAGCAATTTCATTAAATCTGAACTCGAAAGCCAAGCCGCCGATTTTGCCGGTCAGCCGCTTATGGATGGCTCGTAAAACGAGCCGGCGACAGGCGTGAAAGCAGGGGTTCCACATTGGCGTCGGGAGTGCGTCCCCGGATCAAAGCTGCTGCAAGCGCCGACAAGGCTGGCGAAGTCTGGATACCGTAACCGCCTTGTCCTGCAAGCCAAAAGAAGTCATCCACCGAATCATCAAAACCCGCGACAGGAGTCCTGTCCGGCGCAAAGGTGCGTAGGCCTGCCCAGCTACGCTCGACCCGATTGACTGGAACGGTGACAGCCTGCTCGAAGCGATAGAGACCTTCGGCGAGGATCATATCGTCAACATAGGCATCATGCGGCTCGACGGGAATTTCGTCGGCGGGCGAGACAAACATGCGTCCACCATCGGGCTTCAGATACCAGGCTTCGTTGACATCATCGACAAGCGGCCAATTGCGGGTGTCGTGACCATCGGGCGCTGGTAGAACTGCAATCGAGCGGCGCAGCGGCGTTAGCCCAAGAGGCTTGGCGCCAAATATTGCGGCTGTCAGATCTGCCCAGGCACCAGCGGCGTTGATAATGATCCGGGCGCTGAAAACCTTGTCGGATGCATTGACAATCCAGCCACCGGCAACGCGATTGGCGCTGGTGACTTCGGTATTGGTAAAAAGTCGGACGCCCAGCGCCGATGCCTTGCGCAACCAGCCCTGATGAAGAGCGTTGACGTCGATATCTTGTGCATCCTCTTGATAAGCGGCGGCTTTGACGTAGTCGCGACTGAGGATGGGTACCAGAGAAAGCGCTTTGTCGACAGAAATAGCTTCTACGCCAATGCCGTCTCGGACAAATTCTTCGCATGTCGCGACGCCATCTTCATCGGCGACCGTCAATGATCCCCGCGCTGTCAGCAATGGTTCGGGAAAAAGGCCCGTGTCTCGATGGTGAAACATCGGTGCACTGGCTCGGTTTAGCCCACGAATGACTTCATTGCCATAATTTGGAATGAAGATTGCCGCCGACCGTCCGGTAGAATGATATCCGGCCTGACTTTCGCGCTCTACGACAACAACACTGTGCGTGTCAGCCAAGGCGGCCGCGACACCAGCGCCAGCAATGCCTGCGCCGATGACAAGGACGTCGGTCTCAATAGTTTCACTCATCATTGTCTCTTACTTGTTTTGCTTTTGCACAAATGGACTGAAAACCATCAGACTCAGGATTTCGAACAGCACTTGTGCGCCCGCATGTGCAGTGTTGGTGGTAGCGTCATATTGCGGAGCGACCTCAACCACATCGCCTCCCACGAGATTAATGCCTTTAAACCCTCGAATGAGTTCGAGCACTTCCCGCGTCGTCAAACCACCAACTTCCGGCGTCCCGGTGCCCGGCGCAAAACTTGGATCAAGACTATCAATATCGAATGACAGATAGGTCGGGCCATCGCCGATTATGGACCTGGCTTTTTCGATGATCGCCGGGATGCCCAGTCCGGTGACTTCTTCCGCATGAATGACGGTCATGCCGGACTCATAGGAAAACTCCCACAAATACTCGGCAGAGCCACGAATGCCGATCTGGATCGTTCTTGTCGGGTCAAGAACTCCATCCAGAACCGCATTGCGGAATGGACCGCCATGATGGAATTTGGTCTGGTCGAACGCGCCACCCGTATCACAATGCGCATCGATATGGATCATCCCGACAGGGCCATTCTTGCCGACGGCTTTCAGGATAGGGTGGCTGATCGAATGATCGCCGCCGACAGCCAGCGGCAGGACACCGGCATCAACAATCTGGTTGAAGCGCCGTTCAATATCATCATGGCTTTGCTCCAACCTGTAACGGCTGGCAAATGGCACATCGCCAATATCGGCGACGCGAAGGTCGAACACCGGTGCGCATTCCAGAACGTGATTATATGGGCCAATACGCTCGATCGTGCGAACAGCACGCGGGCCGAAACGCGAACCAGGACGATTGGTTACGCCAAGGTCCATCGGCACGCCGACAATGGCTACCTGGAGATTGCCAAAGTCAGGATTAACGGCGTCAACCGGCATATAAGGTGCCGTGAGAAATGTCGGTATACCCGCATAGGGTGCAAGGCGAGTGCCGCTCTTGGAAAATATTTTGTCAGCTACTTTCCGGAATCGTTCATCAAACAACTCACCGCCATGGCTCTCGCCATATTTGGCGCGCAACTCGCTCAGTTTGTTTTCATCCCACGATGGCATAATGCTGGCTTCCCGAAATGTTCATGTCGTTGCAGAATGGTCAGCACACCCTAAAGTGGCAGGGAAATCAATCATCATTCTGTGAACAGGTCATGCGAAATGGTCACAGATGACTTCAATCCGATTGGCTATTAAGAACTTGCTGGACGTGGAAGAAGCGATACAGGAACGAATGATGACTGCTGCAATGCTCAATACCCTTGTAACCCGCCTATCGCCGCCGCCGATACCGGCAGTTCAAGCCTGGGGAAAGTCCTATGATGGCAGCCAGGGTTCGCTGATTGATTTATCGCAAGCTGTCCCGGGCTATCCGGCGCATGAGAAGATGCTGCAATGGCTTGGCGAAGCCTCGTCCTCATTGGCTTACACCAATTACGGTCCCATCGAGGGCGAAACAATATTACGCGAAGCCTATGCCGCTCATGTGTCCGAGATCTATGACGCAAAAATCAGTGCCGACAATATTCATATCACATCGGGCTGCAATCAGGCCTTTGTCTGTGCTTCCATGGTTGCCGCTTCTGCAGGCCATACCATTCTTGTGACCGATCCATTTTATTTCAATCACGAGACGACTTTGGCGATGCTTGGCATCAAAACAGGCAAAGTGAATTGCACTGCGTCGGAGGGTTTTGTTCCCACTATCGACGCCATCCAGATGGCGATGACGCCGGATGTTCGTGCACTTGCTCTTGTAACGCCGAACAATCCGACGGGAGCGATTTATCCTGCCGACAGGCTGCAGGTGATCTTTGATTTTTGCAGGGACGCTGGCATTTGGCTCATTCTTGACGAGACCTATCGGGATTTTTTGCCAGATGGCGCCGGTGCCCCGCATGGCTTGTTTGCTACAGCAGATTGGCAGGAAAATCTGATCGAGCTCTACAGTTTTTCCAAATCCTTTTGCATCCCCGGACATAGGCTGGGCGCAATAGTGGCAGGTGGGGCAGTGGTCGAGCAAATTGCCAAAATCATGGATAATTTACAGATATGTCCGCCCCGAGCCCCACAAGCTGCTCTCGCTCGCGCCTTGCCTGCATTGACGGAATGGCGCGCAGGAAACCGTCTGGAAATTGAAGTGCGGGCAAAAGCTCTTCGCGACGTGATGGCCGAGCTGGACGGATGGGCACTGGAATCGATAGGCGCCTATTTCGCATTTGTCAGGCACCCATTCGATGGCATGGCGTCAGAGATGGTGGCAGAGCAATTGGCAAAACGTGCTGGAATCCTCGCCATTCCCGGCGAATATTTCGGCGAAAGGCAAACCCCATTTCTGCGGTTTGCCTTTGCCAATGCCGATGCTCAAACCATCCGCGAGCTGCGGGGAAGGTTGGCTGGATTTGGGCTCTAGTAGCCGCGCGCTGAACCGGAACCGGAGCGGCTGTCCATGGCTCCATTATATCGGGCGCCACCGCCTTCGGTGATTTCACCAAGGCTCTTGCCGCCGACAAGAATGCCTGCGGCTTGGCCCCAAATGGTCCAATCCTGATCGATTCCGACATTATGACCCATTTCCGTCAGAATTTTCATCGTATCGCCGGAAAGCGCGTAAGGCTCCATATAGACCCGGTCAGGCAACCACTGGTGATGAATGCGCGGAGCATCTATTGCCTCTTGTATGTCCATCCCGTGATCAATCACATTGATGATCGCTTCGAGCGTAATAGTGATAATGCGCGCGCCGCCGGGACTGCCAATGACCATAAAAGGCTTGCCATCCTTGGAGATGATTGTCGGACTCATTGAAGAAAGAGGCGTCTTCTTCGGTTGAATCGCATTGGCTTCGCCCTGCACCAACCCGTAAAGATTTGGAACGCCGGGCTTAGAGGTGAAATCGTCCATTTCATTGTTAAGCAATATGCCAGTGCCAGCAGCAACAACACCTGCGCCGAATGAACCGTTCAGGGTATAAGTCACGGCAACGGCGTTGCCCTCATCATCGACAATCGAATAATGCGTCGTCTCTGTGCTTTCGCCGAATCCCTTTGGTGTCAGCTCTTTCGACACGCCGGCTTTATAGGGGCTGATCTTGTCACGGATATCTTTGGCGTATTTTTTATCCAAAAGTTTGGAGACGGGATTATCAACGAAATCAGGGTCGCCAAGCGATGCGTTGCGATCCACATAGGCGTAGCGCATTGCTTCTATCATGGCATGAACCGTTTCGGCGGAACCGTAACCCAGATATCCAAGAGGGTAGTTTTCAAGGATATTCAGTATCTCGCAGATGATGACACCACCTGAACTCGGCGGCGGCGAAGAGACAATATCATAACCGCGATAATTGCATTTCACAGGTTCAAGCTCGCGAACCTTGTACTGTTCAAAATCAGCCTTGGCCAAAACGCCGCCACCGGCCCCGCTCGCTTTGACAATGGCATCTGCAATGGGACCTTTGTAGAATGCATCGGAGCCTTTATCGGAAATCGCTGCAAGCGTTGCGGCTAAATCAGCTTGAACCAATGTTTCGCCGATCGCATAAGGCTTCGCATCCGCCTTCAGGAATATTGCAGCCGCGGCCGGATCGGTGGATAGTTTCTTGGTGCCATTTTGTAGCGATGCGATGTCACCTTGGTCGAGCACAAAACCATCGCGAGCAAAGCGTATAGCTGGCCCGATAAGTTCGTCGCGCGATTTCGTACCATATTTCTCCCGGGCCATTTCAAAGCCGGCGACAGATCCGGGCACGCCCACAGCCAGATAGCCATTTGTGCTTCGACCTTTGACGATGTTGCCCTGATCGTCGAGATACATGGTCTTGGTTGCTGCAAGCGGAGCCCGTTCGCGGAAGTCGAGGAAAGTGGTCTTCCCATCCTTCAGACGGATCGTCATAAAGCCACCGCCGCCAATATTACCGGCGGTTGGATAAACCACAGCCAGAGCATACCCGACTGCGACTGCGGCATCGACAGCGTTTCCGCCGCTCTTGAGGACTTCGACACCGACTTCGGATGCAAGGTGCTGAGCTGTGACCACCATTCCATGTTCTGCTGCAACAGGATCCGGCGATGCGGCATAAATCTGCGTCACAGGTGCAAGAGCCAGCCCGAGCGCTGTGACAAAGACTCCTGCCTTCATGAAACGAGTATCCATGACTTCCTCCTATGATTTGAGTGAAGTCAGTGGAGCCTCTTCAGCGGATCAAGTCCAGCGTAAATTGGAAGGCAATTATAAATATAGCGCCCTTATGCGCTCTGATCGAGCTCCGGGTAATGTCTGAAAATGCCGGATGTATTGAAGTCGAGGCGACGTTCCGAACGGAGATAAGCCTTGATATTGGGCCGATTGTCGACCGTGTCATGCAAAGCCTGTAAAGCCGGATAATCTTTGGCCAGATTTGCCGTGGCTCTGGGGAAAGCATAACGAAGTCCCTCGAAAATCTGGAACAGGGAAATATCGACATAGCTCAGTGATTTGCCGATCGTGTGAGCCTTGCCATCAGGATTCCGGTGCAGAACCCGCTCGAAGTAATCCAGGAATTTAGGCATGCGATGTTCGATAAAGTCTTTGGAGCGCAGTTTGGCTGCCTCTTTTTGATCTTCATAATATTGCGTTGTGGCGATGGGATGGTGCGTATCATGCACCTCCGCGACAAAGTCCGTTATGGTCAGCTGCAATCCATTTGCGAATATACGCTGGTTTTCATCGCTAGGGGCGAGGTTGAGTTTAGGCCCGAGATAAAACAGGATATTCGCGACATGCGATATGATCAGGTCGCCATCTTTCAGAAAAGGTGGCGCAAAGGGCAGGTGGCGTTCACTCTTGCTTTTGAGCACCTTCATCATCGCGTCAATGCCCCGCTCGGGACCATCCTCGCGCGCGATGTCGATATAATCGGCTCCCGCGTCTTCCAGCGCGAGCCGGATAAATTCACCTCGTCCTTGTAACCCGTCCCAATAATATAGCTCGTAGGGCATAAGCGTCTCCTGCTGCTTCCGTTTTTCCATTTGAGCATGGGAATGTGGCAGAGAGCGACTTATTTCCTCCGGCGGCGCAACTGGTCAAAATAGACGATCACTATGATCAGCACGCCTGTGATAACCCGTTGCCAGAACGAATTGACGTTGAGGAGATTGGCGCCGTTGTTAATGGTGGCAAGGATGAAGGCTCCAAGCAATGGACCTTGAACAGATCCTACAGCTCCAAAAAGACTCGTGCCGCCGATGACGGATGAGGCAATGGCTTGCAGCTCCCAGCCTTCCGCCTGCGTAGGGTTGCCAACTCCGATGCGCGTAGCAAGCAGAATGCCGACGAAGGAAGCGCAAACGGCTGACAGAGCATAGGCAAGGTAGATGGTGCGATTGACGTTTACGCCGGAGAGACGGGAAGCTTCGGCGTTTGACCCAACTGAAAAGAGATATCTGCCCCAACGCGTGTGCTGAAGCAGAATATAGGCAGGGATACCCACGAGGATAACCATCCAAAACAGGTTTGGAACTCCCAGAAAATCATTTCGCGAGAAGTTTGTGAACTCGTCATTATTGATGGAAATGGTTGCGCCATTGGTAATCAAAAGACCGATTCCGCGAAGCGATGTGAGTGTTGCCAGAGTGATGATGAAGGGTGGCAATCCCATCTTTACAATACCGAAACCATGGAAGAGCCCGATGCCAAGACCAATGCCAAGGGTAATGAGCACGGCTGCCCAGATTGGAAATCCATTGGCCAGAAGCAATGCAACAATTGTGCTGGCAAAGCCCGCGATTGCGCCAACAGATAGATCTATCCCGCCGGTGATTATGACAAAGGTCTGGCCCACTGCGAGGATCGCAATCATGGCGCCTTGGCGCAGCAAATTGGCGATGTTGTTTGTCGTCCAGAAGGTCGTGGTTGACAGGCCGAGGATCAGCCATAGAACAAGCAGGAGAGCGAGCAATGTCAGCCCGAAGAGGATGTTGTACCGCTTCTTGGGTGAAATAACTGGTTCCTTGGTATCAACACTCATGATCAGGACTCTCCGGATAAAATTGGGTTGGCCGGGGCCGAACCAAGCGCTTTTGTTAGAATATCTTCATGGCTGGCGGATTTGAATGGATGGGATGCAACCATCTCGCCGCGCCGGAAAACATGAAGTGTATCAGCCAGTTCATAGACTTCCGGCAAATATGAAGAAATCAGGATGATCCCGGCTCCTTGCGATAGCAGCGCCGAAAAAAGGCGATAAATCTCAGCTTTGGTGCCGACATCGACACCGACCGTGGGTTCGTCAAAGATGAAGAGCTTTGCACCGTGATTAAGCCATTTGCCAATGACGATCTTTTGCTGATTGCCGCCTGAAAGGCTGGCAGCGCTTGCACTGCGTGTCGATGTCTTGATGCGCAGGTCGGCGATTTGGCGATCCGCCTGGGCTGACTCCTTGCTCTTTGATATAATTCCGCCACGGCTAAGTTTCGGATAAACCGGCAGGTTGAGATTCAGGCTTACAGGCAGTGACAGGCAAAGTCCCTGATCCCTGCGGCTTTCCGGGGCGAGCGCGATGCCGAGCTTGATCGCATCCTTCTCGCGGCGAATATAGACCTCCTCGCCTTTCCACAAAATTGAGCCGGAGGACTTTGGATACCGACCAAAGACAGTGGTGACAAACTCGCTGCGCCCCGCGCCGATCAATCCATAGAGACCGACAATTTCGCCTTCCCGAACAGTCAGCGATATATTTTCGAAGCCTTTGCCGGAGAGATTTCGGGTTTCCAGGATGGGTTTGCCGAACTCGAAACTATCCTTGTGATAAATCTGCTCGATGGAGCGATTGATCATCATGGCAATCAGTTCGTTTTCATTGGTGTCGGCGATGTCTCGCGTACCTACCAAGGTTCCGTCCCGTAATACCGACACCCGGTCGGCAAGTTCAAAGACTTCTTCCATCCGGTGGCTGATATAAACAATGGTTACGCCATTTGCCTGCATGCGCCGGATGAGGGCAAAAAGCTGCATACCCTCTTTTCGTGTCAGATAGGCAGTAGGCTCATCAAATATGAGAAAACGCGCGCCTCTTGTCGCCGCACGTGCCGTTGCAATCAATTGCTGCTGACCGATTGTCAAATCACTGAGCGTGGCATGGGCGGGAAGATCAAAGCCGAGATCGTCAAGAATCTTCTGTGCGTCCCGCACCATGTTTCGATGTCTAAGCAACCCGAAACGTAGATGTTCTTCACCCAGAAAAATATTGGCGGCAACGCTGAGATGCGGACAAAGAACAACTTCCTGGTGCACGGCATTAATGCCATGCTTGATAGCTTCGATAGGGGTGCCCAATGCCACGGGTTCGCCGCGCCAGTAAACATCGCCGCCCGTGCGCGGAATGACGCCGGTTAAAAGCTTTATGAGGGTTGATTTGCCTGCGCCATTTTCGCCAACAATGGCATGTATTTCACCGGCCTTAAAAGCTAGGTCGGTCGGTTTCAGGGCATGCGTACCAAAATACTGCTTTTCCAGCCCTTTAAGTTCAAGGATAGGTGAATCGGCCGCCATGATCGCAGCGGTTGCATGTGTTCCGTTGCCGGACTGTGATGCAAAGTTCTGAGTTTCCATGGCAGCCTCTTCGATTGGAGAGCAGAATTCCGATTAATCAAGCTTCGGATTCAGCAGCTCCTGCGCGCGTGGCTCGCTCATGTTCGCCTTGGTGATCAGATTGGCACCCGTGTCGACATTGGCTTCGACTTTCTCGCCCTTTGAAGCAGCGAGCGCAGTTTTTACGCCGTCATAACCCATGCGAAATGGATCCTGGACTACCAGAGCGTAAAGCACGCCATCGCTGAGGAATTTCACCAGCTTTTCATCACTGTCAAAGGCGATGACCTTGATCTTGTCCTGGGCCTTGTTTTCGGCAATCGCCTGGCCTGCGCCCTGACCCATGATCAGGTTGGATGCAAAAATTCCACGCAGTTCAGGATTGGCGGTGATCAAGTCGGTTGTGATATTCAGGCCTGTTGTTGCCTGACCATCTGCAACCTTATCTGCTACCAGCTTGAGCCCTGGATATTTTGCCGCCAATTGCTCTTTAAAGCCCTTGGCCCGTTGATCCAGCGAACCAACGCCGGGAAGCGCGGTGATGATTGCAACATCGCCTTCTGCCTTGCCGTATTTTTCAGTGATTGCAGCAGCCAGACCATCGGCAGCGACACGGCCACCTTCAACATTGTCAGTCGTCAGGAACGATGTGAAAGCCTTGGAGTCCGCAGCAGAGTCGATCCCGATGATCTTTACCGATTTTGCTGCCTCGTCAATCGGCTTGCCAAGTGCTTTAAACTCTGTTGGCGAAATCACAATTGCTGCCGGTGAGCCGGAAACTGCATTCTCCAAAATGGATATCTGGCCATTAATATCCGACTCAGCCTGCGCTCCGAGTTCTGGAACTTTAACGCCGAGATCTTTGCCAGCTTTGCGTGCTCCGGCCAGAACGATCTGCCAATAAAAGGACGTCGTGTCTTTAACGATGATAGGAATGGTGACGTCCTGCGCCCGCACAGGTGCTACACCCATCATGCCCGCCATGATCGCAACGCTGGTTACGCCAAGCATGGTTCTACGATTTATGCTTTTTCCAAAAAGTATCATTTCAGGTTCCTCTCCAAGCGCCTTTCTTGTTTGATTGTCGTTAGGGCTGTGGCGCACTCAACCCCGCTTTGTAGCCATTCTACTTGATTGTGAACTGTTCCACTTCAGCAAAAAATGCCTCGGGTATCGTCACATTCAAAAGATCCATGTTTCTGGTCAGACTAGCAGCTTTGGCGGTTCCGATAAGAACATTCGCAACGACAGTCTCACGCAGAGGAAATTGCATCGCGGCAGCAGCGAGCGGGATGGAATGAGATTTGGCAACGGCCTCCATGGACCGGACACGACTCAAAATATCTTCCGACGCTGGCCCATAATCAAAATTGGCTCCCGGCACCGGCCCTGTTGCCAATATGCCGGAATTGAACACGCCCCCAATGACCAGGGAAATCTTCTTCTTGCGGCATTCTTCCAGCAATCCACGTTCCGCCGAACGATCCAGAAGCGAGTAGCGTCCGGCCAAAAGGATGCAGTCTATATCGCTTTGTGCGATCACATCCATGCACACCTCAACCTCATTTACCCCAAGGCCGTAAGCGGAAATTGCGCCTGACGATTTCAGCTCTTGCAATGCCCTCATGCCGCCATCCAGAAGTTGCTTCTGATAGACCGCATTCTTTTCAGGACCGTGGGTATATGCGCCGATGTCATGCACATAGAGAATATCTATGCGGTTCAGCCCAAGACGGGCAAAGCTGAACTCGAAAGACCGCATGATACCGTCATAGCTATAATCATAGTCGACGGCGAAGGGCAGGGGATTGACGTAGGAATGGTCCGGGATTTGGTTGTCGGGCACTGGCCTGAGCAAACGTCCAACTTTCGTTGAAAGCACATAGCTGTCGCGTGGTTTCGAGCGCAGGAAATCACCCGTGCGGCGCTCCGAAAGACCAAAGCCGTAAAAAGGTGCGGTATCGAAGTAGCGCATACCCGCATCCCATGCCGTTTGCAGTGCTGCAATGGCATCGTCGCGGGGGCATTCTCTATACAAGCCACCTATCGCCGCGCCCCCAAATCCAAATTGGGTTAAGGCCAGCGGCGTTGCACCTATTGTACGAATTTCCAAGCGTTCCTCCCAGACACGCAAAGTCTATATTGTCTTTTATCGACAAAAAACCTTTGCAGTCAATCGTTCTTGTGCCTAAATAATTTAGGGAACGCTTGTTTTGGCAAGCGGGGAGGGGCGGGATGTCAAAACAGAATACGGTTTTCAAGGAAGGCTACAATAGATGTCTTCATCTGTTGCGCGATGTGGAAACTGTGCCATCCGAATCCGAGCTTGGCGCGAGACTGGGCATAAGTCGAACAACCGTGCGGGCTATCCTTAAAAAGCTGGCGGAGTCCGGCCTGGTTGAAATGGAAAAGCCGGGCAAGGCCGTGCTGCGTAAACCCAGGCCCAAAGATTACTTTCCCGAGGATCAAACGGATTCCCTTTCCGAAATTATCGAACGTAGTTTCATGAAAAGGATTCTTGCCGGTGGCGCGCAGCCGGGCATGCAAATTAATGAACTCGAGCTTGCACGTGACATCGGGGTAGGCACATCGAGCGTTCGCGAGTTTCTTATACGCTTCAGTCGATTTGGGCTGATCGAAAAACGCAAGAACAGCCATTGGATATTGAAAGGCTTTACGCGGGCCTTTGCGCTGGAGCTGTTTGAAGTTCGTGAAGTGTTCGAGCTCAGGTCGGCAGTTGCATTTACCAAGCTGCCAGATGATCACCCGGCGCGAGGAAAACTTGATGATCTGGAACTTGAGCACCGAACGCTTCTAAGCGAAATTGATAGCCGGTATACCGAATTTTCCGAACTCGATGAGCGTTTTCACAGGTTGATCCATTCGGCTTCTCACAACCGCTTTGTGGATGATTTCTACGATATTATCGCGATTGTTTTCCACTACCATTATCAGTGGAACAAATTGCACGCGCAGCAGCGCAACACCCGCGCTCTTGAAGAACATTTAGATTATATTGATGCTCTTCGCTCCCGAGACCAATCCAGGGTCAACAAAGCGTGCCGCGCGCATTTGAAGTCCGCGCGCGACACATTGCTTCAATCCATAATGCCGAAGGAAAGGGAGCAGGAGCCGGGATGATTATTTTTTGCGCATAGCATCTGCCAATGCCGCACCGAAAGCGCCCTGCGATGCAGGGATTTGCGGCTTGGGCGATGGTTTGCGGAGCTGAGAAGCATTGTCCGATGAATGTGGCTTTTTGGGACCTTCATTGCCGCCGCCATCTTTGCGCATCGTCAGGCTGATGCGATTGCGTTTGGGATCGACATCGACAACGCGGACTTTGACAACATCCCCCGCTTTGACGATCTCGTGGGCATCCTTGACAAATCTGTCGGCCAATTGGGAAAGGTGCACGAGGCCGTCCTGATGGACGCCAATATCGACAAAAGCGCCGAATGCGGCGACGTTGGTCACTGTCCCTTCGAGCAACATGCCGGGCTTCAAGTCTTTGATGTTGTCAATGCCATCAGCAAAAGCAGCTGTCTTGAACTCCGGTCGGGGATCGCGACCGGGTTTTTCCAGCTCAGCAATAATATCGCGAATGGTGGGCAGACCAAAGCGCTCATCAACGAAGACTCGCGGATCAAGCGCTTTCAAAGCGGTACTGTCATTCATCAATGAGCGCACATCCCTCCCGCAGGCGCTGACGATTTTCTTTGCAACTCCATAAGCTTCCGGATGAACGGCAGATGCATCAAGCGGCTCGCTGCCGTCGCTGATACGCAAAAATCCGGCGCATTGCTCAAAAGCCCGGGGTCCGAGCCGCGCAACTTTTAGAAGTTCGCGGCGGGTTTTAAACGGACCGGTTTGATCGCGGTGAGCGATAATAGCTTCCGCGAGCGACGCGCCCAAACCGGAAATACGCGCCAGCAATGATGCTGATGCGGTATTGAGATCGACACCGACAGCATTGACGGCATCTTCGACGACGCCTTCGAGCGACCGCGCGAGGCGATATTGGTCAACATCGTGTTGATACTGTCCAACACCAATGGATTTCGGCTCGATCTTGACCAGTTCGGCAAGTGGATCTTGCAGGCGCCGGGCGATGGATACGGCGCCGCGTAACGAAACGTCCAGCGTGGGAAACTCGGCAGCGGCGGTGGCGGAGGCTGAATAAACGGAAGCGCCAGCCTCGCTGACAATGACCTTCAACGGCTTTGGTGCAGGCATGTCACCGAGCATATCGGCGACGAGTTTTTCGGTTTCGCGACTGCCTGTTCCATTGCCAATGGCGATGAGTTCGACCTTGTGCTTCGTGACCAGTCTCGCCAGTTCGGCTTGCGTGCCTCTCACATCATTGCGCGGCGGAAACGGGTAGACGGTCGCCGTATCGAGAAGCTTCCCCGTGCCATCAATGACTGCAACCTTTACGCCCGTGCGAATGCCAGGGTCGAGACCCATTGTTGCCCGCGACCCTGCCGGCGCTGCCAGCAGCAGATCCTTGAGGTTTCGGGCAAATACGCGAATTGCTTCTTCTTCGGAACGCTCGCGCAAGGCCGTCATCAGATCGACGGAGAGGTTGAGAGAAAGCCTGATGCGCCATGTCCAGCGCACGACATCCATCAGCCATGTGTCTGCTGCACCATTTCCTGAAATCGAATAGGCTTCGGCAATCATCCGCTCCACGGGCTTGATTGCTGACGTATCATCGGCATCAATCTCGATATCGAGGGAAAGCACCTCTTCATTGCGACCGCGCAACATGGCAAGTGCGCGATGGCTGGGCGTGGTTGCCCAACGTTCGAAATGGTTGAAGTAGTCAGAAAACTTTGCGCCAGCCTCTTGCTTGCCGTCCACAACCTTCGCACGCAGTACTGCTCTATCTTTCATGTAATTGCGCAAGCGACCGATAAGGTCGGCATTTTCGGAAAACTTCTCGACAAGAATATCGCGTGCGCCATCAAGAGCGGCTTTAACATCAGCAACGTCCGAGGTGACGAAGTTCTTCGCGATTTCCAGCGGAATTGTCCGTCGATCAGATATGATGGCTTCCGCCAAAGGCCCAAGACCTCTCTCGCGGGCAATCTCTGCCTTTGTTCGCCGCTTGGGCTTATATGGCAGATAGATATCTTCCAGTTCGGCTTTGGTGATCGCTGCGGCGATCTTGCCTTCCAGCTCCGGTGTAAGCTTTCCCTGACTTTGGATTTCGTTGATGATCGTGTCACGACGCGCTTCCAGTTCGCGCAGGTAGATCAACCGCTCGTCGAGGGTACGCAACTGTGTATCGTCAAGTCCGCCGGTCACTTCCTTACGATAGCGTGCAATGAAAGGAACCGTAGCTCCGCCGTCCAGCAGCTCTATCGCGGCATTTACCTGATCAGGACGCGCATTGATTTCGGCCGCGATAAGGCGGGGGATGCTGGCAGTATTGGTAACAGTCACGTTGTATCCATAAAATCATGATCGGGCGACCAACATAGTGGCGCCCGACCATGACCGCAATCGCTTGGGAGCGATGGTTTATTGCTTTTTCAACAGCGATTTGGCTTCCTTGATGCCCAATGCTTCAGGACGCGAACAGCTTGTTTTGATATCGATAAATTTCTTTTCCTCACCCGATCTGAGGATCGAAACCATGACGTCGACACCATGCAGAGCGCGCTCCAGCGAACAGCGGATGTCCCGGTCTTCGAGGATTGCCACGGCCATATCGGCAAGACCTGCGGTGCGATAATTCGCCATCATTCCTTGGGAGTGTTTCTGATTGGGCGTACCCAGAGGATGAGCCCAAGCCTTGACCGCCTTGGCTTTCTTGCCCGGCTTTGCAAGTTTTACCTCGCCGCCGAAGAAGTTCGGATCTGGGAGAAACAGCGACCCATCCGTGCCATAAAGTTCCATATTGGGGTGGTTATGCGCCCAAACATCCCAGCTTGCCGACAAGGTAATGGATGCGCCGCTTTCGAATTCAAGCAATGCCTGAATTGTCGTCGGTGTTGTTACGTCGATTTTTTCGCCAGCGCGCGGTGCGCTTGAGATCGTGCGCGTCGGACTGGCCATTGACGTGAGTGCAGCAACACGACGTACCGGTCCTATAAGATTGATGAGGTTGGCGATGTAGTATGGACCCAGATCGAGAATCGGCCCGCCACCCGGGCGGAAGAAAAAGTCGGGGTTTGGATGCCAATGCTCCATTCCATGACTCATGACATGGGCCGTCCCGGAAGTTATCGTGCCCACTTGTCCGTCATCCACCAGTTTACGCGCAAGCTGATGCGCGCCGCCGAGAAACGTATCGGGAGCGCACCCGGCTTTGAGGTTTTTCCTGGCGGCAAGTTTTTGAAGCTCCAATCCGTCGTTCAATGAAAGCGTCAAAGGTTTCTCTGAATAGAGATGCTTGCCTGCCGACAATATTTGCTTGGATACGTCAAAATGCGCGTCGGGTATGGTCAGGTTAACGACGAGATCAATATCTTCGCTTTCAAGCAATGCATCGATGCTCCGTGCCTCGACGCCAAATTCGGAAGCCCGGGCCGTTGCTGCTGCTTCGTTGATGTCGGCAACAGCGCGAATTTCGATGCCTTTGAACAGGGGGGCCAATTTGAGATATGCCGCAGAAATATTCCCCGAGCCGATAATGCCGACGCCTAATGTTTTGGCCATTTTCTTGGACTTTCTTCCTGGTGCCTAAACTTCAAAGTGCTTTAACGGTGGCGATAGACTGACGGGCAAACCGCTCATCATCCGCCGGCTTGTCATGTTCCATCACGAAATATTTGACGGGCGTGGTTTTCAACGCGGCTATCAAAGCTTTCCAGTCAACAGTCCCGTGGCCGACATCGGACCAGCCATCCTCGCTTGTATTTTCTCCGGCTGGTGCGATGTCCTTGACATGCACGGCACCGATGCGAGAGCCATAATTCTTGATCCATTCAAAGGGATCACCGCCGCCACGTATGATCCAGGCGATATCTGCCTCCCAGCCTATGCTCGGCGCAGCATCAAAGATCAGCTTCTGGGGAATGGAGCCATCAGCAAGGGCCACGAATTCGAAATCGTGATTGTGCCAACCGAAGGTAAAGCCAGCCTTGCTATAAACACTATGGGCGGCTTCAAGCCGCTGCCCGAACGCCGACCAGCCGGCAGCATCCACAGGTCGCTGTTCTACAGCCAGATACGGACAATAGATCGCTTTGATGCCAAGCGTCTCAGCGATGTCGATCACCTGTTGTGGATCGCTTTCAAGCAAATCAATGCTGAAATGTCCGGTTGGCATTGAGAGGCCATTTGCATCCAGCGCCGCCTTGGTAGCCTCCACGTCGGTATAGACGCCACCATAGCCTTCAACCTGCGCATACCCAAGGCGCTTCAACATTTCCAACGTCTTTTCAAGTGGCGGAAACTCGCGGGAACTGTAGAGCTGGTAAGAAAAATCGGTCATTATATTCTCCTTAATTTATGTCGTCTTGGGATTAGGGTCAGGGCCCTAGACACGGTTTTCGGTCGTGGCATCGAACAGCGAAGCCATAGCGGGATTGAAGTTGAGGTGGACCTTTTCGCCCGGCAAATAGCGCCGGCTGGAATCAACGCGCACGGATATCGGCTTGCCGGCAACTGTCAGCCAGACCAAGCTGTCGGCCCCCATTGGTTCGTCGAGATCAACCGTCGCTTCACAGGACAATCCAGCCGGGCCGGGTTTGTCATTGATCGTGATATGCTCTGGCCGGAAACCAAAAATAACGTCCCGCTCATTTGTCAGCGGTTCCTGCGCATCGTATGTGGCCAGCGAGACTGTGAGATCGGCTGCCGTGAAGGCTTTATCTTGGTTCGCCCCGGTAATTTTACCTCTTAGAAAGTTCATCGCAGGCGAACCGATGAAACTTGCAACAAAGAGATTGCGCGGCTTGTTGTAGATGGTCAGGGGTTCATCGAGCTGCTGGATCAATCCGCCTTTCATGACCGCAATGCGATCGGCAAGGGTCAATGCCTCGATCTGATCATGGGTTACATAGATCATCGTATTGGCAAGCTTGTGGTGCAGGCGTTTGATCTCCACACGCAGCTCGGAGCGCAGCTTGGCGTCAAGATTGGAGAGCGGCTCATCGAACAGGAACACATCGACATCGCGTACAAGCGCACGTCCTATGGCTACGCGTTGGCGCTGCCCGCCGGAAAGGGCGGCAGGCTTTCGTTGCAATAGTGGTTCCAATTGCAAGATATCGGCTGCATTGGCGATGCGCTGCTGGATTTGGGCCTTTGGCAGCCCGGCGACACGCAAACCGAAGGAAAGATTTTTCTCGACAGTCATTTGGGGATAAAGCGCATAGGACTGAAACACCATGCCGATGCCACGGTCCTTCGGCTCCTCCCACGTTACGTTCTTGCCTTTAATGAATATTTGCCCTTCCGAGATATCGAGCAAACCCGCAATGCAATTGAGCAGGGTTGATTTTCCGCATCCGGACGGGCCGAGCAATACGAGGAATTCGCCATCGGCCACCTCAATATTGAGGTCCTTCAGAACATTGACCGAGCCGAAGCTGACAGACAGATCCTTGATTGAAACACTGTGCACGGTAGTCACCCTTTAACAGCGCCAGCGGCTATGCCCCTGACGAAGTATTTGCCTGAGAAAAAGTAGACCAGGAGCGGAACGGCGCCGGTCAAAATGGTGGCCGCCATGTTGACGTTGTATTCCTTCACGCCCTGCGTCGAGTTGACGATGTTGTTCAGTTGCACGGTCATGGGAATGTTCTTGGAGCCTGCAAAAATGACTCCGAGGAGGAAGTCATTCCAGATACCGGTGACCTGTATGATGACCGCAACAATGAAAATCGGAGCTGAGAGCGGCACCATGATCTGGAAGAAAATACGCCAGAAACCGGCGCCGTCGACACGTGCGGCCTTGAACAGTTCGGTGGGGAGAGAAGCGAAGTAATTGCGGAATAGGAGCGTTAGAATCGGCATGCCGAAAATGGTGTGGATCACGATGATGCCGGTGAGTGTCCCGAAGATTCGCAGCTCACGCGTAATAATAACGAGCGGATAGAGCATTACCTGATAGGGTATGAAGGCCCCGAAGAGCAGGACGCTGAAGAATATTTCAGACCCCTTGAAACGCCAATTCGCCAGCGCATAACCGTTTACGGACGCAATCAGAATTGAAATGATCACGCTCGGGATAAGGATCTGGACCGAATTCCAGAACCCGACTTTCAGACCTTCGCAGTAGAGGCCGGTGCAGGCGCTCGTCCATGCTGTGCTCCAGGGCTGGAACGTGATTTCAACGGGCGGCGAGAAAATATTGCCAAGCCGAATTTCGGGCATGCCTTTCAGCGAAGTGACGATCATTACGTAGAGCGGCAGCACGTAATACAGCGCGGCGACCGCCAGGACTCCGTAGATCATGATCTTCGCTGGAGTGAATGTTCGTGTCGGCCGCCTGCCGTGTGGTTCGGTGGATATGGTATTGATCGCGGTCATTTGCGTTTTCCTCCGCGATATTCCATCAGAGCCCAGGGAATGATGATGATGAGAACGGTGGTCAGCATGATCGTAGAGGCAGCCAGACCCTGTCCGAGATTGGCGCGCCGGAACATGAACTCGTAGACATATTTGGCCGGCACCTCACTGGCGTTGCCAGGCCCCCCGCCTGTCAGAGCGACGACGAGATCATAGACGCGTACAATTCCGGTTGAGACCAGCACTATGGTGGTGATGAAAACAGGACGCATCATGGGAATGACAATGAAAAGATATGTCTTCCAGATGGGGATGCCGTCCACGCGTGAGGCTTTCCAGATATCCTCGTCAATCCCTCGCAGACCCGCCAGCATAAGCGCCATAACGAGGCCCGTACCATGCCAGAGACCGGCAATAACGACGGCGTAGATGGCAAAGCGCTGATCATTGAGAATTGAGAAAGTGAAGGTTTCAAATCCCAGATCGCGAACCACGCGCTGTATGCCGAATGTGGGTGTGAGAATCCACTGCCAGACAAGGCCCGTGACAATGAATGACAGGGCGTAGGGATAAAGGAAAACAGTTCGAAAGGCCCCCTCAAAGCGGATTTTCTGATCCATGAGGGCAGCAAGAATGAAGCCGATCACAGTCGAGAACACGAGGGTAAACACGCCAAATATGCCGAGGTTTATAGCCGAAACATTCCAGCGAGGCGTGTTGAAGAGCCGCGTATACTGATCAAATCCAACGAATGTGAGCTCGGGAAGAGATCGCGAGGACGTGAACGACAGCACGACCGTCCACAAAGTGCAACCAATGAAGACAATAAGAACCGTCGCAATCATTGGCACGGCTGCGACCTTGGCATTCAAGTTCTTGAAAAGAGTGTTGGGGCGCGCTGCGTGACTCATTATTTTCTCCGTCAGGCCGGGCCGCTCACTGCCATTTGTTTTGAGCAAATGGCAGTTTGGGCGGGGATGACTATTGGGCCTGTTCGATGATGCTGACGAAGCGAGCCTGCGCGTCCTCGACTGTCATGCTGGCATCGGCAAAGAACTCTTTAGACAGGTCTTCAACCTCCAGCTTTGTGTCTGGCGAAAGCAGCTGATTGACAGATGGCACTACATTGTCGAGTTTGTTGAGAACCTCGACGCCTTTCTTCATACAGGCATTTGCTGCGGCCAGATCGACATCGCCGCGGATCGGAAGCGATCCCTTGGCAAGATTGAATGCCACCTGCGTTTGCTTTGAAACCATCATGCTGGCGAGCTTAAGCTGCGCTTTGGTCACTTCCGGGTTTTCGTTCTTCGGGAAGTAGAAGGCGTCACCGCCAGTATTGAGGACAGGATTATTACCGAGGCCAAGCAGGCAATCATAATCTGTACCGGCTACCTTTCCAGCGACGCCAAATTCGCCTTGCGCCCAATCGCCCATGATCTGAGCGCTTGCTTTCCCGCTTATGACGAGACTTGTAGCCTCATTCCAGGAACGTCCGACATAGCCGGGGTCGGCTAACTCACGGGCTTGGGCATAGGCCTCAAAAACCGCCTTCATTTCGGGGCTGGCCGCTGCCACGGCATCCTTGTCACGATATACTTTGAGAAAAAGCTCCTTGCCGCCGATGGAAGAAACCATATCGTTGAAAATCAGGTTGACCTGCCATGCATCGCCGGTCGCCAAGGGAATGATGTCTTTTTCTTTGAGTTTTGGCCCAGCCGCAACAAACTCCTGCCAGTTGGCCGGGACGGATACGCCGCCCGCTTTGAACGCAGCCGGATTTACCCACATCCATTGTTCCGTATGAATATTGACGGGGACGCAGTAAATCTTGCCCTCATATTTGCAGGCATCGAAGAGTTTTGATGGCCGGATAAAATCTGCCCAACCTTCCTTGGTAGCAATCTCGGTAAGGTCGGTCATAAGCCCGGCTTTTACGAGGTCTTCGGCGTCCCGGCCCGTATTGAGCTGCGTCGCACCCATTGGATTGCCGCCAAGAATGCGGCTGACAATGATGGGGGTGGCTGTGCTGCCGCTTCCGGCAATAGCTCCATCGACCCATTTATCACCGCCCAGCTTATTGAAGGATTCCGCAAGCACCTTTGCAGCAGCGGCTTCACCGCCTGCGGTCCACCAATGGGTGACCTCAAGGTCTGCGGCTTTGGTATTGTTGATCGTAAGCAGGAATGTTGAAGTGGCTAATACGGCAAGAGCTGTACTGTAACGCATCTTTTCCTCCCAAATCTGAAACGTTACAGGTAGGCTAGACTAAACTTTGCGTTGGCGCAATTCCCCGCGTTTATTTTTCTTGTGCAGGCGTCTCTGTGTTGAAAACCAAGCAATTTTAGAGGGTTTTCTCATTTTTCATGCAAGTTTTTGTCGTTGCAACGCACGCTTACACCAGTTTAAGTTGTGCAATAGAATGTCAGGGAGCTATACTGCAGCAACAAGGAAACGTAATGTTTCTGAAACGATACAGAAGCGCTGCATGGTGAAGGATGGCCTTGACGGGCCAGCAAGATATGAACGCAAAAGATTTGAGACGTGGTTCGAGCAGCGAAGCAGTGGAGCTTCCCGAAGGAGAGCGTCCAACTTTAAAGACGATAGCCTTCATGGCTGGGCTGGGTGTGACAACTGTTTCTCGCGCATTGAAAGACGCGCCAGAAATTGGCCGCGCAACCAAAAACCGCGTGCAACTCATCGCAAAACAGATTGGCTACCGGCCCAACCGTGCTGGCGTAAGGCTGCGAACTGGCAAGACGAATGTTATTAGTCTTGTGCTTAATGCGCAGTCGGAAATTATGGGCCTGACGTCAAACATGGTCTATGGCATTTCCGAGATATTATCGCAGACGCCGTATCATCTGACCGTTACGCCCTATTCGGCTGAAAATGATCCCATGCAGCCCATTCGCTACATCGTGGAAACAGGTTCTGCCGATGGCATTATCATGTCACGTACGGAGCCTGACGATGCGCGCGTCCGTTATCTTACCGAGCACGGCATCCCATTTGCTACCCATGGGCGGACAGAAATGGGGATCGAGCATCCATTCCATGATTTCGACAATGAAGCATTTGCCTATAAATCCGCGAGAAGCTTGCTGATCAAAGGACGCAAGAAAATTGCGATGATGGCCGGCCCCACCTCTGCGGTAACCTACCATAGGCATCTGGAGCGGGGGTTCTCCCGGGCAATCGAGGAGGGCGGTGCGCAGGCTATTCTGGTTCCTGATATTGACGTGGACACATCGCTTGGGCGCATTCGTGATCGAACGGAAGAAATAATGTCCGGCCAAAATCGCCCGGATGGAATTGTCTGTTGTAGCGGGAGCGCAGCCATTGCTTTGGTTGCAGGAATTGAAGCGGCTGGCCTCAAAATTGGCACGGATGTTGATCTCGTATCGAAACAATCGAGCGACGTGCTGAAATGGTTCCGACCGGAAATAATCGTGTTTAACGAAGATGTTCGCCACGCCGGGCGGGAACTGGCACGCGCCGTGTTACGCCGCATCGAAGGAGTGGATGCGCGGGAGTTGCAGAGCCTGAGTTATCCGGATGAATAGTGGTGGGGTGCCTATCGGCAAATGGGGTAGTGCGTGTCAAAGCACGCACCACATTCATGCCTGATCAGTTATTCTCGTTCAGGATTTCACGCTTGCCGACATGATTTGCTGGCCCAACGAGTCCTTCTTTTTCCATGCGCTCCACAAGGGAAGCGGCACGATTGTACCCAATTTGAAGGCGGCGCTGGATGTAGGATGTTGAGCATTTTTTATCGCGCAACATGATTTTTACCGCTTGATCATAAAGCTCGTTTCCGTCTTCGGAAGCCATATTGCCTTTGTCGAAAACTGCGCTGTCCTCGTTTTCGACTTCTTCTTCCTCGGTCTCGTCGGCAGTGACCGTATCGAGATAATCCGGCTGACCTTGCGCCTTCAGGTGGGTAACGATCTGTTCCACTTCTTCATCAGAGACGAAGGGGCCGTGAACGCGGGCGATCCGGCCGCCGCCGATCATATGCAGCATGTCGCCTTGGCCCAAGAGCTGTTCGGCACCCTGCTCGCCCAAAATGGTGCGGCTGTCGATCTTCGATGTTACTTGAAACGAAATACGCGTCGGGAAGTTGGCCTTGATGGTGCCGGTAATGACGTCGACGGAAGGACGCTGCGTTGCCATGATCAGGTGAATGCCAGCCGCACGTGCCATTTGCGCCAAACGCTGTATCGCGCCTTCGATATCCTTGCCGGCCACCATCATCAGGTCGGCCATCTCGTCGACGATGATGACAATGTACGGCATTGCCGTCAGATCCATTTCTTCCTGTTCATATTCAGGTGTGCCCGTGCCTTTATCGAAGCCCGTTTGAACTGTGCACATCACGGTTTCGCCTTTTTCACGGGCGCTGGCAACGCGAGCATTGAAACCATCAATATTGCGGACGCCGAGTTTCGACATTTTGCGATATCGATCTTCCATTTCGCGAACCGCCCATTTCAATGCCATGACGGCTTTCTTGGGATCGGTAACAACAGGGGTAAGCAGATGCGGAATGCCATCATAGATCGACAGTTCCAGCATCTTCGGATCGACCATGATCAAGCGGCACTCGTCGGGCGTGAGCCGGTAGAGCAGGGACAGGATCATCGTATTTATCGCAACGGATTTACCAGAACCCGTGGTACCAGCCACCAGAAGATGGGGCATCTTGGCGAGCTCAGCGATCACCGGCTCGCCGCCGATGGTCTTTCCAAGGCAGAGCGCCAGTTTGAACTTTGTCTTGTCGAAGCTGTCAGATTCGATCATTTCCCGCAGGAACACCGTCTCGCGTGTCGTGTTGGGCAGTTCAATACCAATAACATTGCGCCCTGGAACCACTGCAACGCGTGCTGACAATGCAGACATGGAACGCGCAATATCGTCAGCAAGGCCAATGACGCGCGAAGATTTTACGCCCGGGGCAGGTTCGAACTCATATAATGTGACCACCGGTCCTGGACGAACATGAATGATCTCGCCGCGAATGCCGAAATCTTCCAGGACACTCTCAAGCAAACCAGCATTCTGCTCCAGCGTTTCCTGCGAAATGGTGATCGTATCCTGCGCAGTATGTTCCTGTAACAAGTCGACCGGCGGCTTCTCGTATCCGACGTGGGTTGGCGGCGCCATGCGCGTCTCGATGCCACCGACAATGGCAAGCCGTCTTTGCGGTGCAAGCGTTTGCGCAGGCGCAGGTGCTGGCTGTGGAGCAATCTCACGCCGCTGCACGACAACTTGCTGTTGGACGATAGGAGCCGGAGACTCCTCCACCGAGGCCTCGACGACCGTCTCTATCGTGTCATTCCAGGTGAATGCGGCGTTCAGCTGATCTTCTGACTTTTCGGGCGCAGAAGGAACCAAAAGCTGCGGGTCGATAGCTTCCGCAGCAAGAGCCTTCTTATACTCCACGATACGAAAACGGGCGGTGATCTCATCAGGGCTATATTGTATTTTTTTTGGGCGCACATAAGCGCTGGTGACCGGAGCTACATCAGCGATCACGCCCATGCTGTCCCAGAATGCGAAGTCTGACACATAGGCATAAGCCGAGCTGGCTGCCTCTTTGGCCGGGGACGATGCCGCGACCGTATTTTCGTGTTTCTCTTCGATGGAGACGGTCGGAATCTTGCTCGCTAAAACCGGTGAACGTTCTGGTTGCGCAGGGGCGGCCTGCACGACGGGCGGGCGCGGCGGAGCCACAGGTGCCTTGAACCCGACAGGGGCGGCTCTCTGCGCCGTGGAAACCTGTAAAGGCGTTGGAGCTGGCTGCTCTTTGCCCTTTTGCAATTCACTGTCTGGCGTCCGTGTGAAACGGACATTCTCAGACAAGGAGAACATGCGCTTTGAAATTGGTGCCGTCGCAGCATCCGGCAACACATAGCCCGCGCTTTGCAGCCGCTCCATGGGATGCGCAGGGGCTTGCGCGACAGGCGGCGCCGAACGGCGAACGTTTACAGGTGCATAGGCCGCAGCCGGGGCTGGATTGGGGGCGGGGGCACTTGCAGGAGGTGTCTGATTTGCCTCTGTTGTCGCGTAGTCATCTGATTTTATTGGGAAATTTGTTCTGGAAATATGCATGATGCCTGCGAACGAAACGGGATGAGGTGACCGGATTTGTGCTGCTCTAGGAATAGAAAATGAAGGTTAACAACTCTCTACCGAGCACCACTTTCTCACCGTTCCATACGCAAAAAAATATCCCGGGATTTGGCCCCGGGATGATAATAATTATAAATATATGTTGCGGGCGATGGGCCGATTGTCAGGCTTGGCGTTGCAGCAATGCCCCAGATGCGTGGGCTGCGTTGTTGACGCCATCAATACCAGTCGCAACGACGGAAACGCGGAAAACACCTTCCAGAGCATCGTCAAATGTAGCGCCGAGAATGATATTCGCCTGATCGTCAACTTCCTCCCGAATGCGGGTGGCGGCTTCGTCAACTTCAAACAGTGTCATGTCGCGGCCACCGGAGATGGAAACGAGAACGCCTTTGGCACCCTTCATCGATTCCACATCAAGCAGCGGATTGGCGATTGCTGCTTCCGCAGCGGCCTGAGCGCGCCCTTGGCCCGTGCCTTCGCCGGTACCCATCATGGCCCGGCCCATATCCCTCATCACGGATCGCACATCGGCAAAATCCAGATTGATGAGGCCTTCGCGCACCATCAAATCGGTGATGCATGCGACGCCTGAATAAAGAACCCGGTCAGCGATGGCGAAGGCATCGGCGAATGTTGTGTTGGCGCTGGCGACGCGGAAAAGGTTCTGGTTGGGAATGACGATCAAAGTATCGGCGCTCTCGCGCAGTGCTTCAAGGCCTTCTTCAGCCATCCGCATGCGGCGGGTTCCCTCGAAGGAAAACGGTTTTGTGACGACGCCAACGGTAAGGATGCCTGCGGAACGCGCTGCGCGTGCAATCACCGGGGCTGCACCTGTTCCGGTGCCGCCGCCCATGCCAGCTGTAACGAAACACATATGTGTTCCTGTCAGATGGTCCATGATTTCGTCGATGCTTTCCTCAGCAGCAGCGCGGCCGATTTCCGGATGCGATCCGGCACCCAGGCCCTGCGTGACATTCGCGCCCAGCTGTATAAGCCTGGTCGCCTTGGACATCGACAGTGCCTGCGCATCTGTGTTTGCAACGATGAATTGCGTTCCTTGCAGGTTTTCGCGGATCATATTGTTGACCGCATTACCGCCGCCACCTCCAACACCGAACACGGTAATATTCGGCTTCATCTCGGAAATTTCCGGTTTTTGAAGGTTGATCGACATGGTGCAATCCTTGTTCCGCGCCGCTCACTATCATCGGCGTACAGGTCTAAATCTCAAAATATCGCGTCCGTGAGAATCAAAACTGAAAATATCCCGGAGCGGCGGCAAAGAATCAGAAGGAGGTTTGCGGCGCAAGCCCTGAAATGGTCACTTATCGTATCGCTTACGTTTTTCTTTGCATTCCAACAGAGTGCGGCTCCCTAGCATTGGGTCCGAAAAGCGCAGTCAACAGACGTTCATGTTGATCCTTTACGGATGCATTTCTCACTGAACCATTCTAGTCTTTTTTGGATTCGGCCACATAGAGCTTATGAAGGAATTTTTCCATGTCTGATATTTCTGCCATGCATCCGATTTCGCGTCGTTCTCTTTTGAGTGGCATGGCCGCAACATCGGCGCTCTTATTGCTACATCCTTTTTCCGCGCGCGCGGCATCCAACCAGGCTCATTTGCGGCTGATGGAAACGACCGACATCCATGTGAATGTTTTTCCCTATGATTATTACGCCGATAAGCCAAACGACACGATGGGGCTGGCCCGCACAGCGACGATCATGGATACAATTCGCGCTGAAGCCACCAACTCGCTCCTCATCGACAATGGCGACTTTCTCCAGGGCAATCCCATGGGAGATTACATGGCTTATCAGCGTGGAATGAAAGAAGGCGATGTCCACCCTGTTATCAAAGCCATGAATGTCTTGGGCTATGATGTGGGGACGCTCGGCAATCACGAGTTCAATTACGGTCTTGACTATATGTTCAATGTGGTCGGCGGGTCGAATTTTCCTTATGTCTGTGCAAATCTGACCAAAGGAAATTTGGCCAGCGATCCCAAGCAGGATGAGCTCTTCTTCAAGCCCTATGTCATCATTGAAAAGATTATCAAGGACGGTTCTGGCGCAGAAACTCCGATAAAGATCGGATTTATCGGTTTTGTGCCTCCTCAAATCATGTTGTGGGATGTCAAAAACCTCGAAGGAAAGGCTCAAACGCGCGATATCGTTGAAGCCGCAAAAGCTTGGGTGCCCGCGATGAAGGAAGAGGGTGTCGATATTATCGTTGCGTTATCTCACTCCGGCATCGATGGGGCACCTCTCGCCGATCGCATGGAAAATGCCTCACTCCACCTCGCGGGCGTGGAAGGCATCGACGCAATTTTTACCGGGCACCAGCATCTGGTTTTTCCGGGCCCGAAAAGCTGGGACGGTATTGCCGGTGTTGATCCAATTAAGGGAACATTGTCTGGAAAACCGGCTGTAATGGCGGGTTTCTGGGGTTCGCATCTTGGGCTGATCGACCTGCTGCTTGAAAAGGACGGCCAACGCTGGCGGATTGTTGATTTTACTGCGGAGGCTCGTCCAATTTACCATCGCGATGAGGCGAAGAAGGTTGTGGCGGATGTTGCCGATAAGGCCGAAGTTATTGATGCAGCCAAAGCAGAACATGAAGCAACGCTGAATTACGTTCGCACCCCGGTGGGTAAAACCTCCGCTCCGCTCTATTCCTATTTTGCCTTGGTTGCCGATGATCCTTCGGTTCAAGTCGTATCTCAGGCGCAGACCTGGTACATAAAGCAGATGCTCAAGGAAACGGAGTATAAGGACCTGCCCGTTTTATCAGCTGCCGCCCCATTCAAGGCAGGCGGGCGTGGTGGTGCAGACTACTATACCGATGTTCCTGCCGGAGATATCGCGATCAAGAATGTCGCTGATCTCTATCTTTATCCCAACACGGTGCAGGCGGTGGCAATCACTGGCGAGCAAGTCAAAAACTGGTTGGAAATGTCGGCGGGCATGTTCAATCACATACCGGCAGGATCGAAGGATGCGGCCCTGCTCAATGCGAACTTTCCGTCTTACAACTTCGATATTATCGACGGCGTTACTTATGAAATCGATTTGTCGCAGGAACGCAAGTTTGACAATGATGGCTTGCCGGTCAATCCGCAAGCCAACCGTATCCAGAACCTTCAATTTGACGGCAAGCCAATTGATCCGGCGCAGAAATTTGTTGTCGTCACGAATAATTATCGCGCAGGCGGAGGCGGAAAGTTCCCCGAGATTGCTGCAGATAAGGTGATCTTTGTAGCCCCGGACACAAACCGCGATGTCATTGTGCGTTATATCGTTGAAGAGGGGACGATCAATCCGTCAGCGGATGCCAATTGGACATTCAAAGCGCTTCCCGGCACCACGGTCACCTTCGAAAGCGGCCCCAAGGCGAAACAATTCCTTGGCGATCTGAAAAGCGTCAAGATCGAGGATGCCGGAGATGGTGCCGAGGGATTTGCCAAGTTTCGGCTTGTTTTGTGAGTGTATTCACAGATGCAGCTGCGTTGATGGTTACAAAATGAGCCGTTAGAACCCTCCCGCTTTAACGCTATCGGGAGGGTAGAATGCACCAAAATAATTTCGGAAAACGGGCGCGGCTTCTGTTTGCCAGTTCTGTAGGCACCATTATTGAATGGTACGATTTCTTTATCTTTGCCACCTGCGCGGTGCTGGTTTTTGACAAGGCATTCTTTCCGACAGCTGACCCAATGATAGGGGTTTTGCTCGGCCTCAGCACTTTTGCCATAGGTTTTATCGCCCGCCCGCTGGGTGGCATAATCTTCGGAGTTCTTGGGGATCGCATAGGACGCAAAAACGCGCTGGTTGTAAGTCTTGCCATGATGGGCGGAGCAACTTTCGCCATGGGTCTTCTGCCGACCTATGCGTCAGTTGGCGTTCTGGCGCCGGTCTTGCTGGTTGCGCTGCGTATCGTGCAAGGTGTCGCAGTGGGTGGCGAGGCAACGGGTGCCTTGTTGATCGTTGCTGAATCGATGCCCGGCAAACAGCGCGGGTTCTGGACAAGCTTTCCCATGGTTGGTGGTCCTGCTGCCAATGTGCTGGCGGCAGCCACGATAAGCTTCCTCACGATACGTTTTGGCGAGCAGGCTTTTATCGATTGGGCTTGGCGGCTGCCCTTCCTCTTCTCGATCGTGCTGGTCATTCTGGGTTTCTGGATGCGCCGCCGGGTCGAAGAATCTCCTGCTTTCATCGAACTCGTCGAAAAGCGAAAGACGATACCGGCTGCGCCTTTTTCCGAAGCATTCAAGCACTTTAGCAAACCAATGGGACAGGTCTTTCTGGTCAAGACGGCCGAGAACACATTGTTTTACCTGTTCACGACATTCTTCCTGGTGCTGACGGTTCAGTTTCTTGGTTTAGCGCGATCAGTTGGCGTTGGAGCCCTGTTCTGGGGATCTGTTGCTGAAGTCATCGTGATTATGGTCGCGGCATATGCGTCGGATTTGTTTGGACGCAAGCCCTTGATGTTTATCGGCCTACTGGGCGGCCTGGCCGCAGGCGCTTATCTTTTCAGTCTGCCGCATGGTGCCGATCCGCAAACAGTATTGATGGCAACGCTGCTAACGCTCACATTCCACGGGATTATAGTTGGAAGCATGGCTCCGTTTTTTACCGAGTTGTTTCCGACGCATGTTCGCTACTCAGCCATGTCGATCAGTTATCAGGTCGCCTCGGTGGTTGGTGGCTCTGTTGCGCCCTTGATTGCAACCCTCTTGCTTAACGCAACAGGATCGCCGCATGCAGTCATTATCTATGCAGCAGTGATGGTAATTCCCGGCATTATTTGCGTGCTTTTGTCACGTGAGACGCGAGGGGTGGACCTGACGACGCTTTAGTCATCATCGGTCGAAGTGACTGCCGCATATTGCCCGTAATATGTTTCGAGCGCGGTGAGCCCGGCTTTCAAGTCGCGCGTTCCGTGCTCGCCCAGTCTGGCAAACAAGTCGGCCTCAAAATCGTAAGCGAGCTTGGCCAAATGCTCATAGGCTTTGAGGCCGGCAGCGGTGAGTTCCAGATGTTCGGTTCGCCGATCAACCTCATCCCGGCGGCGCTTCAGCCAACGGCGTTGCTCAAGAGAGAAAACCGCGCGACTGACTTTTGTTTTATGCATTGAAGAATGCAGCCCGATAGCAGTGGCAGTTTGAGCCCCAAATTGGCCAAGTGTCGCCAATGTGCGCCATTCGGGGCGCGTTAGGCCATATTGTTCACGGTACTGGCTGGAGAAACGTCTGCTGATCGTCTCTGCAGCTTTATTCAGCCTGTACGGTGTAAACTCCTCCAGAATGAGGGGAATGCGGTCCACTACTTTATTCGTCATGAGCAAAAAGCCTCTTTGTGATTGATAGTTACAAAAAATATCGTCACAAATGCAACTAAATTGATGGAGGTTCAACATGACCCTTAGTTACATGCCCGGCTTCGGAAATGATTTTGAAACAGAATCGCTTGCCGGGGCACTGCCTCAAGGACAAAACTCACCACAACGTTGCGCTTATGGTCTTTATGCAGAGCAATTGTCCGGTTCTCCATTCACTGCGCCGAGGGGCATCAATGAGCGCTCCTGGCTTTATCGCATTCGCCCCTCTGTCAAGCATAGTGGCCGGTTCACGCCGGCAAAGCGCGAGCATTGGAAGACAGCTCCCAACCTTGATGATCATGAACTGCCGATCGGCCAGTTGCGTTGGAACCCGACACCGATGCCGGAAAGCGCCGTAAACTTTATCGATAGCATTCGCACCATGACAACGGCGGGCGATGTTCATGGGCAGGCGGGTATGGCCGCACATGTCTACGCCTTCAATCAAGACATGGTGGATGATTATTTTTTCAATGCCGATGGAGAATTATTGCTCGTACCCGAGCAGGGAATGCTGAGCATCTTTACGGAAATGGGCATTATAGAAATAGAACCGAGCGAAATCTGTATCATTCCCCGCGGTATGATGTTCAAGGTTGCCGCACTCGACGGTGAAGCGCGCGGCTATATTTGCGAAAATTATGGCGCAAAGTTTTCACTGCCGGATCGCGGACCTATCGGCGCCAATTGTCTCGCCAATCCACGGGATTTTAAAACACCGATTGCCGCTTTCGAAGAGAAAGAAACACCGTGCCGCCTGCATGTAAAATGGTGCGGCAAATTCTACGAAACATTGCTTGGTCATTCTCCGCTGGATGTCGTAGCGTGGCACGGAAACTACGCGCCATATAAATATGATCTGCGCACCTTTTCGCCCGTTGGTGCAATTCTATTTGATCACCCGGACCCATCCATCTTTACCGTGCTGACAGCGCCTTCCGGTGAAGAGGGAACGGCGAATGTTGATTTTGTAATATTCCCCCCACGTTGGCTTGTCGCGGAACATAGTTTCCGTCCCCCTTGGTACCATCGGAATATAATGTCGGAATTCATGGGGCTTATTTATGGGCAATATGATGCGAAGGAAGAGGGGTTTGTAGCGGGTGGCATGAGCTTGCATAATATGATGTTGGCGCATGGGCCGGACGCCATGGGCTTTAACAAGGCATCCACCGTCGAGTTGAAACCGCAGCGGTTGGAGAACACCATGGCATTCATGTTCGAAACCCGGTTCCCGCAGCATCTCACGCGTTTTGCCGCAGAATTGGAAACGCTGCAGGATAATTATGCCGATTGCTGGTCGGGGCTTAAAAAGCGCTTCAACGGGACACCTGAAGGGGATTGGTCGGAATGAAATTGGCATCAATCAATAATGGCACGCGGGATGGCAAACTCGTTCTCGTGTCAAAGGATTTGGCGTATTATACTGACGCTTCCTTTCTCGCTCCGACATTGCAAGCGGCACTGGATGATTGGGCGCGAATTGCCCCGCATCTGCAAGCGCTCGCTACAAGTTTGGATCATGGCGCAGTGCCAACGATAAGATTCCATGAGCATGAGGCATTATCCCCGCTGCCTCGTGCCTATCAATGGGCGGATGGCTCAGCCTACGTCAATCATGTTGAACTGGTCCGGAAGGCTCGCTCTGCAGAAATGCCGGAAAGTTTTTGGACCGATCCGCTCATGTATCAAGGCGGATCGGACAGCTTTCTCAGCCCTCGGGATCCAATTCGCATGGCGGATGAGGCCTATGGTATCGACATGGAGGGTGAGGTTGCAGTCATCGTTGATGACGTGCCCATGGGTGCAACCATTGATGAAGCGCGTGATGCAATTCGCCTTTTGATGTTAGTCAATGACGTCAGTTTGCGGGGGCTGATACCGGCTGAACTGGGCAAAGGATTTGGCTTCTTTCAGTCAAAGCCCTCCTCTGCCTTTTCTCCCGTAGCGGTGACGCCGGATGAATTGGGCGATGCCTGGGATGGGGGCAAAGTGCATCTGCCGCTGAGCGTTGATCTGAACGGCAAGCCCTTTGGCCGCGCAAATGCCGGGATCGACATGACATTCGATTTTCCAAAATTGATTGCTCATGCCGCAAAGACGAGAGCATTATCTGCCGGCGCAATCATTGGTTCGGGTACCGTATCAAACAAGCTCGACGGCGGTCCGGGGAAATCGGTCGATGAAGGTGGTGCCGGATATTCATGCATCGCAGAGGTCCGCATGATTGAAACCATCAATAGCGGAACGCCACAAACGCCGTTCATGCGATTTGGCGATATTGTCCGCATCGAAATGCGCGATAGTCATGGGCATTCCATTTTTGGGGCAATCGAGCAAAAGGTCGAAAAGTATGAGCGCTGAGGCAACGCTTTACGATTATTGGCGCTCATCGGCCAGTTACCGTGTTCGCATTGCCCTCAACAGCCTCGGAATTCCTTACACAAGAATTTCGGTTGATTTGCTTCAGGCTGAACATAAGAGCGCTGAAAACCTGAGCCGGAACCCTCAAGGACTGGTGCCCACATTGGTTCTGGACGGTCACACGTTTACCCAATCGCTGGCTATCATCGAATATTTGAACGAGATTTTCCCGGAAGCCGGGTTTCTCCCCGCCAATGCGTTGGGGCGGCAGCGCGTTCGCGCCTTGTCTTACGCAATTGCCATGGAAATCCATCCGGTTTGTAACATGAACGTCGCTGCGCACATTGTATCTTTAACCGGCGGCGGCGATGACGCGCGTATGAGCTGGATGCGAAAGTTCATTTCCGAGGGGCTGACCTCGTTTGAACGGATGCTCGACCATTCGGAAACTGGCATGTTCTGCCATGGTGACAAACCCGGAATGGCCGATTTCTGCCTTGTGCCCCAGGTTTATAATGCAAAACGCTGGGGAGCAGATATAGGCAATCTCGTACGCATTAACGAGATTGCCGGACGCTGCGGTGCATTACCGGCTTTTGCTGGCGCGCATCCTGATCAGGTGAAATAGGCGCGGCTATTCGGCGGCGTCCATCTTGATGACGCCGCGCCGGATCTGGTCCTCCTCGATCGATTCGAAAAGCGCCCGGAAATTGCCTTCGCCAAAACCTTCATCACCCTTGCGCTGGATGAACTCGAAGAAGATCGGACCGATCACTGTTTTAGAGAATATTTGCAGCAATATCTTTGTCATGCCGCCATCGACAACGCCTTCGCCGTCGATGAGGATGCCGTGCTTTCTCATCCGGTCCAATGGTTCATCATGGCCGTTCACGCGTTCATGCGATTTTTCGTAGTAAGTATCCGGTGGGCCCGGCATGAACTTCAAGCCATTCTGGTCGAGCCGGTCCGTAGCGTCATAAATTGCTTCCGTGCCAACAGCGATATGCTGGATGCCTTCGCCCTTATATTTGCGTAAGTATTCCTCAATCTGGCTTTTGTCGTCGGTTGATTCATTCAATGGAATACGGATTTTACCGCAAGGTGACGTGATCGCCCGCGAGACAAGGCCGGTAAACTTACCGGCTATGTCGAAAAAATGAATTTGTTTGAAGCCGAAAAGCTCGCGATAGAACGCCCACCACTTATCCATATTGCCGCGATAGACATTATGGGTCAGGTGATCGAGATAATAAAAACCAACGCCTTCCGGTTTTGGATCGCGCTCATCCAGCCAGTTAAACTCCGCATCGTAGACCGAGCCGCTTTCCCCATAAGTGTCGACAAAATAGAGCATCGAACCGCCAATGCCGACAATGGCTGGCACGTCAATTGTCTTGTCGTCTCCTTCATAAGGAGTAGCGCCCTTCGCGACCGCATGATCAAAGGCGTGCTGTGCATTGACCACGCGCCAAGCCATGGAGGGCGCGCAGGGGCCATGTTCTTCGACAAATTTCATGGCGTGTGATCCGGGCTCTGCATTCAGCAGATAGTTGATATCGCCCTGACGCCAGACGGTGATGTTCTTGGTTTTATGCCGGGCAACAGGCATATAGCCCATGCGTGTGAACAGCTCTTCGAGCTTTTCAGGTTCCGGATGTGCAAACTCCACAAACTCAAACCCGTCTGTTCCAGCCGGGTTTTCATTGCTGATTGTTGCCTTTGGCGCATCGTGCGGAAACGGACCCATTTTATCCTCCATTTGTTGCGGGGATTATCGCGCAAATCACCCGCAATGTGTTTGCATTTTTACGCTTGAATAGGCTATGATATGCAAGATATGTGCATACTAACTAAAAATGGTGCATGATTGGAACATATTGATACTGCAGACCGCAAAATACTCTCCTGCCTTCAGGAGGACGGGAGACTCACGAATAATGAATTGTCGGAGAGAATTAATCTGTCTCCCTCGCAATGTTCACGCCGACGAACGCGGCTGGAGGAGGAAGGATTTATTCGTGGGTATCGCGCTGAAATTGATCGTGAAAAACTTGGGCTTGGGATCGTCAACATAATTTCAGTTACGCTTGCCACGCATAATCGTGACAATGCCCGGCGCTTCTCTGATCTTATTTCCAGGCTGCCGCAAGTGATGGAAGCCCACGCGCTGACCGGTGAGATGGATTATTTCATTAAGGTCGTCACGCCGGACTTGCGGGCATTGTCAGCATTCGTCAATGAAGTGTTGCTGCCTCATGAATCGGTGCAGAATGTAAAGACGGCGATCGTTCTGGAAACGCTTAAGGAAGACGGGCGTCTACCCATATAGGCTTATCGGCTGATTGCAGTCGTCATCAGTTTGCTGCATCATCCTTATGACCGATCATAACGTTAAGGACGGGAACATCACCTGACAGAATCGCAAGGTTTTAGCGCATCATTTCGTATTCTTCATTGGCTTATTGCGATGCTGGTCTTCGCAGTATGGCCTCTCGGTTTGCTACTCAAATATTTCAAGGATGATGTAAAACTCGACTTCTACCTTCTGCATGAATCCTTCGGGTTTCTGGTGCTTTGGCTCATGCTGCTGCGGTTGGGAATACGGTTGATCCAGGGCCGACCCGCGCACGAGACAGATTGGACGGGCACAGTATCAGCAATTGTTCATTGGTTATTATACTTTGCGCTGATCCTCATGCCCATCAGTGGTTTTCTTGCCACCAATGCGCACGGCTTTCCGCTCCGTTGGTTTGGGTTTCTTCCGGTGTGGAGTCCAATCGGCCGCGAGCCGCAGATCGCCCCTGTTTTTAGTGTGATCCATGCGGCGACCGCGTGGTTAATTCTGATACTTGTCGCCCTTCATATTGCGGGCGCGCTTTTCCATCGAATGATCCGCAAAGACGATGTTTTTCAGCGCATGCTTTGAGGCAGCGCAAGCACATCGGAATGCCCGACACAACATTTTGCTGTCGTCGTTTGTGCGACACGGAATTCACGCCATTGGTTGATTTTGGTCAGGCCTACCATGCCGGTCTCGGCGACTGCAGAGGCCATTCCATCGACGAATAGTCGGTGTAGTTCGATGGCAGTTTTGTCGATAAGCCAATCGCTTTGTGCAATCTCTACACTGTAGCCCGACCTGCTGAGCGCCGCTGCAAGAGCGTGTGTCGAGCGAGGACCGAGGGCAGGGCCAAATCCCTTGTCTGAATTTTGGTGATGATTGAATGACCGGACCATCAGTTCGTCATCGGTATGAGAAACGCTGAAAACAATCTCTCCCGTGTAATTCAAGGCGGCGTATAGCCCACTTCTGAATTTGACGAGGCGGTCAGCCAGATCGTCTACGAATTCTTGTGAACATAGATCAAAGAGCGCTGAGGCACTGACAAGATCGGCTTCGTCAAGCGACAGCGATGCCAGATCGTTCAGGTTGCAATGCTGATACGCAACGTTGTTGTCTTGTGCGTGACGCCGGGCGGCTTCCTGCAATAATTTTTCGTCAAGATCGATCAGGCGCCATTGGGCGCCAGGTGCGTATGGCGCCATGGCACGAAAGGTCGATCCTGTCCCGCTGCCAAGGTCCAGTATTGTTCGCCGCTCTGCACTTTGAACAAATCTCGCGGCTTTTTTCAGCAAGGTTTGATCACGAGCCTGTTGGTCCAAAGGCTCGCGCAGATCGAGCCAGTTGAGATCAAATCCGCTCATCCGCCGCCTTTATCAGTGCTGCCGAGATCAATTTTGCGGTGTCGGCCCATTCGGGCAGTGTTTTGCCATGGCCGTATGCAGCCTCTGCCATTTGATCTGACAGTTCCTTATCTTTGAGCACCAGCCTCAAAGCATCAGCAAATGCGTCAGGATCGTCTGCAGGCACGAGTATACCAGCATCGCTGGGCACAACGTCCGGTACAGAACCGGCATGGCAGGCAATGATGGGAAGGCCATGCGACAAAGCCTCGGCAAAGACCATGCCGTAGCCTTCATAGCGGCTTGCCAGCGCGAAAATATCAGCACGTGCCAGTTCGCTACGCGTGTCATCGATCTGTCCGGCCAAGATAATTCGATCTGTAAGCTGGTTGTCAATTATCTGCTGTTGGAGCGCCGCGTCATAGACAACATCCATGGTCCGGCTGCCAATAATTTTGCATTCCCAAACAAGGTCCGCAATTTTCGCCAATGCGCCTATAAGCACGTCATGACCCTTGCGCGGTATCAGGGAACCGACACTCAAAATTTGCGGAATTTCGGAGTTTCGTTTCGCATGAATGCCCCGTTCTGTGCCGGGTATTGCGACCACGATGCGATCAACGGGAACGTCGTAATCGCTGACAAGTTGCTGTCGCGTCGCCGAGGACGTTACCACTACGCTTTTCGCATAAGCTAAAGCGTCTCGCTCAGATTTCATGAGTGAGATCTGTTTTTGCGGCGGCATATTGCCTTCGGACGCAAGCGGGTGATGGACGAGCGCCACTAGATTGAGTTTCGTTGCCAGTCGCGAGGCAATCCGGTCGAAAGTGCCATAGGCCAAACCATCGATCATCACGAGCGCGTCTTTTGCCAATGCGCCGAGGGTCTCTTCAGCCTGCCGAAGCGTTTCATTACTCGGAAAAGGAAAGCTGTCCCCAAGTGGAACGGGGTTGACCTGCCATCCAAGCTTTTGCAATTGCGAAATTATCTGGCGATCATAGCCGTAGCCGCCGGTCTTTGCCTCAAGATCGCCTGGATAGGCAAAATGGACCGAACGGGTCAAAGCTCTGCCTCATACCATCCGCGAGCGACATGCGACTCATTGAGAAGCACTCGAATCTTGCAGATACGCGCACTTCCTTTGCCGAATTCTCCCGATTGAACTGCCACTGAAAGCTGGTCGAATATATGTTTTGCTAGAACCTCGGTCGTTGTAATCTTGCCGGAAAAGACCTCCATTTCGTCAAGGTTCTGATAGTTGAGAGGCTTCAAAATCTTTGACAATACCGACGTGGCCAATCCGATATCGACTGCCAGACCATCCTCATCCAGTTCCTTGGTAAAAAATGCAGCATCAACAACGAATGTTGCACCATGCATTGCTTGAGCCGGGCCGAAAACCGGTCGCGGCAGACTATGAGCAATCATAATGTGATCGCGAACTTCAATGGCAAACATGGATATTCCTTCTGGAAAGTTCAGTAGACGATGCGATGACAAAGGGTGGAAGGCGAGGCGATAATTTCGGCATAATTTCGATCAAGCGCATCGAACGCAGTTTCTCCTGAGAACAACGCGTCGAATCTGTGATCTGTTAGCAGCGACATTGCAGCATTGAGACGCCTTGCAAAGGTCCAGCGCGATCGCCGTGTATTGCTGATGCCACCAACTTGAGAGCTGGTAATGGAAAGACGCTTGGAGTGGAATTGCCTTCCGAGATTGATCTCGACTTTTTTGTCGCCATACCAGCTGGCTTCCACAATTTGCCCTTCATATCCAGCGCATTCAAGTGCTTGGTTAAGAGCGGAAGAAGAGGCAGAAGCGTTGATCACGGCATCGCAATCGCGGGGCGCGGCATCGGGGGAAGCGAAAGTTATTCCAAGGTTCGTAGCGACCGTCTTTCGCTTGGGATTTATGTCGAGGAGCGTGGTTTCAGTTCCAATAATTCCAGTGGCAAGATAAGCAGCAAGCATGCCAACGACACCGCCGCCAAATATGGCGACGCGATCTCCCGGCAAAATTCCGGCATCCCAGATTATGTTGAGAGCAGTTTCCATATTGGCTGCGAGCACAGCCCGTTCGGCAGGTACAGTGTGCGGAATAACATGTATGTCCGCTGACTTTGCCAAAAAATGCGTTTGGTGTGGGTGGAGACAAAACACCGTACGACCGAGCAATTCCTTTGGCCCATCTTGAACATCGCCAACGATGGAATATCCATATTTTATGGGAAAGGCGAACGACCCTTCCTGGTGCGGGCAGGTCATATTCTGATATTCACTTGTCGGCACCTGACCATTGAACACAAGCGACTCCGTACCACGGCTTATCGCGCCAAAACGCGCTTGTACGAGCACTTCGTCGCTCTTCATCGGTGGCAATATTTCGGTTCGAAATGCGCAAATGCCCTGTCGTTCAATCCATAAAGCACGGGACGTTCCGTGTGGGCAGTCTTGCTTCATGGTGCTTGTCCATCCCTCTGTGTCCGCTCAAATTAGTCATTCGCAGTGCCGGATAAAAGGCTGTAACCGCCAGATCGTCACTTTTTATTGAAGGTTTTAAATTTGCCCTGATGTTGCAGATTAATCGTAGTCAGCTAATGCTGAGTGCGGAGCGTATAATGACAATCTTATCGGAAGACAGTTTTCAGAAGACCTATCACGGAAACGACAAGCTTCCCAAGACATTAGGCGTGGCACACAGCGTCAACCCTGCGCAATTTCCGCAACTTCTGAGAAGCACGATTATCACCCTGATGCTCGTTGGAAGCTTCGTGGCTGGAACCTCCATCTGGTTAGTGTTCAACAGTGATCTCGACTGGACTTTTTGTCTGTTTGCCATTGCTGCTTATGTCTTTTCCGGCACGCTTGTACTGACCAAATTGAAAACTCACCCTTACGCGCATTTTGGTGCGGCCAATGCCATAACCACCATAAGAGCAGGGATAAGCTGTTTGATAGGCGGGGCTTTGTTTGAAGCGGAGTGGCTGATGGAATCAAGGATGATCCTAGCATTGCTTGGCATTGCCGCTGTCGCATTATGTCTCGATGGAATTGACGGCTACATTGCTCGCCGCTCCCGCATGAACTCCGAATTCGGCGCGCGCTACGATATGGAAGTCGATGCGGCGCTGATCCTTTGCCTGTCAATCCTGGCATTCTTGTTCGGCAAGGCAGGCTGGTGGGTCATGATAATTGGCGGCATGCGCTATGTGTTTGTTGCGGCACAATATTTGGATGGCCGGCTTCGGGGAGCGCTGATGCCTTCGCTGAGAAGGCAGGCAATTTGCGTGTTACAGATAGTTTCTCTTGGCATAATTCTTTTGCCGGCCATTCAACCGCCCATTTCAACGGCAATTGCAGCGCTTAGCCTTGCAGCGTTGAGCTACTCTTTCGGTTGCGATGTTTTGCATCTATTCCTGCAGGCGCAAGCGCCCTCTACCTTCGTCGAGAGGTCGACCAGATGAACAATGCCAGACCGGGCAAAGTTCCCAATGTTACAATTGCACCATATAAAACACTTGCAGCAATGCCTTGATCGCCAGTCAATCCGAGTAGTGGCCATAGGACAGCTGCGGCTGCCTCCCGTGTTCCCCAGCCACCGACCGTTATAGGAAAAACCATGGTTAAAAGGCACAGCGGGATTGCTGTAATCAAACCGATAAGCGGTAGTGGAGCGCCGATAGCGACAGATGCCATGGCAAAGACTGCAATATAGCTGATGACGATCGTCAGGCTGAGAACACCCTGAACCAGCCACGCATAGGGAAGACCATAGCAGACGGTGATACTTCGGCCGATTTTGCGAATGAAATTGCGCCACCACAATGATCCGGAAAGCCATATCAGCAACGAAACGGCGGCTATGACAATCAAAACGCCAATAGCCGCAAGCACCAATGCCAACGCCTCGGACGGTCTCAACTCTGCATCAAGGAAAGGCCATAGGATGAAACCTAATCCGCCTACGAAAAACAACGCGATTTGTCCCGCAAATCGTTCCAGCAGAACCGCCAGAACCGGGATGCTCCATTTCCTGTCTGCCGAACGGCTGCGTGCGGCGCGCATCATGTCGCCCACAACGCCGCCGGGCAGCACCATATTCAGGAATGATCCAAGGTAATAGTCAGCGATGGCGCTGGCTGGTGGAAGCGGATGATCCAATTGAGCCGCCGTATAGCACCAACGAAGCGCAGACAATATTATCTGGATTTGTATGAGGCAGAGTCCGAGAAAAACGAGTTCCAGCCTTGCATTGCCCAGGCTGGCAAGGATTGCATCCGTGTTAGATACGGAAAACACCGTCACCAACAATATTATGCCAAATATCGGTGTGAAAAAATTTCTATATTTGCCGGACGTCATGAGCCAGTATCGCCCTCAATCAAGATGGTCGTGGCTGGACACCTGCATAAGAGGAAGGCTCGTATTGAATTTATGAAGTATCGCACGATTATCGGGTTCATGTACAAAGCTGCGGAGCGGCTCCGGATGGTGTTCGCAATTGCCGGCCTCCTGCTCATATTAAACTTGCCCGACAATCCCGCAAATTTGGGCGTGGAGCACTTCATCAAACTGCCAATCGAATTGTTGGGCGTTGTCCTTTTATTGACCGCCACGCGAGGCAAATATTTCCAGTCTGCCCGGTTGGCGGTTACAATGATTTTGGCATCGGTGCTGGTGCTTAAACTCGCAGACATGGCAACTTATACGGCTTTTTCACGCCAATTTAACCCGTTGTTTGATGCAAAACTATTTTTTGACGGCTGGATTGTGCTTAACGCAACATTGGGAGCGATTCAGGCTTTTTTCCTGGTGTCTGCTACTTTGTTCTGCCTGATATTGACCATCGCTCTTGTTTATTGGTCATTAGGTGCGTTCCAATCAGCAGGTGGCCGCCGCCCGATGGCGCTCGTATCAGGCCTATGTCTGCTGGTGATTCCCGCTATTGCCTCATATCATCCGAACAATAAGTTCATCGAAACACGAACGATAAAGCTGATCGTAGATCGTGTCGCGCTTGTCGAAAAATCTTGGAGGGACAGGCACGAATTTGCAGCTTTGCTCGGCAGCGATCCCATAGCGGATATTCCGCAAAATGGGCGCTTTGAGGCATTGAAGGGCAAGGACGTAGTTGTAATCTTCATTGAGTCCTATGGTGAAAGCGTAATACGCGATCCGAATTACTCGAAGCTGACAGAAAAGCGATTGGCACAGGTTGAGCAGCAGATTTCGGCTGCGGGATTGACGTCGAGGAGCAGTTGGCTGGTGTCACCAACATCGGGTGGGTTGAGCTGGCTCGCCCACGGAACGTTGCTGTCCGGTGTTTGGGTCGACAGCCAGCAACGTTATGACCAACTGATCGCCAGTGAGCGGCCAAGTTTGAATTTGCTCTTTAAGCAGGCAGGTTGGCGCAGTGTCGCCGTGATGCCAGCCATTACGATGGATTGGCCGGAAAGCGATTATTTCCGCTATGACAAGGTCTATGCTGCAAATAATCTCGGCTATCATGGCAAGCCATTCAATTGGGTGACCATGCCGGATCAATACACACTTTCAGCCTTTCAGAAATTTGAGCGTGCCGGTCCACACAGCCCTGTCATGGCTGAGATCGCGCTTATTTCCAGTCATGCACCTTGGACCCCGATCCCAAAATTGATTGATTGGTCTGCAATCGGCGATGGGTTGATCTTCAATGAACAGGCGGTTGCGGGCGATGCGCCGGAAGTTGTCTGGCAGGATCAGGAGCGGGTTCGGACGCAATATGCGAGTTCGATCGACTATGCGCTCGAAATATTGGGGTCTTACATGGCAAAGTATGGAAGCAATACAGTTTTCATATTGCTTGGTGATCATCAACCGGCGCCGATTATCACGGGAAATGGTGCTTCTCACGCGGTGCCTGTTCACATCGTTTCCGATGATCCAGCTTTACTGGAAAGGCTCGATCCGAAAAAATGGAATCCGGGCATGACCCCGGGAAATCAGCATGCGGAGCCTATGGATGGATTTCGTCAGGAGTTGCTCCGCGAATTCAGCAATCCAGCTTAGCGTGTATCAGAATGTACTGCAGAGATTAGCCAGCAATACTGCAAGGGCGACACCCACACCCAAGACTGTCAGATATCTGATTGGACATGAGTTACATGACCAAGCGGATTCATCATCCTCGTTCAGGTCTTCATATTCCGAGATATTGCTCGTTTTTTCCATTCTGCGTTCCCCGTGCAGTTCTGGCTTGGCTCTACCTTAGCTACACAACAGGTTTATGACGAGAGCTGTTGTTTCATTTTTTTGTGGGAAGTAGATTTGGATTCTGATCCGTTGCTGCAAAGCAACGTTGAACCAATTCTGCCTAAGGAGCCGCCTTGATCGCCCACTTATCAATAATAACAGCTGCAAAGCCGGGTTAGACAGGTTTTCTTATCCAAAAATAGCATTGAGCGCGAAACAATCCCATTGCTGGCTTGACGAAGGCGTCTTTTCCTTTGCACGTCACTCAGCGTAAGCAATTAATGTGGTGATGAAGAAATGCCTCGAATACTCTGCGTCGGCGCTCTGACTTTGGATACGATTTTCCAGTTGGAGCAACTGCCCCCTGGTCCCGGCAAATATATCCCGACCCAAGCAGTTGAAGTGGCTGCCGGCATGGCATCAAGCGCTGCTGCGAGCATTGCCCGGCTTGGCGGAAACGTCTCGCTCTGGGCATCAGCGGGGCAAGACGCTGTTGGTGATCGTATTGTCGCTGAGCTTGAATCAGAAGGGGTGGATTGCACCCACGTGCGCCGGATTGCGGGCGCTCGCTCAGCCTTTTCATCAATTTTTGTGGATCAGGATGGGGAGAGAATGATCGTACCGTTTTACGATCCGGCTTTGCTGGCAACGCCAGATGTTTTGCCGCCTCTTTCCCGTGAGACCTTCGATGTCGTCATGACAGATGTTCGTTGGCCCTTGGGTGCTGCACTGGCGTTAAAAACTGCGCAATCTGCTGGTGTTCACGCCGTGCTGGATGCCGATACTGCACCCCTTGAAACGCTGGAAATGCTCCTTCCGCTCGCCACCCATATCGTTGCTTCGGAACCGGCAGCAGAGCTGGTTACGGGTGAAAGCGATCTGGAAAGCGCAGTCATAGCGCTGGCTGCGCGCTATGGTCGAGCGGGTGCTTTCATCGCAGTTACCGGCGGAAACAAAGGTTCTTTCTGGTTTGATAGTGTAAGCGGGACCGTTCGTAGCCAGCAGGCGTTCAAAGTGCCGGTTGTTGATACATTGGCCGCTGGCGACGTTTTCCATGGCGCTTTCGCCTGGGGGCTCGCGCAAGGCTGGCAAATCGAAGCGGTTATGCAATTTGCAAGCGCGGCAGCCGCAATCAAATGCACCCGATTCGGCGGGCGGCAAGGTGCTCCAACCCGTGCGGAAGTTCAGACCTTTCTATCTCAGACCACATGAATCAGCTTGCATGACCTCTCATATTGATAGTGATTACTGGTTGACTATCAACTAACATGTTAGTATGTGTCTACTCCTGTTCTGGGGAGAAGGTACTTGGCTAAACTCGAGAGATTTGGACTTTCAGCTGCATTGGCAACGCCTTTTGATGCCGACATGCGCATTGATATTGATGCGGCGATCAACCATGCCAGGAACTGTCTGGTAAATGGATGCAGCAGCGTTACACTATTCGGCACGACGGGCGAGGGATCGTCGATCAGCAATGAAGAAAGATCGGCAATGCTCGGCGCTTTTCTCAAGTCCGATATAGCGCCGGGACAAATTGTTGTCGGCGTTATGGCAAATTCTTACATAGACGCAGCGCTGCAATCACTTGAAGCGCTGGACGCAGGTTGCCGCAATGTTTTGCTGGCGCCCCCGTCTTACTTCAAAAATATAAGCGATGATGGATTGTTCAATTGGTTCTCCGCAGTTTTTGCCGAAATCGGCAGTTCTGCACGGGGCGTCATCCTTTACAATATTCCGTCCGTAACGGCAGTTGAGATCTCGGTTGATCTGGTTTCGCGTTTGCGCGAGGCTTTCCCGGGCGTGATTGCTGGCGTCAAAGATTCATCGGGAAATTGGCCATTTACCGAATCCCTGCTGGCAAAGCACAATGATCTGGCCATCTTGATTGGTGATGAGCGGGGATTGGCTGCGGGCGTTCGGATGGGCGGGCAGGGGGCGATATCCGGTCTTGCCAATATTTATGCCCACCGGCTCTTGCCCATGGTGTTTGAGGGGCGGGATGATGCCGATGTGGTTGAGGCTGTAAACCAGATTGTGGCATTTCCGGTCATTCCGGCCGTAAAGGCCCTTATTGCTCACCAGAGTGGCGATGAAAATTGGCGCAGGGCGCGGGCTCCGCTTCGTAGTTTGTCCGACTCAGACTATGGACGTTTGATCTCAACCTTGGATCGATTGTTTAAATCTGCGGCAGCATAATAAAGGGGTAGTCCAGATGGATGATGGCGACGAGCCGGTAAGATTGCGGGAGAAAGCTTATGTCAGCTTTACGGAGCATCTGCTGGCGCGCGACATCAGCCCGGGGCAATTCGTTTCACAACGGCAGCTCGTTGCAATGACCGGCATGCCCTTGGGCGCTATCAGGGAGCTCGTTCCTCGCCTTGAGGCGGAAGGCTTGGTCAAGACCATCCCGCAGCGCGGCATTCAGATCGCACATATTGATCTTAATTTGATCCGGGAAGCATTCCAGTTTCGTCTTTTTATGGAAAAGGAAGCGGTTGCCATTTTCGCGGTCACCGCATCGGATGAGCTTTTGGCGCGGCTGAGGAAAGAGCACGAGGATACGCTTGAGGAAGCGCTGCAAGGGCAGGAAACACCCGAGCTGGAATTGCGTGCGCAAGCCATCGACTGGAATTTGCATGAGACGATCATCGACTCGCTCGGCAATGGCATTATCGGGCGGGCCTACCGGATCAACGCTATCAAGATGCGGCTGATCAATCAGGAGCGTTTCCGCATCACAGGGCGTGTCATACCGGTCATGCGGGAGCATCTCGCAGTTCTGGCGGCCATTGAGACACGCGATCCGCAAACGGCAATGGATGCAATTGCGGTTCATATCAATAATGCGAGAAATCTGGCTCTTAAAATCTAAAAACCGGCTTCGCAATGGGAGTTGCACCGCCGGAAACACAAAAGGGAGGAAAACCATGAGCATGAATTTTGTCAAACCGACGCGTCGGCAGTTTCTGGCGGGTACAGCGGCGCTGGGCGCTGCGAGTTTCGCCGGGCTCAAGCCCGCTTTTGCCAATGTGGACTGGAAAAAATTCGCTGGAACAACGCTTGAAGTTAATCTGATCAAGAGCCCACGTGGCGATATCCTGCAAAAATATCAGAAAGAATTTGAAGAACTGACCGGCATCAAGGTCAATTCGGAACAGACGCCAGAACAGCAGCAGCGCCAGAAAGCCGTTATCGAACTGACGTCAGGCAAGCCAAGCTTTGATGTCATCCATATCAGCTACCATGTTCAAAAACGACAATTCGAAAAGGGTGGCTGGCTTGCCGATCTTACGCCATTCCTGAAAGATCCAAGCCTCACCGAGCCTTCCCTTACCGAAAGCGATTTTGCAGAAGCTGGCCTCGCCTTCGCCAAGGACAAGAATGGCCGCTTTGGCGGACTTCCATTCTCGGTGGATTACTGGATGATCTACTGGAACAAGGAGCTTTTCGCCGCCAAGGGTGTCGAATATCCAACAACATTCGAAGAGTTGGTTGCAGCAGCTGAAAAGCTCACCGACCGCGATAATGGCGTATATGGTTTTGTCGCGCGCGGAATGAAAAACGCCAATACGCCTGTCTGGGCCAGCCTCATGCTTGGCTATGGCAAAAGCACCGTTGAAGACGGTAAGCTGGAAACAGCGACGCAGGAATCAATCGATGCGGCAACGCTTTATCAGCGCTTGATGACCAAATCGGCACCTCCCGGTGTCACCGGGTTTAACTGGGCAGAGTGCCAGTCGAGCTTCCTTCAGGGCAAGGTTGCCATGTGGCTGGACGGCATTGGTTTTGCTCCGCCACTGGAAGATCCGAAAAAGTCGCGCGTTGTTGGCAAAGTCGGTTACGGCCTGATGCCGAAGGGTCCAGCTGCCCAGGCTGCACCAACCTTTGGTGACGGTATCGGCGTAACAGAGGGTTCGGCGAACAAGGAAGCCGCCTATCTTTATTGCCAGTGGGCTATATCGAAAGAAATGGGTGCTCGATTGTTACAGTCCGGATCGGGCGTTCCTTTCCGTAATTCCATTGTCAATGATCCTGAAGTTCTAAAGGGCGTTACCATGCCTCAGGAATGGGCAAAGGTCCTGTCTGAGTCGGCCAAAGTCAGCCAATTATGTCTTCCGGTTATCGTTCCCGTGACGGAGTTCCGTGACGTGATGGGGGTCGGATTGACCAATATTATTGGCGGCGCTGATCCGGCGACCGAAATGAAGCGGGCGACGGAAGAATTCGCGCCTATCCTCGCACGTAGCGAAGGCTAAGTATTATGACTGCGACCGTCCCGATAACCGACATAGCAAAGCCGAAGGCCGGCAAAAGCCGGCTCACGCCCAGTTATTGGCCATTCGTCATTCCGGCATTGGTCATTGTTGGGGCGGTCATCATATTCCCCTGGGCGTTCACATTGTGGATGAGCGTCAATGAATGGCATCTTGGCGGCGAGCAAAGCTTTGTCGGTATGGCAAATTTTGTCCGTCTCGCCGGTGATACCAGATTCTGGCAATCCATGAGCAACACTGTGCTCTACACGGTTTTGTCGGTTGTCGCGCCGCTCATCCTGGGTACGATTGCCGCCCTGGTTTTCGATAGCAAGCTTCCCATGCGCGGCCTGCTGCGCGGTATTTTCGTCATGCCGATGATGGCGACGCCAGTGGCAGTCGCGCTGGTTTGGACGATGATGTACCACCCGCAACTCGGCGTTCTCAATTATTTGTTGTCTCTTGTCGGAATAGGCCCGCAGGAATGGATCTTCAACCAGAACACGGTGATACCGTCACTCGTGCTGGTCGAAACCTGGCAGTGGACGCCCCTGGTTATGCTCATTGTTCTGGGCGGTCTTGCGGCGATGCCACGCGATCCGTTTGAGAGTGCGGAGATTGATGGCGCAAATGGCTGGCAGAAGTTTCGCTATATTACGCTGCCGATGATCCTGCCATTCATGATGGTCGCCGTGATCATCCGCTCCATTGATGCTTTGAAAAGCTTCGACATCATTTTCGCCATGACGCAGGGCGGTCCGGGGACAGCCTCGGAGACCATCAACATCTATCTCTATAATGTTGCCTTTGCCTATTACGACATTGGTTATGGCTCTGCGATAGCCGTCGTTTTCTTCATTGTAATCATCACCATGTCTCTCGCGCTGCTCTATCTGCGCCAGCGAACAAAGTGGAATAGTTGAGGAACGAAAATGGCACGTCGCAATCCTTTGAAAATTCTTGGCACGGCTTTTATCGTCTTCGTGATCGTATCGCCGGCAATCTTCTTCTTCCTGTGGATGCTGTCCCTGTCGCTGAAATATGAAATCGACAATGGAGCCTATCCGCCGATCTTCATTCCGGAGCAATTTGCCTGGTCGAATTATAGCGATATTTTCGCCACCAATGATTTCCTCCATTACTTCTGGAATAGCCTATTGGTAACGGGAACAGCGACCTTGCTTGCGCTGCTTGTCGGTGTGCCTGCTGGCTATGGGATTGCACGGTTGCGTGCCGACAAATCGGCAATTGTCATCATGATTGCACGCATGACACCGGGGCTATCATACCTCATTCCGCTGTTTCTTCTGTTCCAGACACTAGGTTTGCTTGGCACCTTATGGCCGCAGATCATCATCCATCTTGTGGTGACGGTTCCGATTGTCATCTGGATTATGATTGGCTATTTCGAGACAACGCCGATGGAGCTTGAAGAGGCTGCCATGATTGATGGGGCAACCTCATGGCAGGTGTTCCGCATGGTCGCTTTGCCGATTGCCAAGCCCGGAGTGGTCGTCGCATTGATTTTGGCAGTCATCTTCTCATGGAACAATTTCGTCTTCGGCATTGTGCTGGCGAGCCGTGAAACGAGAACCTTGCCGGTGGCGGTCTATAACATGTTGTCTTTCGAGCAGGTCAGTTGGGGTCCGCTGGCGGCCGCTGCTTTTGTTGTGACGCTGCCTGTTTTGTTGCTGACAGTTTTTGCGCAACGTCAAATTATTGCCGGTTTGACTGCCGGTGCCGTCAAGGGCGGCTAACACATGCGAACGGAGTATTAAATGGCCACGGTTTCGATCAGGGACGTTAAAAAAACCTATGGCAGCGTCGACGTTATGCACGGCGTTTCGGTTGATATTGATGATGGCGAATTCGTCATTCTGGTCGGCCCGTCAGGATGCGGTAAATCGACATTGCTGCGGATGATTGCAGGACTGGAAGAAATAACCAGCGGTGAGATTTCCATAGGTTCACGTGTGGTCAATGATCTGCCTGCAAAAGAGCGTGATATTGCAATGGTCTTTCAGAATTATGCGCTTTATCCGCATATGACCGTTGCCGATAATATGGGCTTCGCTCTGATGCTCAAAAAGGCACCTAAAGAGGAGAAAGCCAGCCGCGTTGGTCGTGCGGCCGAAATCCTGGGTCTTGAAAAGCTGCTGGACCGCTTTCCGCGCCAGCTTTCCGGTGGTCAGCGCCAGCGTGTTGCCATGGGCCGCGCCATCGTACGCGATCCGCAGGTTTTCCTGTTCGATGAGCCGCTTTCCAATCTCGATGCAAAGCTGCGTGTCCAGATGCGCAGTGAAATCAAGGGTCTGCATCAACGTCTGGGAACGACCATCGTCTATGTGACACATGATCAGATCGAAGCCATGACAATGGCCGACAAGATTGTCGTGATGAAGGATGGGCTGGTCGAGCAGGTAGGAACACCGCTGGATCTTTACGACTATCCGGCCAATCTGTTCGTTGCGGGCTTTATCGGTTCGCCTGCCATGAATTTCATCAAAGGCAACGTGAAAGCCGGTATTTTCGTCACTCCGGATGGTATCGAATTGCCTTTGCCGGGCGGCATTTCACCCACCACCGAAAATTCGGCAATCTATGGTATCCGGCCAGAACATATGAAGATTGCTGAGAAGGGCATAAAGATCGACGTCGAGGTGGTAGAGCCAACGGGTTCGGAGATTATGGTCGTTGGCAAACTTGGCGATCAGGAAATTTCCTGTCTCTTCCGGGATCGTTTGTCGATAAAGCCGGGTGACACTATTCAAGTGGCAATTGATCCGAAAACCAGCCATTTGTTTGACGCGGCGAACGGCAAGAGAATGGACAATAGTCGGAAAAACTAAAGGTCATAACTCTATCAGGCCGTTGCGGCCTGATAGAGCATTATATTACGCGTTACACAGCGCCAGGAACGACGAGAACGAGCCAGGCGATGACAGGGCCGATAATGGCAATGAGCGCGCTGTAGATCAGAAGTTTACGCAGAACATTTTCACGCTCGGCCTCTGGAGCATTGGCTACGACCAGAGCGCCATTTGTTGAAAATGGGCTCGTATCCACAATCGTCGTCGAGATCGCGATTGCCGCAACCACGCCAATGGCGCTGATGTGACCTTGCATCAAAAATGGCACAGCCAGCGGAATGATGGCGCCAAGCAGGGCTGTTGAGGATGCAAAGGCGGAGACGATTGCGCCCGTAAAGCACAATAATAGTGCTGCAAGAAGCGGCATGCCTAAGCTCGAAATGCCTGACGCAACGTAATCCACCGTCCCCGCCTTTTGAAGCACCCCGACATAGGTGATGATACCTGCGATCAACAGCACCGTTGACCAGCTCACTTTATCAATCGCAGCTTTTTGCGTCTTCGGTGATAACAGAGCCAAGGCAACCGCCACAGTCATCGCGACCAGTCCAACATTGAATTTGAAGACAAGAGCGCCGATGGCGAGAGCTGTCAGACCCACCAGTGTCATAAGGCGCTCGCTTGTGAGGCCTTCGCTTGACGGAATATGTGCACCGGAAGGCGAAACATCACTGCGGTGATAGGCAGGAGAAGCAGGCGTGCCGCCATGGCCAACAATGGCGCGTGATACGCCGGCTGTATGTGTATCAGGATCTGGCCCTGTAGCCGTTGCATGTTCACGCAGGCTTTTCCAACCACCAAAGACAAAGAAGACGACAACGGCAATCGCCAAGTTGAAAAACAGGCTGGACAGGAACAACGAGGTTGGACCATAGGGCAAGCCAGCCTTTTCAACGATCTGATTGGTTATGCCGCCATAGACGCTGATGGGGGAGAACCCACCACCCTGCGCGCCATGAATGACCATCAATCCCATCATGACCGGACTGATGCGGTATTGCGTGGCAAAGCGCAAAGCGACTGGCGCAAGAATGGCTACCGCCGCCGGTCCGAGTGCTCCAAACCCGGTGATGATCGCAGCGACCAGGAACATCACCCACGGTATCAGCGCCATATGTCCACGCACCATGCGGACGGCCTGCTCGACCAGCCAATCTATGGTTCCGTTGTTCTGGGCAATGGCAAACAGATAGGTGATGCCCACAAGCGTGAGAAACAAATCGCTCGGAAAGCCGGCAAAGATGTCATTGGGAGACATCCCCATGATCAGCGAGCCGACGATAAATGCGGCGGCAAAGGCCAGCGCGCCCATATTGATCGGTAATATCGTTGCAATAACGAACATCCCGATCAGGACAAGAATAGATAGAATCTCAATGTTCACAGCAATATCCTCCCTCTATGACGCACCGCTGGTGAGCCATATTTTCATCGTTGTTTTGGCGTGAGCTCCCCCCGACGCCTTTGAGTCAATTCCCGGAAAAGTTTCAGCGGTTTTCCAGGCGGAATTGCATAAAATAACTAGATCAATCAGGCATTGGTCCGAGCTGCATAGAGATCGCTATATTGCTCGCGCAGAAGATTCTTTTGCACTTTGCCCATGGTATTGCGCGGTAGATCCTCGACAAAGATGATCTGCTTTGGCTGCTTGTAACGGGCAAGGCGATCCTTCAGGGCATCAAAGATTGTTTGCTCGTCAATCGTGGCGTTCGCGCGTTTGACGACAATGGCCGTCACACCTTCGCCGAAGTCTGGATGAGCTATGCCGATAACCGCGCTTTCAACGACGCCGGGAAGCATATCAATCTCGCTCTCTACCTCCTTTGGATAAATATTATATCCGCCCGAAATCACGAGATCTTTGCCGCGGCCAACAATATGAACATATCCCTCAGGATCGATCTTGCCCAAATCGCCCGTGATGAAGAAACCATCATCGCGGAATTCTGACTTGGTCTTTTCCGGCATGCGCCAATAGCCTTTAAAAACATTGGGGCCTTTGACTTCGATCATGCCCGTCTCATCCTGGCCAAGCGACACTCCAGTTTCCGGATCGGTAACCCTTATGCTCACGCCCGGGAGCGGGAAGCCAACGGTTCCGGCTATCCTCTTCCCATCATAGGGGTTTGACGTGTTCATATTTGTCTCAGTCATTCCATAACGCTCAAGGATGGCTTGACCCGTTCGTTCCTGAAAGGCGCGATGCGTGTCAGCCAAAAGCGGGGCAGAACCGGAAATGAAAAGTCGCATGCCCGCCACCGCGTCGCGGGTCAATCCTTCATTTTGCAGCAGCCGAACATAAAAGGTTGGAACGCCCATCATGGTTGTGGCGCGGGGCATCAGGGACAGGACTTGTGCCGGGTCGAATTTTGGCAGCAGGAACATTGATGCGCCGGAAGTGAGGGTAACGTTGGTGGCAACAAAGAGCCCGTGTGTGTGAAAAATGGGCAATGCGTGGATTAGCCGATCCTGTGGCGTAAAGCGCCAGAACGAACGCAAGGACAGAGCATTCGACAGCAAATTATCATGGGTCAGCATCGCCCCCTTGGAGCGTCCTGTGGTGCCTGATGTGTAGAGAATAGCGGCGAGATCGTCGGGGCCCCTTGTTGCATCGATGAAGTCTTCCGGTTCATCTTTTGCAAGGTCAATCAGCGAGCCCTTGCCGTTTTCATCAAGAGTTTCGACCAGTGCATCATATTTTGAAGTAATCGCGGCTATCCCGTCGGCGGCTTTGGGTGAAACGACGACGAGGCGAGGTTCCGCATCACCGATGAAATAGTCCAATTCCGCCAATGTATAAGCGGTGTTGAGCGGCAAATAGACCGCGCCGCAGCGAATGCAGGCCAGATAGAGCATCAAGGCTTCGGCGCTCTTCTCCACCTGAACAGCAACCCGGTCACCGGGACGCACACCAAGCGTATCAATGGCCCCGGCAATCTTTCCAGACCACAACAGCATATCGCCATACGTCCAGCACCGGCCATTTTCCGTTTCAATGAAAATAGCGTCTTCGCTTGTGATCGTTCCGCGTATGGCATCGAATAGATGATTGCTCATGCACTCAGTTCCTTGCTGGCTTGTTCATTTTGGATTTGTGCCACTTTTGGCTGGAGCGGAGTTCTTTGCCGGTTTGTCGTGGCGCAGCAGTTTGCGTATGGGCGGTGCTGATACGATCTCATTGCGCTGGGCAAATGCCTCGTGATTGGCTTCAATATCATCAAGCTTGTAGAGATAATTGACCATGAGTCCGTATGCTTGTCGCATTGCCCGATCAGAGCGGTCAGCCAGGAAGTTTATTCGTTCCAGCCGTGCGCCATTGCCAAGATGAAAACGCGACACAGGGTCGAGAGGCCGCCCATCTGGCGTCTTGGCGTTTAAGAAATACCGTGCCGCAAGTGGCAGCAAAATCTCTTTGGCAGCTGTTTCAAGCGCTGGGTCATTCGCCCAGCCTGGCTCGTCCAGTATCTCAAGGGCTTTTTTATCTTCGGTCGTCAGTAATTCGGAGTGCTCGGATTGTTTTTCCTTTGACAGCCAGTTTGCAAATCCCGGCACTGGCGAGAGGGTGACAAAGGTGTCAAGGTTCGGGAAGTCGCGGCGTAAATCTTCAACCACCTGCTTGATCAGGAAATTCCCGAAGGAAATTCCCCGCAATCCAACCTGACAATTGGATATGGAATAGAAAACAGCGGTTTTCGCATCCTGCGCCGGGATAGGTGCGCGCGTTTCATCAAGAACGTCAGATATCGCCTCAGGGATGGTCTTTGTCAGAGCTACTTCGACGAAGATCAAAGGATCATCGGAAAGTTGCGGGTGAAAGAACGCAAAACATCTGCGATCGGCAGGAGCCAGGCGTCGACGCAGTTCATCCCAGTCGCCGATCTCGTGCACCGCTTCATAACGGATGATTTTCTCAAGGATGTGGGCAGGCGTTGACCAATCAATGGGCCGCAAAATCAGGAAGCCACGATTAAACCATGACGCGAATAGATGGGAAAAATCGGCGTCGACTGCCTCTAGTTCGGGAGTTTTGACCTTGAGGGCCAGCAGGCATTCGCGCATGTTGACGAGTGTGGAAATACCATTAGGCGCGAGATTGAGACGGCGTATCAGCTCTTGTCTGCGAGGCTCGGCGGCCTGATGCAATTCCAGCACAGCGCGTGGCGTGCGGTCTGTCTGGTAGGTTTGAATTGCCGCGTCGAGCTTCGTTTCATCCGGGCCGAACTTTTCGAAAAGCAGCAGCATGAAATCGCGCTGCCCCTTTTCATCCAGTCGTGACCAATGTTGGAGAATTTGCGCGGCCAGTGCCATGCCCGAGGCTTCACCCCGGCTTGTGAGAAGCAATTCGCAGAGACGATCAATATTGGACGATCCGGAAATTAATGGCGTGCGGGGTCCAAAGGACAATAATTTGCGACCCCGATCGGTTATGGTTTGCAGCATGTCGCTAAAAAAGGATGTGCCACTCATTGGAATTTCCATTGATCGGATTTGTCCTGTTGCAACTCAGATGATCGCATTTGCGTTGCCATCCTTGGCGATGAAGATCGTTTATTTTCATCTCATTGGCGCGGTGTTATATATAAACCTATCGATCTTGTATGAGATGTCAATGTTTTTGTATACAAGATAGCAATTGTTGCATTTTAAGGGGCGGGCATGGCCGAAAACATTGTGCAGGGGCTAAGAGATGAGATCGAAAATGGAATTGTAACCAACCAGTACTCGCCGGGTGAGAGGCTGGATGAAATGCAACTGGCCAAGCGTTTTGGCGTATCCAGAACTCCCGTGCGGGAGGCGTTGATGCAATTGAGCGCCATTGGTTTGATTGAGATCAGGGCACGCCGCGGCGCTGTTGTCATTGATCCTGCTCCCCACCGCATTTACGAAATGTTCGAGGTTATGGCGGAACTGGAAGGTATGGCAGGGTCTCTCGCCGCACGTCGTCACACGGATGCGGATCGCGAGGAATTGCTGGCCGCTCATGCCAAATGCGAACGATCAGCCAATGCAGAAGACAGCGATACCTATTACTACGACAATGAGCTTTTTCATCACGCCGTTTACGCGGCCAGTCATAGCGGTTTTCTGATTGAGCAATGCACGGCGCTTCATCGCCGTCTGCGTCCTTATCGCCGTCTGCAGTTGCGGGTCCGTAACCGCATGAAGACTTCCTTTAGTGAGCACTCAGCTATCGTGGAGGCGATCTTGTCGGGCGAGCCGGAAGTCGCGCGCAACCTTCTACGTCAGCATATTGCCGTGCAGGGCGATCGTTTCAGCGATCTTGTTGCAACACTTGCTCAACGTGGCGCGGAACGGCAATAGTTTGAGGCGTTAAGCTTCAGAACCCGATTTTGCCGAAAGTTCAGCTGCAACCTTCAGCACCAGTTCTTCAGGAATCGCAACTGTAATATCCTCAACGTCATCGACAGTCTCCGTATCGGCGATCCGAATTGGGTTATGCGTTCGAGACAGAGTTGTGATCAGTCGGCGAGGGATTGCGGGAATCAAGTACCGCTTGACGCATTCGACCAGTACGGCGCGCTTGTCTGGCGCGAACTTGCCCAGCTTTTCCTGCAAGAGATGGCCGAACATATTGCCATCGGCAAATCCCCGCCTGCTGGCGAGGTCGAAAGCGTGAAGTCTGTATTCAATGTGAGTCATTGGATTTTCCTTCAAAACTTTTCTTTAGCTACCATGGCATAAAGCCATGACCTTAATGAGACGGATGCGCGTGATTTTTGAGAATCCGAAAATAATGTTCCGCGTGCTGATAAAAATTCTCTGCGTCCACGAGATTTCCCGAGCGCGCCGCGGCCTGAGCCTGGCTGAGATAGCTTTCATAACTCAGCTTTGGGCTTTGATGATGGGAGCTTTGGTTGCGGGGGAGAGGCACCTGCGAACGGCGCTTGCCCGGTGATTTGGTTGAGTTCTTGTCGATTTTATTGCTGAGCCGTTTGCGGCCCACTCCTGATTGGTATTATCTGGTTTTTTCGCCAACCGAGCGATCAATCGATCTGCTCGGCGACAATCCGGCGGAGCTCTTCCCGGGTAAATCCCGATGATTGATGCTCGTATTGATGGTCCGGCGATTTTGATTTTATAGAGTCTCGATAAATGTCCGGCCGGTTATATACGGATGACTTGTCATGTTTTTCGATAATGATGTGCATTTTAATCCATTGGCCACGCAGAAAAACTCCGCAGCTTTGTGTGTTGAAATATGCCGATGTGAATATTCCGGGTCGCCATTAAGGATGACAATGGCCATCAGCGATCCTGGAAGTTACCCGCGCTCCGTTGAGCTGCGGTATTGCCCGGTTAATCGGGTCGACGAAACATATATGGGGGCTGCTGAAAATTTATCAATAGCACGCTCCAGCGGACGCGCCGCTGGAGCACTGGTCAGGCGTGTCCGGCCTTACTTCTTTCCAAACCCGCCGCCGGTCGGCGTCGTGACAATGAAAGCCTCTCCCGCCTCAAGAACCGTATGAGCGCAGCCGCCAAGCATTTCGATCTGCCCATTATTCCGGCGCACGGCATTGGCACCAAGCTGGCCGGGTTCACCGCCATTCAGGCCAAAGGGCGCAATGCGCCGGTGTCCGGAAAGTATCGCAAAATCCAGTTTTCTTTGCGCTCGAATGGTCCGTTTTGTGCCATTGCCCGCAGACCATTTTCCTTTGCCACCCGAATCCGGGCGAATGTGAAAATCCTCAAGCACAACGGGAAAACGCGTTTCCAGAATTTCCGGATCTGTCAGGCGCGAATTTGTCATGTGGGTGTGAATTGCATCCGCACCATTGTAACCGGGCCCAGCCGGCGCGCCGGAACATATGGTTTCGTAATACTGGTATTCGTCATTGCCAAAAGTAAGGTTGTTCATTGTGCCTTGCGCTGCTGCTTGCGCGCCCACAGCACCAAACAGGCAATTCGTTACGGCTTGGCTGACCTCTACATTGCCTGCAACAACCGCAGCGGGGTATTCAGGCGAGAGCATTGTGCCGTCTGGAACAATGATACGGATCGGGCGCAGGCATCCGGCATTCATGGGAATGTTGCTTTGTACAAGCGTGCGGAAAACATAGAGGACCGCAGCGCGCGTAACAGGGCGAGGGGCATTGAAATTGTCTGCCCTTTGATCTGAGGTTCCGGTAAAATCAACGGTTACTTCCCGAGCCGATTTATCGACGGAAATCTTGACGACAATGCTACACCCTTGATCCATCTCATAGGTAAAGCTGCCATCCTGAAGCTGGTCCAGGACGCGGCGAACACTTTCCGCAGCATTGTCTTGCACATGGCCCATATAGGCCTCAACGACGTCTTCGCCGAAATGGGTGATCATTTTGTGAAGTTCGGCCACGCCCTTTTCATTGGCTGCCACTTGGGCCTTCAGGTCATTGACGTTTTGCAGCAGTGTGCGCACGGGATATCTGGCGCCCGTCAAGAGTTCCGCCAGTTCATCTTCGCAGAATCGTCCTTGATCCAGAAGTTTGAAGTTGTCGATATAAACGCCTTCCTCTTCGATCGTCGTCGCCAAGGGGGACATGGAGCCCGGCGCGATACCACCAATGTCGGCATGATGTCCGCGGCTTGCTACCCAGAAACGGATCGTCTTGCCTGTATCGTCAAAAACCGGTGTGCACACCGTCAGATCGGGAAGATGCGTGCCGCCATTATAGGGCGCGTTAATAAGGAAAACATCGCCTGGACGGATTACGGGATTTTCACGGATTGCTGCTGCTACAGAAGCATCCATTGAGCCCAGATGCACGGGCATATGCGGGGCATTGGCAACTAGATTGCCTTCCGCATCGAAAACAGCGCAGGAGAAATCCAGCCGCTCTTTGATATTAACCGAATAGGCGGTGTTTTGCAGCGTCACCCCCATCTGTTCTGCAATCGACATGAACAGATTGTTGAATATTTCCAGCATCACCGGATCTGCCTTTGTCCCGATAGCAACCTGACTGGGCAATGCTTTGATGCGATTAAGAACAATATGGTTCTTTGCTGTCAGTTGGGCCTGCCAGCCATCTTCGATGATGATCGTCTGGTTTGGTTCGATGATGATGGCAGGGCCTGTCAACTGCTGGCCCGGCTTCATCGCATCACGCAAGATCACGGGCGCATCATAGGCTTTGCCTTGCGAGAATATGCGATTATGTCTGATCGCTTGGGATTCGCCTGTCGCTTGAGGTTCGACACTCTTTTCAGTTTGTTCGCTACCGCCGCCGACAGTTTCAACCTCAACAGCCTCAATAAAAAGGGCCTTGTTTTCAGCAACGAAACCGAAGCGGCGTTTGTGCAGAATCTCGAATTCCCGGCGCAGCCGTGTTGTGTTGTCAGAAGCGGGATAAGTCGCCTCTACACTGAGCACTGTATCCGTACCGGCATAGCGAATATGGGCGCGAACAAAACTGGTGATCGCATCACGCGCAATCCCTTGTGCCTGAAGCTCCGCAATGCATTCGTTTTCCAATTCCCGGCCCATCTCCGCAAGTTGGGCAGGGGCATTTTCATCCAATGATATGCCCAACGCCTTTTGCCGCGTCGCTCTTATATCGGCAAGGCCCATCCCATAGGCCGAGAGCAAGCCCGACAGGGGGTGTACGAGAATACTCTTCATGCCGAGCGCATCGGCAACAAGGCAGGCATGCTGGCCGCCTGCACCGCCAAAACAGCTCAAGGCATAGCGTGTCACATCATATCCACGCTGCACTGAAATCTTCTTGATCGCCTCTACCATATTGGCGACAGCAATCCGTATGAAGCCGTCTGCCACGTCTTCCACGCTTCGCCCATCGCCAATCTTTTCAGCAAGTTGCGCAAAGCCACGGCGTACGACTTCGATATCGAGAGATTCATTTTGTCCCGGACCAAAGATCGGCGGGAAAAATTCAGGGATGAGTTTGCCGACCATGACATTTGCATCTGTGACTGCCAGCGGGCCGCCATTGCGATAGCAGGCGGGGCCGGGATTGGCACCTGCCGAATCCGGCCCGACGCTGAAGCGGCCATTATCGAAGTGCAGAATGGAACCACCGCCTGCGGCCACGGTGTGGATGAGCATCATCGGAGCGCGCACTCTCACGCCCGCGACTTCCGTTTCAAAGGCTCTTTCATATATGCCATCATAATGCGCCACATCGGTGGATGTGCCGCCCATGTCAAAGCCGATGACATTGCCAAAGCCTGCCTCCATGCCAGTTCTGGCAAGGCCCACAACGCCGCCTGCGGGTCCAGATAGAATGGCATCCTTGCCCTGAAACATATCGGCAGCAGTCAATCCGCCGGACGACATCATGAACATGACACGCGCACCGGTACGGGCCACATCAAGCTCTCTGGAAACCTGTTCCACGTAGCGCCGCAAAACGGGGGAAAGATAGGCATCGATAACCGTTGTATCGCCGCGTCCAACCAGTTTGATCAAGGGCGAGACTTCGTGACTGACCGACACCTGCGAGAAGCCGATATCCCGCGCAATTGCTGCAACCGCTGCTTCATGTTCTGGGAATTTGTAGGCATGCATGAAGGCAATGGCGAGCGCGTCATATCCCTCATCCTTCAATAAGTTCAAAGCTTTATGGACTTGATCCATATTGAGTGGAACTTCGATCGTTCCATCGGCAAGCACGCGCTCATCGATCTCCAAAACCTGGTCATACAGCGCTTCGGCCTTGATGATTTCGGTTGCAAAGATATTCTTGCGTTCCTGATAGCCGATGCGTAACGCGTCTCTGAAACCTTTGGTCGTTACCAGTGCCAGACGCTCGCCTTTGCGCTCCAGTAGGGCATTCGTTGCGACGGTGGTGCCCATGCGAACTTCGCCAATAAGCCCCGCCGGAATGGCGTCATTTGGTTCCAGTCCCAGATGCTGCCGAATGCCATGCACCGCTGCATCGCTATAAGCTGCCGGATTTTCGGAAAGAACCTTTTTGGCATGCAGCGTTCCTGCCGGGTCACGACCGATCACGTCAGTAAAGGTGCCGCCACGATCTATCCAGAAATCCCAGCCACTCATGTGTATTTCCTCTGTTCGAATGCATGGCTGCCAGTACCGACAACTACATTGATAATATATAGATAAAATAACGATATAAAATTGTTAAGTTGATGGCAAGCACAATGACACTCGCCCATGGCCGGAATCATGGGCGTGCAAAAAACGGGAATGTCTTGCAGAATTGGTGGTCTGGCTCGTCAGCCCAGTCAGAACCGGCTCTAACGATCAATATTTGCTGCCGCGAATAATGCGAATTCAGCCTTGGCTGTTGTCTGCCAGAATTCTATCGACAACATGTTCCAGCGATTGCGGCCATTCAGGCGCCCGCCACCCAAAAGTTTCAAAGAAGCGATCAGTCGCCAATTGCGAGTTCAAAGGCCGTTTTGCTTTTGTCGGATAATCGGCAGTCGATATACCGGCCACACCCGCATAAGGTCCGCTACGCGCCCGGCTATACTCGAAGATTTTTTGAGCAAAACCGCTCCAGTTGATGCTTCCTGTACCAGCCAGATGATAGACACCAAAATTGTTAAATAAAGGGTCGGTTTGAAGCCGCTCTGCCATATGCAAAATTGCATCGGCTATATCGAATGCTGAGGTGGGATTTCCCCATTGATCGGAAACGACCGACAATTGGTCACGTGTTTCAGCCAGGCGCAGCATCGTCTTGACGAAGTTTCTGCCAAAAGGGCTATAGACCCATGCGGTCCGTAAAATAAAATGGCGTTTGTTTGCTTGGATAACACCCAACTCGCCATCGAGTTTGGTCTGTCCGTAAACGCCTTTTGGTCCAGTTGGGTCTTCTTCTTTGTAAGGTTCTCTGCCTTCGCCTGAAAACACATAATCTGTAGAAAGGTGAATAATCGGCGCGTTGATATGTGCTGCCGCCTCCGCAACAGCGGTAGCGCCGGCTGTATTGATCACTGAAGCGAGTTCAGCTTCGTCTTCCGCCTGATCGACAGCCGTGTAAGCGGCGGCAGAAACAACGAGATCCGGCGCAGCGTCCACAATTGCCTGAAATATCGTTTGTGGTTGCGCCAGATCGAGTTTTGGCCGTCCCAGAGCAACAAGCTCAATGGAGGGATGCAAGGCTGCTCTCTCCATCAGGCTGAGAGCCACTTGTCCCCCATGCCCTGTGACGACAATTTTCATACTGCACTCTTTGCTGTTGTAGAACCGAGCCGCTCGCCCGCATAACGTTCGCCGCGAATAGGCTGCCACCACCAATCATTGTCCAGATACCATTGAATGGTGCGTTCCAACCCTGACTGGAACGTTTCTGACGGGGTCCAGCCGAGCTCCCGCTCGATCTTTGATGCATCGATTGCATAACGACGGTCATGGCCCGGCCGGTCGCTGACAAAACTGATCAGGTCCCTGTATCGCCCGCCATTGGCACGCGGCCGCTTCTTGTCGAGTATATCGCAGATCGTTTCAACAACGCTCAAATTCGTTTGTTCGGCTCGGCCTCCGATGTTGTAGCTCTCGCCCGGTTTGCCCTTTGTGACGACGAGTTCCAGCGCGCGCGCATGGTCTTCGACATAAAGCCAATCGCGGACATTTGCTCCTGTGCCATAAATCGGAAGCGACTTACCGTCCAAGGCGTTGAGGATCACCAGCGGGATCAGCTTTTCCGGAAAATGGAACGGACCGTAATTGTTTGAACAATTGGATAGAACGACCGGCAGGCCATAGGTCTCATGCCAAGCGCGGACCAAATGGTCTGATGCAGCCTTTGATGCCGAGTAGGGCGAAGAAGGTGCGTAGGGCGTTTCTTCCGTAAAGATCCCGCTGTCAAAAGGCAGGTCGCCAAAGACCTCATCGGTGGAAATATGGTGGAACCGAAACGCAGATTTGGCTGGCTCCGACAATTCGCGCCAATAGGTCAGCGCTGCATTGAGCATGCGGAACGTGCCGACAATATTTGTCTCAATAAAGGCGGCTGGTCCATCAATAGATCGATCGACATGGCTTTCAGCGGCGAGATGCATGATCGCATCTATTTTCTCGTCGCGTAAAATACCCAGAATTGTTGCATCATCGCATATATCCGCCTGGATAAAGCTGTAATTTGGGTAATTCTCGATCTGTCGTAGCGATGCAAGATTTCCAGCATAGGTTAGCTTGTCAACATTCACGACCCGGTTTTGCGGGTTGGCCGCCAGTTGTCTGCAAACTGCAGAACCAATAAAGCCGGCGCCGCCGGTAACTAGAATATTCATGAACCAAATTGCTCCTTAAGGGAAAATATCGGCGCCATCGAGCACAGGGGCGTTTCGATCTTTATCGGACAGTTGTAGGACGGATTTTTCGAAAGGCCATGCCACGCCAATTGACGGATCGTCAAATCGTAGTGACCTATCATGTTCGGGAGAATAGTAATCCGTAACCTTGTAGACCACCTCGGTATTTTCTTCGAGTGTCACAAAGCCATGTGCAAATCCCTTGGGCACCAATATCTGGTTCCACTTCTTTGCTGAGACTTCCAAGGACAGCCACTTCATGAAGGTTGGCGAGCTTTTCCGGATATCTACTACCACATCCAGAATGGACCCTTTGACGACGCGCACAAGCTTGTCTTGAGCGCGTGGCGGTAGCTGATAATGCAATCCGCGCAAGACGCCCTTAGCTGCAGACAAGGAGTGGTTGTCCTGGACGAATTGCAAGGGAATGCCCGCTTCGGCAAAACTTTGCGCATTATACGTTTCTGAAAAAAATCCGCGATCATCACCGAATTTTTTGGGCAGAATTTCCAGAACACCTTCAAGTGCGAGAGGCTTTACTTCGATCATTATTTACCGACCTCTTCAGCTCTGCGGCGCAGATAGGTTGCATATTCCGTTTTGCCCATTTTTGCTGCTCTCTCGAGGACTCGGTCGGCGTCGACCCATCCCCATTCCAACCCTATTTCCTCGGGGCAAGCAATCTTGATGCCCTGCCGATGTTCAATCGTTCTCACAAATGACGATGCCTCGTGCAAGCTGTCATGCGTACCGGTATCGAGCCAGGCATATCCCCTGCCCAATTGCTGTACGCGCAAATCGCCACGTTCCAGATAGATATTGTTGATACTCGTGATCTCAAGCTCGCCTCGTTCGGATGGCTTGATAGATCTGGCGATGTCGACCACTTCATTATCGTAAAAGTAGAGTCCAGTAACAGCCCAGTTCGATTTTGGCTTTACCGGCTTTTCTTCAATGGAAAGTGCTTTCCCTGTGGCTTTTTCAAACTGCACCACCCCATATCGTTGAGGGTCCTCAACGTGGTAAGCAAAGACAGTGCCCCCCTTGTCACCGCTGGCGGCTTCCTGACAAAGCCGCGACAGACCATCGCCAAAATAGATATTATCGCCAAGGATCATGGCAACGCTGTCATTGCCGATAAACTCACGTCCGATAATAAATGCTTCTGCCAAACCGTTTGGTTGCGGCTGTTCAGCATAAGAGAAGCTGACGCCAAAATCTGACCCATCGCCCAATAATTTTTGAAAGAGCGGCAGATCATGCGGCGTCGAGATGATGAGAATTTCCCGTATACCCGCAAGCATCAACACGCTTAGCGGGTAATAAATCATGGGCTTGTCATAGATTGGCAACATTTGCTTGGAGACGGCAATCGTCAATGGATAAAGGCGTGTACCACTTCCGCCTGCCAGAATAATGCCCTTCATTCAACGTTTCCTTATTACCATCGTGACAACCGGAACTCGATTGCATTTGTCGCAGACATTTGGCGGCAAGAGAAACACATGTCAATCTTCATAAGTGTTTTGGTTTTCCTTGCAACGCGCTATCTGCTAGCTAACCCGTCAGTTGAACTTTAAATGGAAGCTTTTAAAAATGCGGGTTGATAACCGGTCTGTCACAGGAATTATCGTTACATATAATCCTGATCTGGATGGCCTGAAGAGCCTGCTTGAGGCAATAATTCCCCAAGTTGGAAAGCTGATCATCGTCGACAATGGCAGTGGAGAAGACGTGGAAAACCGACTGGCTTCGCTGTATCCAATGGTGGATATTGAGAAGCTTGGACAAAATTTTGGAATCGCAAAAGCTCAGAATATCGGTATCGCGAAAGCCCGAGTCCATGATGCAGCTTACGTGCTTCTGCTTGATCAGGACAGCATCCCCGCAGGAGATATGGTTGCCAGGCTTTTGAACGCCGCTGAGGCGCAATTGGCGAAAAATCTTCGAGTGGCGTGTGTCGGACCTCGATATGAGGACCCACGGCAGAAAAATCCTCCGCCCTTCATCAAAGTGACGGGCCTGCGGCTTGAACGGCAAATCTGTGCGGAGAATGATTCGATAGTGGAGGTGGACTATCTCATTGCTTCCGGCTGCCTCATTCCACTATCGACCCTCGATAGTGTAGGCGGAATGCGGGAAGAACTTTTTATCGACTATGTTGATATTGAATGGGGTTTGCGGGCAAAGCAGATGGGCTATCAATCATATGGCATATGCAGCGCCCATATGAAGCACGATTTGGGCGATAGCCCCGTGCTTTTTCGGGGCAGGCACATACCTGTGCATAGCCCGTTGCGGCATTATTATCATTTCAGAAATGCGATTTGGCTCTATCGCCAAAAATGGCTGCATTTAAATTGGAAAATGGTTGATATGGCCCGTTTGGTACGAAAATTTGTATTCTACAGTCTGATTACAGCCCCTCGCGCAGAACATGCAAAAATGATGACCCTTGGTGTCTGGCATGGTCTAACGGGGAAAATGGGAAAGAAAGTCGGTTAATGGTCGAGAGTGCATATCCCGATGCTAAGACGTATGAACTGACCATTGCCATTGTCATATTCCAGCCCGACCAGGAAACGGTCCTGAAAACCATCCAAAGTCTGCGGCATGCGCTTCAATTGAGCGGTCTGACGCAAGTCAAGATATTCGTGATCGATAATACCCCGGCGGTCTCGGGCCATGACTGGTTGTTGGAGGCGATGGAGGGCCTACCTTTTGAGATCATGAGCGGGCAGGGCAATGTCGGGTTTGGCAGGGCAAATAACATCGTCACAGATGCCGTTGGCAAATATCATTTGGTCCTCAATCCTGATGTCGAAATGGAGCCGGAAGCGCTCGCCAATGCCATTGCCTTCATGACGGATCACAAAAATTGCGGGCTCTTGACGCCAAAAGCATTTAATCCGGACGGAACGCGGCAATATCTTTGCAAGAACTATCCGGCGGTGTTTGATCTTTTGCTTCGCGGCTTTGCACCGCGCGCCATCAAACGGCTATTTGCTAAACGCTTGAATCGCTACGAAATGCGCGATCAGATTGGTGATGTCGTTTTTTGGAGCCCTCCCATCGTAAGCGGCTGTTTCATGTTTTTTCGTGGCGATGTTTTTAAAAAGCTGGGCGGTTTCGATGCTCGTTATCTGCTCTATTTCGAAGATTTCGATATATCGCTGCGAACGGCAAAATTTTCTCAAATCGCTTATGTGCCGACAGTCAGAATTGTCCACGAAGGCGGAAATGCTGCGCGCAAGGGATGGTGGCACATTCGCCAGTTCGCCCGCTCTGCGTTGATATTTTTCTCCACGCATCCGTTGAAACTTATTTAGCGCGGCGCCCGTAATCCCGATTGGAGTGGAACGTCGTCATGACCCAAATGCCACACCAAGCGAAGATAGATGCACCGCTGCACAGAATGCCTTTAAAATGTCCTAATGGCCGTTGAACTGTGGGCCGTCTGTTATCGCGCCTTCACGTATGGATACGTTTCGTTGCAACCTTTCCGGACTGGAATCGTTGGACCAACGTTCTATCGCCGAGTTTGCGGACGGGACAATCCGGCATGGTGTGCCGGTCAGGATTTAGAGCAACTCCGGAAAAGCGTGCAGCGGTTTTCCGGAATTGCGCGAAATAAATAAGTAAGGAGAGAAGCATGAACAAGACTCTTACAATGGCGCTTGCCGTAGGGTCGCTGGCAATAGCCGGAACAACAATCGCCAAAGCGGCCGATATGCAATTGCCAACATATGAAGAGCAAGATGTGCGCAATGGCGTAAAGATCGGCTATCTCGATTGCTCAATCGGCGGCGGCGTCGGTTATGTGCTTGGTTCAGCCAAGGAAGTTGAGTGTTCGTTCCGGTCCACAATGGGCGGAGAGCGTATCGACAATTACTCGGGCGCCATCAAGAAGCTGGGTGTTGACCTTGGTTTTACCACCCGCAGCCGTCTGATTTGGGCAGTGTTTGCACCAACTGCAGGCTATCATCACGGTTCTTTGAGCGGCCTGTATCGCGGTGCGACTGCTGAAGCCACGGTCGGTGCCGGTATTGGTACGAATGTCCTGTTTGGCGGGACATCGGGTTCCATTCATCTTCAGGCAGTAAGCGTGACCGGCCAGCTCGGTCTCAATGTCGCAGCTACCGGAACATCAATGACGCTGACATCTGTCAACTAATTGCATGTGCCCCGTCCGCAAAGGCGGGCGGGGCACACATTCGGCACTGGTCGAATCGTTACAACTGTGAACATGTTCCAGCTCGTTGCGGGACATCGTTTGCAGCATCAGCGAGGCCAGATTGAAACGACCTATCTCATTTTCTTTCTTGCTGTCATGTCTCCTGGGTTTGATGCCGGGAGCGGCAGCGACTGAATGGACCGCAACCGAAACTGTCCAGCCCTATGCAATCGCGGGAAAGTCCGGCGCATCGCTCTATGCCTCCATCGGCGAGAGAGGCCCGCAACTGGGCGGCAGAGTCCGCACCATTGCGCATACCAATTTCAAGCTGACATGGACCAGGAAATATGAGCGGCAGGCTGACAATGCTTGCAAACTCGTCTCGGCCCGGCCCAAGCTGATAATCACCTATACGCTACCAAAGCCTTCAGATCGCTTGCCGGATGCGGTGGAAAAAAGCTGGAACGCATTCATCACGGGCGTCAGAAATCATGAACTCGTGCATGGCGAGCAGATCAAGGAAATGGTGCGCGCGATAGAGGCATCGACAATTGGCCTGTCCGTTCCCGACGACCCTGATTGCCAAAAAATCCGGTTGGAAATGCAGCCTCGGCTCTCCGCTCTTTCAATAGCCCAGCGCCAGAAAAGCCGCGATTTCGACCGTGATGAAATGAGTGATGGAGGCAATATCCAGCAGCTTATTCTCAAGCTGGTCAACGGACCCTGATCCCGCTGACTGGGGGAAAGAGCCACCCGCTTTCGGGCGGATGGCTCTTGTCTTTTAGTAAATGTCGAAGGGGAAATATTTGGCAACTATTTTCTTATGTGTTCCGTTTGCCACGATGGCATCGATCGCCTTGTTGAATTTCTCCCTCAGCGCGTCGTCGCCCTTGCGGATACCGATGCCTGCTTCGGTCTCGGTTCCGGGAACGTCACCCAGCATCTTGCAGCAATCTTTTCCGGCATTATTAAGCCAATCCACGACAACGAATTTGTCTGAGATCAGCGCATCGATACGACCATTTGTCATATCTGCTGCCGCCTCATCCTGCGTGGGATAGAGCTTCACATCCACACCGGCCTTGCCGTAAACATCAGTGGCGTAGATCGCCTGGGTCGTACCAGCCTGTGCGCCAACGGTTTTGTCTTTCAGGTCGGCGATAGCGACGCCCGCCAGGGTGCTGTCGTTTGGAACGGCAACGGCCAGCGGTGTGGTGTAATATTTGTTGGTGAAATCGATCTGTTTTTTACGGTCTTCCGTAATGCTCATTGATGCGATGATGGCATCATATTTTTTAGCCATTAGCCCCGGAATAATGCCGTCCCAATCCTGCGCAACGATTGTGCATTTTGCTTTCATTTCTTCGCACAGCGCATTCGCCATATCGACGTCCAGCCCTGCCAATGTGCCGTCCGCGTTCAAAGTATTGAACGGTGGGTAGGCGCCTTCGGTAGCTATGCGTATGGTGGCTTCTTGAGCGCCTGCAGCCGACGTTAATGCCACGATGACAGCGGCACTGAATAAAAGCAGTTTCTTCATGTTCCATCCTCTGATTTGGCGAAGGTTCAACTCCGCAAGATCAAAGTAATGCAATCACAACGATTAGAAAGCGCTTTCTGCAATTTGCACCCAAAATCGAAAACCGCTTTGATCCCTTGTTATAAATCAAGCGAGAAGGTAAATCCGAAGCTTGGTAGCAAGTGCTTATGCGGTTTGCGAAATCTGTCTTGGCATGTCCAATTCGCCTAAACAGCCCGATGAGTTGAAAGCTGACCGCAAATATGGGTTTGTCCGTGTGATCGCTTATCTTTCAGGCATGTTCGAATATGCTGCAAAACCCTGGAAAAGACTAAGTTTCGGGCTGCCGTTCTCACTCGCCTTGCATCTATTGATAGGTTTGCTGCTATGGACCGGGCTTTCATTTGAAATAATGCCCGCACCAAAGGAAACGATTGATGTTAAGCTCGTTCCGCCTCCTTCTCCAGCCCCTTCACCCGAACCGGCAGAAAAAACGCAGCCCAAGCCCCAGCCGGCCCCTGCGCCGCCACCCGCAGCAGGCAGTCCTGCATTCGCGGCTGCCACTGCAAAAACCGAGCAGAGGACAGAAGAAAAAGAATTGCCACCGGTGACTGCTCCAGAGACATCGCAATCAGACAAGACCGAGGAAAAGCCGGAGCCGGAAAAACCCGCAGAAACCGAAAAGCTGCAGGAGCAGGAAAAAGCACCAGACGGGATGAAACCCGCGTCTGAGGCCAAGCCGCAACCGGAACCGAAAAAGGCGGCTGCCGAGCCTGCAAAACCCAAGGCAAAAGAGACGGCAAATCCCACTCCCGCCAAGGAGCTTTTCTCGCAAGAGTCGCTCTCGAGCTTTCGGGTGAGGCAATCGGCGCGTAAAATGTCGGCCAGAGATCGTATCAAGCAGCTCTGCACAATCGAGGCTTTGGAGCAGCTGCGACGCCAAAGGCCTGGCTCTTTCCCGGATCTGCTTGTGCCATTCGGTCGCTCAGGCGGGCGAATTTCGGAATACGCATTGGATGCGAGCGGGGGTGCATTTCGCAGCAGGGGAGATTGGTACAACATCAACTTCCAGTGCACGGTTGACAATAGCAGGAGCAAGGTTGTCTCGTTCAGCTTTGCGGTTGGAGGCAGTATTCCCAGAAGCGAGTGGAATGACCGAAGGCTGCCTATAGATTAGTGAAGTGAAATTGTTTGGGAGGCGCAGCATGACAAAAAGTAAGAACCCAAAGGTCGACGCTGTTTTGAACAGGGAGACAAATTGGCAAGAGGAGTTCGCGGAGCTTAGGTCCATTGCATTGGAATGCGAACTGGCCGAAGAGCTGAAATGGGGTGTTCCATGCTATACGTTTCAAAACAGCAATATCGTTCTTATTCATGGGTTTAAGACCTATTGCGCAATGTTGTTTATCCAAGGCGCCTTGCTGAAAGACGGCAAGAATATTCTGATCCGGCAAACTGAAAATGTGCAGTCCGCGCGCCAGGTCCGGTTTACCAGCCTGTCGGAAATAACGGGGATGAGAGACGTCCTCAAAGATTATATTCAGGAGGCTATTGAGGTCCAGAAGGCGGGTTTGAAGGTCGATTTTAAAAAGACGAAAGAGTTCGCTGTTCCTGAAGAATTCCAGATCAAACTCGATAATATGCCTGCGTTGAAAACGGCTTTTGAGGCGCTGACACCGGGGAGACAGAGAGGATATCTTCTCCATTTCTCATCGGCAAAACAATCCAAAACCCGCGAGGCCAGAATTGAAAAGGCAATGCCAAAAATTCTTGAGGGCAAAGGTTTGGACGATTAAAGCAATTCGGGGAAAACGTAGCAACTTATCCTGAATGGATCGTCAAAGCGAAAGCTTGAAACCTTCATGTGTTGGCGCGAATCCAAGCGAGCTATAGAATCTCAGCGCATCCGGCCGCGTTTTATCCGATGTCAATTGAACGAGCCCGCATCCGCGCTCTCTGAAATTTTCAATCGCCCATTCGATCATGCGGTGACCGATGCCTCGACCCCGATGGCTTGGCGCGATTCTCACGCTTTCGATCTGGCCGCGCCACATCCCGCTGCGTGAAAGTCCAGGTATATAGGAAAGCTGCATGCAGCCGATGATTTGGTCATCTTCTAAGACGGCAACCAAAAGTTGGTTCTGGTCTTCTTCGATAGCCTTTAAAGCCCGAATATAGCAATCAGCTATGGGGTCCGATACCGTTTCACGATTTTGTCCGAGTTCGTCATCGGCCAGCAGAAGAATCAAGGTGCGTAAGTCCGTTTGCACCGCTTTGCGAAATATGAGTGCTGGCATGGAAATATCTCCAGTTTATCGGTTAAGTCGGCCAGGATTCCGCCAAATGGGTGCTTCCTCACAACTAGTTGCAATTGATTGCTTCAGCGGAAGCCTCATAAATCATTGACTTCAGCTTCTCATACAGAAGGCGCATTCGCTCCGAAAGCCAATTGTCATGTCGACATACCAAACCGGACCATGGACTGAAAAAGAAATGTCCATTGTCCGCAAGTTCTATCCAAACTATGCCAGACTTGCAGAAATGCTGCCCGCGCGCAGCCCTGCGGCCATTCGCGGGCAATGTCGCAGGCTTAATCTTTCGCCCAGCAAACATAATTGGACAATGCAGGAAATCATCCGGCTGTCCGATCTGTTTCCGCGTCTGTCATGGATGGAGCTGCGCCGCGAATTTCCGTTTGCGACCGAGAAAATGTTGCAAAGCATGGCGAACAAACACGGCATTCACCGCCGTGGTCAAAAACAGCTCATTGGTGGCCGGGCTTAACACCTGAGATCACTATTGGTTGATGAACCGTTTGGGTGGACAGGCAGGGAAAACGGCTTATCTTGCACATAGTCGCAACTTTCGAGGGTCCCCTCGATAGCTCCAGTCAACAGCCGAGCATAAATCCATGACAAAAGGTTCCGATCTACTTGTTGCAGCGCTTGAGAACGAAGGCGTTGACCGTATCTTTGGCATACCGGGTGAAGAGAACCTTGATGTTGTCGAGTCAATCCGAAAATCTTCCATCCAGCTAGTTCTGACCAGGCATGAGCAGGCGGCGGCATTCATGGCGGCGACCTATGGGCGCTTGACGGGCAAGCCGGGCGTCTGCCTGACGACATTGGGCCCGGGCGCGTTGAATCTTTCGACAGGGGCGGCCTATGCGCTGCTCGGCGCAATGCCCATGATCATGATCACCGGCCAAAAGGGAATATTATCTTCCAGGCAGGCGCGGTTTCAGGTGGTTGATGTGGTGGCGTCAATGAAGCCCTTGACCAAGCTGTCGCGGCAAATCGTGTCTCCGCAGATGATTCCAACCACTGTGCGCGAGGCTTTCAGGATTGCGCAGGAGGAGCGGCCGGGGCCAGTGCATCTGGAACTGCCGGAAGATATTGCGGCGGAGGAGTGTCAGCCGGTTCCGCTGATTGCGCCCCATGCGGTCGAACTGCCAACAGCCAGCGATTTGTCTCTTGAACGCGCTGCCTCGATCATCATGGCGGCGAAGCGTCCTTTGTTGATGTTCGGCGCGGCCGCATCGCGTCCCCGGTCCACGTCAGACATTGCGCAATTCGTGCTTCGTACCCAAATTCCGTTTTTCACAACGCAGATGGGAAAGGGCACGGTTCCCGGCGGCACTGAATTATACATGGGAACGGCGGCGCTCTCAGAGCGCGATTATGTGCATGAGGCTATCGAGCAGGCCGATCTGATCGTTACCATTGGGCATGATACGATTGAAAAGCCGCCTTTCATCATGGGGGCGGAGGGCCCGAATGTCGTCCATGTGGGATATCTGCCAGCAACAGTTGAGCAAGTCTATTTCCCGCAATCGGAAGTCATTGGTGATATTGGTCCATCGCTCAAAGCATTGGCGGATCGCATCGAAGGAAAACTCCCCAATGCCCAGGCCCTGCTGCATTTGAGGGAGGGCATTTTAAGCCGGATTGCGGCACGCGCCACCGAGGACCGGTTTACCCCGCAACGGCTTGTCCATGATATTCGCGAAGCGATGCCGCATGACGGTATCCTCGCGCTCGACAATGGTATGTACAAGATCTGGTTTGCAAGAAATTACCGAACCAGAATGGCCAATACGCTGCTTCTCGATAATGCCTTGGCGACAATGGGTGCCGGATTGCCCTCGGCCATGACGGCAGCAATGCTTTATCCCGAACGCCGCGTCATGGCTGTTTGCGGGGACGGCGGATTCATGATGAACAGCCAGGAGCTTGAAACTGCAGTTCGCATGAAGCTCAATCTGGTTGTGCTCGTCATTGAGGACGGCGCTTATGGGATGATACGCTGGAAACAGGCTGTGGATGAATTTCCAGATTTCGGAATGACGTTTGGCAATCCGGACTTTGTTAAATATGCGCAGTCATATGGAGCCCAGGGAACGCGGGTCACGGAAATCGGGCAGTTCAAACAGGTGATAGCGACGGCTTTTGCTGAAGGTGGCGTGCATCTGGTCAATGTGCCGATCGATTATTCGGAAAACGAGCGCGTTCTGGTGAAGGAGTTGCGTGAGCGGCTTCCAGCGATATTGGAGTCATGAAGTGACGCTTGCAATGAAAGTATATCAGGCGTTTGACCGCGCAATCATTCAGGAGATTCCAACCGACGACGGCAAGGCCCTGGAGCACAAGTTGCAGATGGCTGCGCAAGCTTTTGCTGACAAGGCCGGTTGGCTGCCAACCCATGAGCGCATGGCTGTTTTGCGCAAAACCTCGGTGCTGCTTGAGACGAATCGTGACCGTTTTGCCCTAATGATCGCCCGTGAGGGCGGCAAGCCATTGCCGGACGCCATCATTGAAGTGACACGGGCAATTGATGGCATTCTCAATGCAGCAGATGAATTGCGCAATTTCGGCGGCAAGGAAATCCCGATGGGGCTTACTGCCGCGAGTGCCAATAGATGGGCGTTCACAACCAAGGAGCCAATCGGCGTGGTTGCGGCTATATCGGCTTTCAACCATCCGCTTAATCTGATCGTTCATCAGATTGCACCGGCGATTGCTGTTGGTTGCCCGGTCATCATCAAGCCCGCTTCCACGACGCCGATCTCCTGTATCGAACTGGTCAAGCTTTTCCGGGAAGCCGGGCTCGACGAACAGTGGTGCCAGACTTTGCTTACTGATGATAATGCGCTGGCAGAGCAATTGGCGACAGACCCACGCATTGCCTTCCTGAGTTTCATTGGCTCGGCCAAGATCGGCTGGTATCTGAAAAGCAAGCTGCCGTCTGGCACGCGTTGTGCACTCGAACATGGCGGTGCCGCGCCCGTTATTATTGACCGCGGTGTGGACGTGGACAGGGTCGCCGCCAGCGTTGTCAAAGGCGGCTATTACCATGCCGGGCAGGTCTGCGTTTCGTCGCAGCGGCTATTTGTGCATGAAGACATATTGGCCAGTTTTACCGAGGCTTTCGCTGCCAAAGTTACCGCTTTGCGTGTGGGTGATCCTGTCCTGAAGGATACGGAAGTCGGCCCATTGATTTTGCCCAGGGAGGCGGATCGCGTGGAAGCCTGGATCAAGGAAGCGACGGAGCAGGGGGCAACACAAATCGGTGGCGGACGTCTGTCTGAAACAACTTTGCGCCCGTCCATTCTTCTTAATCCAGGCGCCGAAACAAAAGTATCCAGGCTCGAAGTATTCGGACCTTTGACATGCGTCTACGGATATAGTGATCTTGATGCAGCCATCAATATCGCCAATTCACTGCCTTTTGCCTTTCAGGCAAGCGTCTTCGCATCAGATATAGCAGTTGCGTTGAAAGCTGCCAGACATCTTGATGCATCCGCTGTCCTTGTTAACGACCATACGGCATTCCGGACCGATTGGATGCCTTTCACCGGCCGTCGTCAGTCAGGCTATGGTGTTGGCGGCATACCTTGGACGATGGAAGAAATGGCGGACGACAAAATGATTGTGTTCAACCATGTAAGCTAAGGGCATTCGCGCTTGACATGCGAAGTCCTGTGGCAAAATTGAGCACAAAGTTTCTTACCAGACTCAGGAGTCCACCATGTCCCAAAATCCATATTATGCGCCACAAGGCGGGCATCCTGCGCAAAGCCAGCTTCTCACGGGGCGTGCCGTGTTCACCACGGCCTATGCGGTGCTCCCGAAAGGGGTCATGCAGGATATTGTTACAAGCTATCTGCCATTTTGGGAAAAAACGCGCTGCTGGATCATCGCCAGGCCGCTATCCGGTTTTGCGGAAACTTTTTCACAATACATAATGGAAGTGGCACCCGGGGGTGGCAGCACGCGTCCTGAAATCGATCCGCAAGCCGAAGGCGTTCTCTTTGTCGTGGAGGGGGAATTGCAGCTTACAATTGCGGGCAAGGAGCACATCCTGCAGCCCGGCGGCTATGCCTTCATTCCACCTTCGACAAATTGGCAGGCGTTGAACATATCCAACGCGCATGTTCGGTTCCATTGGGTGCGCAAAGCCTATGAAGCGGTAGATGGCATTGAAACACCACCGCCGCTTCTCCTGAATGAAAATGACATAGCCCCGACTGTCATGCCCGACACGGGCGGACGATGGGCCACGACGCGCTTCGTCGATCCTTCGGACATGCGTCACGACATGCATGTCACTATCGTCACGTTGCAACCGGGAGCTGTCATTCCCTTTGCCGAGACGCATGTCATGGAACACGGGCTTTACGTCCTCCAAGGCAAGGCGGTTTATCGCCTCAATCAGGATTGGGTGGAGGTCGAGGCTGGCGATTTCATGTGGCTGCGGGCCTTCTGCCCGCAAGCTTGCTACGCGGGTGGTCCGGAGCCGTTTCGCTATCTGCTTTATAAGGACGTCAACAGACATATGAAGCTTGGTGGCTCAAGGCTCTGATTTTCAACAGAGCCTCAAGCATTGTCCTGAAGAGACCTAGTTCCGGTCGGACGTTCCCGGCATACGCGGCAAAATGGGCCTTGTTCCGCCCACACCCTGCCGTTCCTGGATAGATTTTTCGGCATCAGAAGACAGGCTGCGCTCTTTTGTACGCTCCCGGCGATCCGGTCTGCTTGGCTCGGGCCGATCAGGTCGCTCTACGACTGGCGGGCGTGGCCTTGGATTATTATTGTCGTTCCAATCTGGCCGATCAGGTCTGTCGCCTCGGTGAGGGCGATCGCCTCTGTCGTCCCAGTCCCTTCGGGGGCGATCTCTCCAGTCGCGATCGCGCCTGCTTTCACGCCAATATCTGTCACGGCGGTCATAGCGGTCCCTGCCGTAATATCCATTGTCCGGGTAGCTGGAGATATAACCTCCTGATCCGCCATAATAGCCATCGCCGCCATCATCGGCGACGCAGCCGGACAGGACAATGCCGGACAGCCCAATAAGTGTAACGACCGTGAGAGATTTTATGAACATCGCAGTTCCTCCATGCTCATGAACTGGTAGCGCGCAGGAATGTTCCGCGCGGTGCCCCCGAATTCATCTCTATGGCCTTATTCGTTTCAGCTCAAGAACTCCTCGACCTGTATACAGGGTTTGCGACAAATTCATTAATATGTTGAAATGACGCGTCATGGCTGAAATACCGACCATAAAACTCCCCTCCGGATACAATGTCCCGATACTTGGGCAAGGTACTTGGTATATGGGGGATGACGCCCGAAAACGTAGCGCTGAAGCTGATGCGTTGAAGCTCGGGATTGATCTTGGAATGAGCCTGATCGACACGGCAGAAATGTACGCAGGCGGCGGCGCGGAAGAAGTTGTGGCACAGGCCATAAAGGGCCAGCGCGACAAGGTCTTCGTCGTTAGCAAGGTTCTTCCATCCAACGCGTCAAGAAAAGGTACTATCACCGCTTGCGAGCAAAGCTTGCACCGGTTGCAGACGGCGTTCATCGATCTCTACCTTCTGCATTGGCGAGGGGGATATGCGTTAGAGGAGACTGTTGCCGCTTTTGAAACCTTGATGGAATCCGGCAAAATCCGCAGTTGGGGCGTAAGCAATTTTGACGTGGACGATATGGAGGAGCTGGAGGCGATTGCGGGCGGCACCGCCGTTTCGGTAAATCAGATTCTTTTCAATTTGAAACGGCGTGGCCCCGAGGTTGGATTAATGCCGTGGTGCCAATCGCGAAATATTCCGATCATGGCCTATTCACCGATCGAGCAGGGAAGACTGCTGAGCCATCCTGCCCTGACGGGAATAGCGCGCGAGTTGGAGACGACTGCGGCTGTTGTTGCGCTGGCATGGGTCCTGAACCAGGATGGCGTCATCGCCATTCCAAAGTCCAGCAACCCGGACCATATTCGCAGCAACAGAAAAGCCGCGGATATCACGTTAACGCCCGCGCAGCTGGAAACTTTGGATCAAGCGTTCAAACGACCCAATCGAAAACAACCACTGGACATGCTGTAATTGCAAAATCAGTAGAGGGCGTACCCCATGCCCTGAATGATGACGACCCAAGACTTCCTTAGCGTGTAAATGCTTGTGTTCGTCTCAAGTCTCCCGGCTGAGACAGAAGAGCGAGAGTGCGGCACCGAGAAACAGCAGCACCACGGCGACCATGAGCGAGAGATGCATACCTTGTATGAACGCGACTGGTGCGGTGTCCCGCACCAGATAACCGCACGTCGCAACGCCGAGCATGCCGCCCATCTGCCGCGCCGTGTTGAGAACGCCCGATGCAATCCCGGCCCGTGACTGATCGACAGATGAGAGAGTGACGTTGGTAATCGTCGGAACAACCAGTGCGATGCCGCTCGCTGCCATCAACATTGGTGCCACCAACTGCCAGTAAGAGCCTTCGACGCTGATCGGAAGCAGGAGAAGATACCCGGCCGCCGCCAGAACAAGACCGAACACTATCAGCCTGCGCGCGCCGAGGCGGGTGATCAACCGGCTTGCTATAATGTTTGTGACCATCAGAATGACGGTCATTGGCAGGAACGCCATGCCTGTTTCCTGAGCTGAAAGATGCTGCTCCAGCTGGAAAAACAGGCTGAAGACGAAGATCAGGCCGTAATAAGCGAAGTTGATGATGACGCCGGTGACCGCCGCGATTGTGAATGCGGAATTAGAGAATAATGACAGCGGCAGCATCGGTGCGCGGCTTCGAACCTCGATCAGAATGAAGCCGATGGCGGAAAGAACGGTTACGAGCATGGCCACAATAATCCGCGGATGCGTCCAGCCCAATTGCCCCGCATCCGTCAGCGTCGTTGCCAGCGCTACAAGCGCAAGGATAGCCGCCGCCTGCCCAGGCAGATCAAGTGAGCGGTGGTCATTTCTGGGACTTGGCTTCGAGTAGCCGAGGGTCAAGGCCAGACCAATCAGTCCGATCGGAATATTGATCAGGAAAATGCCGCGCCAGCCAACTTGCGTTACCAGAAAGCCACCGACCACGGGTCCGGCCGCCAGTGCGATGCCTCCCGCTGCCCCCCACCAGCCGACAGCCCGGCTGCGCTCTTCCTTGCCCGGGAATGCCTGGCTGAGCAGCGCCAACGAATTTGGAACCAACAACGCCGCGCCGATGCCTTGTGCAAGCCGTGCTGCAACAAGTGCCGTTAACGTTTGCGCTACGCCGCAGCCAAGGGAGGCGAGGGTGAAAAGAATGAGACCCGCTATGAACACAGCCCGCGCGCCGTAGCGGTCGCCCAAAGCACCCGCCATGAGCAGCAGCGCCGCAAAGATGAGTGTGTAGGCGTTTACCACCCACTGGAGCCCAGCCACGTTGGTGGAGAAGCTCATGCGCAAAGCATCGAGTGCGACATTGACGACGCTGACGTCAAGAAGCACGATTACGAAGCCAAGCGAAGCGGCGATGAGCGTAATACGCGGATAAACGGGGTGAAAAGCGGACATGGAGACAATCCTGCAATGATAATTTGTCTCCAAATTACGGCAATGACTTCTGTGCGGTAATTCGGTATATGTGCCAGTGAATCTTGAGAAATCGCACAGATGGCCGATTGGGAAAATCTTCGTCATTTCATCGCTGTGGCGCGCAGTGGCACCCTGTCCGGTGCGGCGCGCGCCTTGAAGGTGGACCACGCGACAGTCAGTCGCCGACTTACGGCGCTTGAAGCGGAACTGGACGTAGCGCTGGTTGAGAGACTGCCGCGATTCTGCCGCTTGACTGCTATCGGCCAACAGGTGTTCGATCAATCCGTCGCGATGGAAAATGCGGCGGATGGAATTGCCCGGATTGCTCAGGCAGCGCATAGGCCGCTCGTCGGCAAGGTCACACTTAGCGCTCCGCCCGTGCTGACGATGCATCTTCTGACGCAGCATCTCGCGCACTTCCGATCACTCTATCCGGATATCCGTCTTTCTCTCGCTGCTCAGGCGCAGCAAGTGTCGCTCAGCCGCCGGGAGGCGGATGTGGCTCTCCGCCTGGTACGGCCCGATGAGACCGGAAGCATCGCGCGAAAACTTGGGGTCATGGCATTCGGTCTTTACGCCAGCCGCGATTATGTGCATCGTGACGTGCCCGATCGATGGCAGTTCATCGCTTTTGACGAAAGCTTTGGGGATATGCCGCAGCAAAAATGGCTACTCGGCATTGCTGGTGCACGGCCGGTTGCATGCGAATTGAACGATATTGGCGGGCATCTTATCGCTGCGCGCACGGGCGCCGGCGTTGCCGGACTGCCTTGCTTTTTGGGCGATGCAGACCCGGACCTCGTGCGTATCGCAGAGGACGTTCCGCCCTTCTGTCGGGACATTTGGCTTCTTGTCCATCGGGACTTACGCAAGGCACCGTCCGTTCGGGCCGTGATGGATTTCGTTGTCGCACTCATCACCCAGCATGGCGGCTTTTCTGTGTGAGAAAGCGCGTTGGCGCGTTGGACCACAATCCACAGCTCAGGATGCCTTATTGGTTAATTTGCGTTAACTATAAAGTTGTTGACGCGACTCGGATATTTTAGCACCCTAGTTACGGTTTTGAGGGGTTTGCGGCAAATTAAACGTTACCAAGCTCATGCGGTGTTAGTGCTGGCTTACAACGTTATATCTCTATCTGGCGTTACCCCTTTGGTTTTTATGTCGAATCGGCGCATGTTCTGTTTGCGCCGGGAATGACCGAACGGACGTACAGGATATTACCTTGACTATGATGCATGCAGCACAGGCAAATCAACCCGACCCATCCTTGGTGGGCGATGCTTCTTTGCCTGTTGTTCTGCCAGCCGACAGGGCAATCGCCGCCGATGCGGAAATGCTTTCCGCGCAGCTTCAAGCAATGCGCAACCGGCTCTTTCCGCCGACAGCCATGAAGACATTGCGCAAGTTCACCAGCGGCGAGGCGGCAAAGCTCATCGGCGTATCGGATGGGTATCTGCGCCAGCTTTCAATTGCAGGTGAGGGGCCGCAACCGGAGACGGGCAGCGGCGGCCGCAGGCTCTATACGCTTGCCGAGATCAATGCATTGCGCCGCCATCTGTCCGAAGCCGGGGGCGCCAAGGCAAAAACCTATCTGCCGCATCGCGATCCTGCCGCCAATGAGCACATGCAGGTCATTGCCGTTACCAATTTCAAGGGCGGTTCCGGCAAGACCACGACCAGTGCCCATCTGGCGCAGCATCTGGCAATGTCCGGTTTCCGTGTGCTTGCCGTCGATCTTGATCCGCAGGCATCAATGTCTGCATTGTTCGGTTATCAACCGGAGCTGGATCTGACCGGCAATGATACGCTTTACGGAGCAATCCGCTATGATGGCGAGCGCCGTCCGCTGCGCGATATTATTTGCAAGACCTATTTTGATGGGCTTGATCTCATTCCGGGCAATCTGGAATTGCAGGAATTTGAACACACCACGCCGCAAATGCTTGCCGACCGCCAACACGGCGCTGCGCAAACTGTCGAGCAGCAATTGTTCTTTGCCCGTGTTCAGGCAGCGCTTGATACAGTGTCAGACGATTATGACGTTGTGGTCATAGACTGTCCGCCGCAACTTGGTTTTCTGACGCTATCGGCGCTTTGCGCTGCAACGTCAGTGCTTGTTACCGTTCATCCGCAAATGCTGGATGTCGCCTCCATGAGCCAGTTTCTGTTCATGACAGCGGATTTGCTTGCGGTCGTGCGAGAGGCTGGCGGCGAGCTTAATTTCGATTTCATGCGCTATCTGATTACGCGCTTTGAGCCAAATGATGCGCCGCAGCAGCAGATTGCCGGTTTCCTGCGTTCGCTGTTCGGGGACCGCGTGCTCACCTCATCGGTGGTCAAGTCCACTGCGTTTTCCGATGCAGGTCTTACCAAGCAGACGCTCTACGAAGTATCCCGCGACAGCTTCACCCGCGCAACCTATGACCGCGCAATTGAATCGCTGACTTCCGTCAACTCCGAAATCCAGGGCTTGATCTACAAGGCCTGGAAGAGGCCGGTATGAGGGCGCGATGATGACAGGCAATAATCGCAGGGATCAGCTCAAGGCATTGTTCGGAACGGTGGAAAACATTCCCGTACCCGAACAGAAACCCGTTGAGCCTGTAGCGCAGCCGCTGATCGGCAATGAGGCGCTCAAGTCTCGCGCTGCATCAGGCGCGGTTAAGGCTATGGGGCTTTCGCTCGGCGGCATGTCCCGTGAAATTGAAGATGCGCGCCGCTTGAAGGAAAGTCTCGAAGGCGTCGAGCGCGTGGTCGAACTTGATCCTGCGCTGGTCGAAACCTCTTTTGTCGAAGACCGGCTCAGCCATGCGGCAGGGCTCGATGAAGATTTCGAAAATCTCGTTGAAAGCATCCGCCAGAATGGCCAGCAGGTGCCGGTTCTTGTGCGACCGCATCCGGAAAAGCCGGGGCATTATCAGACCGCCTATGGGCATCGCCGCCTGCGTGCTGCCCAGCGCATTGGCAAGCCGGTCCATGCCATTGTGCGCGAACTCAGCGATGTCCAGCTGGTATTGGCTCAGGGCAAGGAAAATACCGAGCGCCGCGATCTTTCCTTTATCGAGCGTGCCTTCTTTGCGCGAAATCTTGTTGAGCGCGGCTTTGAGCGCGGGCTTGTTCAAGACGCCCTGTCGATCGACAAGGCTGAAATGACCCGCTTTCTGCAGGTTGCGGCCGCAGTGCCTTATCCGATCGTGCGGGCAATTGGCCCGGCCCCGAAGATTGGCCGTCCACGCTGGGTCAGGTTTGCAGAATTGCTCAAATCCAGTGAAGCACAGGCTGCTGCGCTGAACGAAATTACGCTCGAGCCTTTTGGAATCTCAGACAGCAATACACGGTTCAATCGTATTTTCGAGCGGTTGCTCAAGCGTGTTGAGCCGGTCGTGCTGGCTCCGCACAATGCTGCGCCGAGCGTGGACAAAATAAACACGGGTGCCAAGAAAATTGCACTTTTGGATTCAAGTGGAGGCAGGCAGGTCCTGATCTTCGCCGACCATATACCGCAAGGGTTTGCGGCATTTGTATCGGAAGAGCTTGAGGCATTGCTCGCCCGTTACAACAGCCGGACGAATGACAAATAACGTGGGACTTATCCACGGGGTCAAAAAGCCGGATAGTGTGTGTAAGTGTTAGTACAAGCCGGTTCGTCAGGAGCCGTATAAAGGGACTGAAAGAGAAGGAAGCAACGGCAAGAAAAAAGGCCCCCAGAACGTCACCGCCCCGGAAGCCCTCTTCAATGTAGCAATTTTAGAGAATCACTTCCACCCTGACTTGTCAAGAGTCGGACGCGTTCCGGCATACCTTTTCATTGCCTCAAATTGAGGTGAAGAAACATGACCGATCGTTTTGCAACGTCGCCATTTGGCGGACGATCGCTGTCGCACGCCATTTTTGCAGTGCAGGAAAAGACAGCGCGAGCGAGAGAAAAACTGAACGAAACCGGCGGAAGTCAGCCGGAAAAATGGGCGCTTTTACGCTCATTAACCGAGGCGCGCGCAGCGTTTTTCCTTTCAGACCGTACGATTGCCGTTCTGGAAGCGCTGCTCAGTTTCTATCCGGAAACCATGCTTGATGGCGCAGCACCATTGATCGTCTTTCCGTCCAATGCAGAGCTGTCGCTACGCACACGCGGCATGTCTTCCGCGACAATTCGCCGGCATCTGGCGGCATTGGTCGAGACGGGACTGATTATCCGCCGCGATAGCCCAAACGGCAAACGTTATGCCCGGCGTGGCGAAACCGGCGAGATTGAGCACGCGTTCGGCTTCGATCTGTCACCTTTGGCGCTGCGTGCCGACGAAATCGAAGCCCATGCGGTTCAGGCACGCGATCTGGCGCGGGCGATCCACCGCGTTCGTAGCGAGATCACCATTCATCTGCGAGATATCTCCAAAACGATCCATGCGGGTCTTGGCGAGGAGCGGGCAGGTGACTGGATGGGATATGCGGATGAGCTTGCAGCTTTGTCCGGACGGGTAAGCAGGCATTTGCCGCTCGAGACACTCCAGACACGCTGTGACAGCCTGGCAAAGCTCCGCACGAAGGTCGAAAATGCCTATCTGGATACATTATCAGACAAAGAAATGAGCGGCACTGACTCTTCTTTTGAGCGCCATATTCAGAATTCAAATATAGACCCCAATTTTGAAAGGGCCCAAGAAAAGGGCCAGAGGCAAAACGGTGAGCCCGTACCGGTAGACAATATGCCTGGACGAACAGTCGCAATGACGAAGATGCGGCAAAGGCTTGATAGCGCCCGTCGAACTGTAAAAGCCACCGGACCCGTGGATGATTGGCCGAAGCTGGAAACAAAATCGATCCCCATGCCGCTGGATGCTGTGCTGTCCGCCTGTCCGCAAATTCGCGATTATGCCCGAAACGGCATTGAGGACTGGCGCGATCTGATGCAAACGGCAGGATTGGTCCGCTCGATGCTTGGCGTTTCGCCCGATGCCTGGGAAAGGGCGCGTGACGCCATGGGTGATATCAATGCTTCCATCACGATTGCTGCCATTTTGGAGCGTGTGGGTGAAATCCGCTCCCCCGGCGGTTATTTGAGAGCTTTGACCGACCGGGCCGAGATCGGGCAGTATTCGGTCATTCCGGTGATCAAAGCATTGAATGGCGAGGGACGAGCTTGAAAAAAAGCCGGGTCACAGTGATCCTATCTGGAATTGCTATCGTCGGGGCGCGGATGCGCCCCGCCAACTTAACCGGTCAGCCGGCAATCCGGCAGTCAAAAAGCACCGGTCGTCTCACTGAAAGCATTTCTCCAATTGCGCGGTCAAGATTGTCAGGCTCGTCGCATCGGATACCGACGGCACCGAAAGCTTCCGCCAGCTTTACGAAATCCGGCAGGGCGTTCGAGTAGGAACCGTGCTTTTGCGATTTTCCGCCTAAGCTCAAGTTCGGGTTGTTCAAAATGAAAACCTTTATCGGTGCATCATACTGGATTGCCGTGGAAAGCTCCTTCATCGTCGCTTGGACAGATGACTCATCTGCAATATCAATGACGAGACTTTCAGGATGGGCGATTTGCATGCCTATTGCAGCCGGCAAGCCATACCCCGCCGTGCCGAACCCGCTTGATACTAGGGGCGAATTGAAGTGTTCAGCGAACTGATAGTGCTTCGTATCGGTAGCAATATAGGGCGCATGATCGCGGGTCAGCATGTAAAGCCGTTTGAGCGCGTAGTGCAGCCCGGTGTTTTCTTCGCGCTCGCGTTGCAAAGGAGTGTTTGCCTTTATCTGCCGGTCGTCTTCGGCAAGTTGCGGATTATCATCGACATGCGGGTCGGCAGAAGGAGCCACATAATAAGTGCTTTGGAGAAGCATATCCTTTGGCATGTCGATGAGAACCGGACCGGGTCGGCCTGAGCGGGCCAGATGAAATGCCTTATGAATTGTGGCGGCGAGTTCCTTCACATCTTTGACCAGCCAGCTATGTTTGGTGCAAGGCCGTGTAATCCCAACAGTGTCGCATTCCTGAAAAGCGTCAGATCCGATCAGGTCGGTTGCCACTTGTCCTGTCAGACAGATGATTGGCACGGAGTCGGCCATGGCATTTTGTAGTGATGTCACCGCATTTGTCGCGCCGGGGCCGGACGTTACCAGCATGACACCGACTTTACCGGTGGAACGGGCATATCCTTCGGCGGCGTGGCCCGCGCCCTGTTCGTGGCGAACCAATATGTGCTTTATCTCGTTCTGTTGGAATATCTCGTCATAGATCGGTAGCACCGCGGCGCCCGGATAACCGAAAATGTGCTCAACGCCATTGTCGTGCAACGCCTGCAGGACAATTTCTGCTCCGGTCATTTCAGGACGTGCGGCTTCGTTAGTATACATGCCTTTCATGGCAGTTCCTTTGTGCAATGATTGAAGTGGATGGTTGTGACGGAGCAGGGCGGAACTAAATTCCGGGCATAAAAAAAGCTCCGTCAGGAGCTTGTTTGCCGCGCATGGGTGCTAATGCCGGATGGTCAAACCATCCTGCCCATGCGCGATCCCACCACCAGAATAACCATTGCAGCTTTCATAACCCGATTCAGTAACTGGAATTATTTGCGTGGTCAATACAATACACAGCGCAAGAAAAAGGGCGCCGAAGCGCCCCAATTCCTCAATCCGTTGAATGTTCCGATCAACGCGATGTGAGATCGTCCGGCAGTTCGCGGTGCTGGTATTTGCGGAATACTTCGCGCAGCGTGCCATTGTCGAAATTGGTTTTCACCCAGGTGTTGAGCCAATCCTGCAATGGCTTTTCGCCCTTGGGCAAAGCTATGCCGAGATTGGTTTCAGCCTGCGTGAACTTTACTTCCAGCGGTTCCTTGCCTGCGCGCTTGGCATTGATGCCGCCCAGAACTGCCGACTGGCTGGAAATGATGTCGAGCTGCCCAGTGACTGCAGCGGTAATGAGTGTTGCATCATCTTCGAAGCGGACGATTTGTGCGCCCGGCGCATTCTTGGTGATGTCCATGTCATTGGTCGTTGCGCGGGTCACGCCAATCCTCTTGCCCGCAAGGTCGGCATAGCTCTTGATTTCAATTTCCTTGGGCGCAATGACTATAATACTGAGCGTCGCGTAAGGCACGGTGTAATCGACGGCCTTTTTACGCTCTTCTGTGATGCCAAGTGCGGAAACCAGAATGTCCGCCTTGCCGGTCTGGATCGTAGGAACGCGTGCGGCATTGGTAATTTCGATCAGGTCAAGATCGACGCCGAGATCCTTGGCGATGAGCTTGGCGGTTTCGACGTCCGAGCCGGTCGGCTTCAAATTCTCGTCGACATAGGAATATTGCGGAATTCCCATGGCAACAGCAATGCGCACCTTGCCGGCTTTCTTGATGTTTTCAAGTGAATCCGCATGAGCGGCTGACGCCAGCATGAGCAGGGCCGCACTCGCGGCAATGCCGAATTTCGTAAGCAATCTCATTATTCTCTCTCCCTTTTGTGATTATGAGGTTGGTTCTGTCACAGGTCGTTGGCCAGAAAATCCTTCAATTCCTGGGTTTGCGGATGAACGAGCATTTCGCCGGTGCCGGTTTCCCAGACCCGCCCGGTATTCATGTAAATGACGCGGTTTGCGACCTTGCGGGCAAATGCCATTTCATGGGTGACGACGATCATGGTCATGCCGCCTTTGGCGAGATCTTCCATGACGCGCAAAACTTCGCCGGTCAGCTGCGGATCAAGCGCTGACGTTACCTCGTCGAAAAGCATGACCTTTGGCTGCATGGCGAGCGAACGGGCAATCGCCACACGCTGCTGCTGGCCCCCCGACAATTGTTCGGGATAGGCATCGATCTTCTGCAACAGGCCAACCTTTGAGAGCACGGCCTTGGCGGTTTCCATTGCTTCGCTGCGGCCAATGCTTTTCACGCGCCGCAGCGCCAGCATGATGTTTTCGGCAACATTCATATGTGGAAACAGATTGTAGCTTTGGAAAACCATGCCGACATCCTGCCGCAGCGCGCGGATATCGAGACTGGGTGAATGCACCTGATGACCGCAAACCTCGATTGTTCCACCCTGAATGGTTTCGAGCCTGTTTATGCAACGCAAGGCCGTGCTCTTGCCCGAACCCGATTGTCCAATCAAAGCCACGACTTCACCGGCTTCGATCTCGAAGGAAACGCCCTTGAGTACCTCGACAGTGCCGAAGCGTTTGATGACTTCGTTGAGCTTAACGACGGCCGACATTTAATTTCCTCTCAAGCGAACGGCTCCAGACCGAAAGCGGGTAGCAGACGCAAAAATAAAAGGCGGCAGCGATACCGAAGACGAGAAACGGCTGGAAAAGCGAATTGTTGATGACTTGCGCTGCGCGGGTCAGCTCGACGAAGCCGACAACCGAGGCAAGCGATGTGTTCTTGATAAGTTGCACCATGAAACCAACGGTGGGCGGTGTCGCTATGCGCAGCGCCTGCGGCAGGATCACGTCTTTCAGGGTCTGCCAGCGGGTGAGGGCAAGACATTCAGCCGCCTCAAACTGCGTGCGGGGCACGGATTCAACGCAACCGCGCCAGATTTCGCCGAGATAAGCGCTGGAATAGATCATCATGCCGAGACTGGCAGCCACGAGCGGCGGAACCTCGATGCCGATAACGCCAAGGCCAAAATAAATGACGAACATCAGGATCAGCAGCGGCATGCCCTGGATGAACTGGACATAGAGTAGTGAAACCCGCCGCAGCCAGCGCATGGTTGACGTGCGCGCCAGCATGACGAAGAACCCGGCAACGCCGCCGAGAAGGAAGGCAAGCGCGGAAAGTATGACAGTCCAAAGCAGGCCGTTGAGCAGATAAACGAGATGATTTGTGGTGAAACCGCCAGTCATGTTCTCATCCTCACAAGGGTGTGCCGAGACGGCGGCGGCGCGGGAAAATTCCAAGCGCGATGAGATGGAAGCCAGCCCGCAAAAGATAAGTGATTGCGAGATAGAGCAGGGCGATGACGATGTAGGTTTCGAATGAACGGAAGGTGTAGGACTGGATATTATTGGCGACGCCGGTCAATTCCTCCGCCGAAATCTGCGAGGTGATCGATGTGGAAAGCATCATCAAAATGAACTGGCTGGTCAGCGCCGGATAGACCCGCTCGATCGCTGGCATGAGGATAATGTCGCGGTAGATCTGGAAACGTGAAAGCCCAAGCGCCTCTGCCGCTTCGATCTGGCTTGGATGCACAGCTTCCATGCCTGCGCGAACGATTTCAGCCGTATACGCCCCCACATTAATGACCATTGCAAATACGGCGGCAAAAAAGACCGGCATGGTTATGCCAATGGAAGAAAGGCCGAAGAAAATGAAGAATATCTGCACGATAAAGGGCGTATTGCGAACGACCTCGATATAGATGCCGACAATGAGGCGAAGCCAGGCATAGGCGCTGCGCCGGGCGACCGCGCAAAGCACGCCTATGACCAATCCGATCGCCACCGCAACGACAGTCATTTGGACTGTTGTGAGCGCTCCGGCAAGGAAGTCCTTCCAATAGGGCAGGAGAGCAGCGAAATCGAATTGGTAATTCATGGCTTACCTATCGTAAGCGAAGGCTTACGCTTTTTAGAGTTTGTCATCGAGCCAGCCAACCGCCATCGACAGGCAGAACTGTTCCATGCACATAGTCAGAGGCCTTGGAGGCGAGGAAGACCGCGGCGCCGCCTATGTCGGAAGGCTCGCCCCAACGGGCGGCTGGAATACGCGCCAGAATTTGCGCACTGCGGTCCTGATCTTCGCGCAAGGCGGTTGTGTTATTGGTCACGAAATAGCCGGGAGCGATGGCGTTTACGTTTACGCCCTTGGCGGCCCATTCGCAGGCAAGCAGCCGGGTAATGCCGGCAAGTCCGCTTTTCGATGCCGTATAGGATGGAATCCGAATGCCGCCTTGAAACGACAAAAGCGAAGCAATGTTGATAATCTTGCCTTGCCCTTTGCCGATCATGTGCCGTCCGGCGGCTTGCGACAGGAAGAATGCCGATTTGAGATTGGTGTCAATCACCGCATCCCAATCCTCTTCGGTGAAATCCACGGCGTCATTGCGCCGGATAATGCCCGCATTATTGACGAGGATATCCAGACGTTCGAAGGATTGAAGCGTTTCGTCGATGATCCTGCCAACAGGTTCAATCGTCCCGAGATCGGCCTTGATCTCGATGAATTGCCTGCCTGCCGCTTCTATCAAATGACGCGTGTCATCCATGGACGAACGTCCGACGGCAGCGATGGAAGCGCCTGCCTGTGCGAGGGCCAGGGCGATACCCTGGCCGATGCCGGTATTGGCTCCCGTAACAATCGCTACCTTGCCCTGAAGATCGAAAAGATTGTTCATCGCAGCACACTCATCGGTACGTGGTCCATGTCGGTAAAGCTCTTATTGTCGCCGCCCATTGCCCAGATGAAGGCATAATTGGCCGTGCCCACGCCGGAATGGATCGACCAGCCGGGGGAAAGGATCGCCTGCTCATTTGCCACGATCATGTGGCGCGTCTGGGTCGGCTCACCCATCATGTGAAAAATGCGGGTGTCGGTGGCAAGGTCGAAATAAAGATAAGCCTCCGAGCGGCGGTCATGCGTATGGCAGGGCATTGTGTTCCACATATTGCCGGGTTCGAGCTGTGTCATGCCCATGACAAGCTGGCAGCTCTCGCAAATATCCGGGTGGATATACTGGTAAAGCGTACGCTTATTGGCGGTCAGCTGATCGCCCAGTATCAGCTTGTTGGCTTGTTCAGGCTTGATAAGCACATTTGGATGCGAAGCGTGAGCAGGCGTTGAAAGTAGATAGAACTTAGCCGGATTTGCCGCATCCACGCTCTCGAAGATCACATTGACGACGCCTTTGCCGACATAGAGACAGTCGCGGGCGGCAAGTTCGTGCACAGTGCCGTCAAGCGACACGCGGCCAGCGCCGCCAATGTTGAATATGCCAAGTTCGCGTTGCGCAAGAAAGAATTCCTGACCCACGGGAGTGGGCGCTGTCAGCGGCAGAGGCTTGGAGAGGGGCACCGCCCCGCCAATGATCAACCGGTCAATATGACTATAGGTGAGGGTAATCTCATCGGCCTCGAACATGTTTTCCATCAGGAAATGACGACGCAGTTCGTCCGTGTCAAAATTGCGTACCGCATCCGGATGGCAAACCTGTCTCACTTCGATCTTCATTTCAGAACCTTTGCATGTCGGTGTTTTGCCGCTTTAAAAGCAGTCAGTCAGTCATCATCGATGAAAAATGCCGGGTCGACATTCGTCGTGTCTTTCACCTCGTTCAGCATCTGCCCGAGGTGAAAGCCCATGGCCTCTGTTGCGTGCGCTATATCGTGGCGGCGGATGCCATCGAGAATTGCTTCATGCTCGACAATGACGCGGGTAAGACGCCCGCTGAGCGGCAGTGTCAGCCGCCGATAGCGGTCGATCTGCATCTTTACCTGCTGGATCACGTTCCATATGCCGGGAAATCCGGCAATTGAATTGATCGACAGATGAAAATCCGTATCAGCGCTGTGAAAGCGTTCATTGTCGCCAGATGCTTCGGCGGCCACGAGATCGGCAATGCTTCGCTCCAGCCGGGCAATATCGGCAGGTCCCGCCTGTTCGGCAGCCAGCTTCACGGTCGTCTCTTCAAGGGATTTGCGGATGAGGATTGCTTCATAGAGCGCGCGTCGCGGAATGCGCGAAACGAAAGTTCCCGATTGTGGAAAAATATCGATCAGCCCGTCATCGGCAAGTCGCAAAACCGCTTGGTGAACAGGCGTGCGGCTCACGCCAAACTGCGCGGCAATTTCCTTCTCAAGAATGGGCTCCATCGGTCTGCGGCGCAGCGAAATAATGTCGTCAAGCAGTTGCTTGTAAATATGGGTTGCAGCCCTGGGGGTGGCTGCCCGCTGCTGAGCATAGTCCGTGCTGGATGTCGCGAGCGGGTGGGCCCGGTCACGCTTGCGCTCCGATGATGCGACGGGGTTATCGGTCACTGAAAGCCGCAATCGCCCGCAAGGCGGGTCGTTAACAGGGGAAACCGGAACTTTTGATACTGCAAGAAAACCTCCTCCCAAAGGATTTGAAATATAAATATTCTAATATTTTAGTTTTGGCAAGCGCTTGCTTTCTGCTGGAGCGGGCCGGAGGATCACTGCGGGGAAAGCTGTTGCAATTATGCGTTGCACAGTTTACGCATATACACCGAAGCGAGATTGTATCCGGTTGTATTGCCGATGAAGTACAACCTCTCGTCGAGACTGAATTCTGATTTTATAGTAGCGTGCACGATATTTCGATAAGAACGGGCTGTTCTTTGACGACTGATTAAAAGCTTTGTGAAATTATGTGCCGTTAGGCGCGTCACCAGGTAATATTTACGATATAAAAATTGCCCGTAAACCATTTCATTTTGGGTATTGTGCGTTTTTTGGAAAGTTTCACGAATATTATGGAAACGGATTCAGGCAAATCACTGGACACATCCCGTCAACGCATTTTTGGCGTCCCCGTGGTCGCAGTTATTGGCCTTCCGCTTTTGGCCCTGCTAATTGTGCTGTTTTTGGGTTTTAGCCTGATCTTGCAGACGCAACGTACCGATCTGACAAAGACTTATGCTGACAGGACGGCGGAGTTTCTGGCCAGAGATATCGCCAATCAACTCGGCCATCTTGTTACGCCGCTTGAGGAATATGCCGATGCTTTTGCATCGCGGGTAAAAGCTGCTGGATGCAGCAATGCTGAATGCGTTTTTTCTTTTATCGAGGCGGATAGGGCCACTCCAGAGCGGGTTCCTATCCAGGTGTCGGTTCTCCGTTTCGGTGCAAGCAATGGTCATCTGTTAAGCGTTTTCAAGATCAAGGAGACCGACCGGGATTTTAAGGGGCAGGGCAAGACGCAATCGGACAACCCATCGCGTCTTCTTGTGACAAGGCCGGACAGGCCCATACAAGAACGTGACTTCAATCTGTTTGAGCGAGGCTGGTATCGCGGCGGTATTGTCGGCAGGACACCGACCTGGAGTGCTCCCTATGTGGTGAATAATACCAGTGATCTGTGCGCTTCCACGCAAGGCAGCGTATGGACCATGACCCGGGTTCTGCCGATTTTTGGTCCGGATCGGAAGCCTTTAGGTGTCCTTGCACTCGACATGTGCGTCAATCGCATCAGCGCATTCCTGAGCAGCGCGACAGGCAATACTGTCCAGGAAATTAGCGTTTTCACGCCTTCCGGAGAGGAGCTATCGGTTTCGGGCGGTCAATTCACGATCGGGCGGGACACAAGCAAAATCTCCGCCGACCTGGGAAACGCCGTATCTCTGGATAAGTTTGATCTTAAAGGCTGGCGCGTCGTCGTTACACTTGGTGACGAATTATCGGCGAAGGCGGATTGGGACTGGTATTATACGGCCGTCTGCTTGATCGGGCTTGCAATAAGCATTGCGCTGACTGCCTGGGCCGCGAGCTTTGTCGTCAATCCATTGATGCGGCTTTCAAGGGCTGTGACAGATGTCGGCAATCTCAATCTGGACACGCCCATCTCCGTTCCCACCAATATTAGAGAAGTCGGCCTGCTGGCCTCGGTGATTGAAAGAATGCGTCTTGTTCTCCAACGCAATCAGACGCGCCTCGAATTTCTGGCCTATCATGATCCGGCCAGTGGTTTTCTCAATCAGGCCGGTTTGGTCAAAGAGTATGATTTGCTGGTTGGCAAGGAAGGCCAGATTGATCTGATCCTCATAAAAATATGCAATTACCATCAGATCGCCAGCATTTTTGGCGATGAGGTTCTGGCACGAATGATCAGTAGCAAGATCGACAAGCTTCAAGCCACGCTTGCAGGGGGCGTCGTGGGCTGCCTCAACAATAATCTGATAGCCTATATCTATCCCAGCGACGAGGGGGTGGATATTCCTCTCATGCGCAAGATGCTTGCGGAAATGCGGTTGCCTTATGAAAATGAGGGGATACGTATTTCACCGGTTATTGCCTGCTCCGTCGCCCAGAAACAGGGGCAAATAGAGCCATTCGGCTCTTTGCTGCGTCGCGCCAATGGTGCCATGTATCACGCGGAAGACACCAAGAGCGAAGATGCTGTCTGGCACAATTCCGCTCTCATTCAGGATCTGCGGGCAGCTTTGGATTTTGGCGGTGATATTACGCGGGCCATCGGGCGCGGCGAATTTTCAGTGAGATATCGCCCTGTCGTGGATTTGCGGACAGGCCGGATTTGCGAAGCGCATACAAGTGTTATCTGGCATCATCCGGAATTCGGAGACATCAAATCGCATAAGTTCATTCCAATCTTTGAACAAAATGGCTCCATTCTTCATCTCGGCCTTTTTATCATGTCACGAGCATTTGAATTCCTGCACAATTTCAAAAAATACTACCCCGACAATAAATTACTGATCGGGATCAAGCTTTCTTTCCCCCAGCTCATGGACCCGCTGTTCATTGAACGCATCAGGGAGCTGCAGGCCGAATGGGGCGTCAATGCTTCGGAAGTAAATTTCATTATTTCGCAGAATATTGCGATGCTTGACGATCAGCAGATCTTCCGTGTCATGCGCAGGCTGCGGGATATCGGTTTCCGGCTGATAGTCGACCAGTTTGCCATGTCTCATTCTACGGTAAATGGAGCCATGGCGCTCCAATATGATGGAATGATGATTGGGTCGGAGGCCTATCGGAACATTGACCAGCCAGGCCCCGAGCGGGTCATTCTGTCAGCAGTATGCGAACTGGCAGGAAAACTGGATATGGAAAGAATAGCCGTTGGAATTGATACGCATGCCATCATCGAGCCATTGGTAAAATGCGGCTGCAATTTTGGCCGGGGTCCATGGTTTGGCCATTCGGGCTCGGAACAGGAGTTTCTGTCGCGCTATGACGAGAACGCCGCCATGTTCTCCAATGAGCCCGCTCACTGAGCAGATGACGTCTGCACCGACTTTGTGCGTGGTTCGATGAGGCTCACCATGGGGAAGGTGAGATGATTGGCAGGGCGCAATATTCTAAACGATGAAGATTATCTGTGCAGTTTACCAACTTTCCTCATGGTGGGCCCCGTCGAACCACGCACTATATAGTTGCAAGTTAAATTGCCGAGCTAGGCGATGGGCCAAATGCAGTAAGCCTACCCACCCCCTAATCAACACGCCCGCGAGCGGCCACCGGGGCGATCTCAGTGACCGTATCGCCCGAAATAAGCACGACACTATCGAAGAGATTGGACACGACACAGGCATGATTGGGGATGATGCGGATGCGCTCGCCTACCTTGGGCTTGTGCTGACATGCAGACAGGTCGATTGTGCCATGCTCTTCGCTAAGCGAGGAAATGACCGCATCTGGATATTCCACCACCCTGCCAAATCCGCTTAAACCCAATGTATCGCTTGTCAGCGACTTCGAGCCCGCGTCGATGATGGCGCGATTTTCGGTCGGGCGGCTTACGACAGTTGCAAGCACGGTGAGAGCGCAATCATCAAGGGTGCCGGCACCTTTGGCGACCTGAAAGAGATCCATATAGATATAAGTGCCAGGACGGTGTTCCGTTGCGCTCGCCACTTCATGGGCCCGCCACATATCGGGGGTTCCGCCATTGGAAATGGTGTGCGGGTCCAGCCCGGCTGCGATCGCCAGTTTTTCCGCCTCTGCGAGAAATGCCTGCGTGGTTTCGATACCGCCAGTTTTCGGGTATGTCATGAAGCCGGCAAAGTTAAGCCCTTCCGACGCGTCGATCAGCTTGGCAAGCGCGACCGCTTCCTGCGGGGATTGAACGCCGCAGCGGCCCATGCCCGTATCGCATTCGACCAGAACGGTCAGTGGCTTCTTGCGCCCGGCAAAAGCCTCGGCATAACCGCGTATGGCCGTTTCATTATCTGCGGTTACGCTGATCGTGATGCGCTCATTAAGCTTGGCAAGACGCTCAAGCTTTGCCTTGCCGATAATATTGTAGGGGATGAAAATATCGCTCATTCCCGCATCGGCCATCACTTCAGCCTCGCCGATTTTTTGGCAAGTAATCCCGATAGCGCCAAGCTCTATGGCTCGTTTGGCAAAACGCGGCAATTTATGTGTCTTGATATGCGGACGCACGGTCAAGGCATGATTGTCGGCATAGGTCTGGAATTTTTGCAGATTTGCCTCTGCGCGGTCCGTGTCGATGAGAACAGCGGGTGTATCAATATCGGTCAGCTTCAATCTCAATCTCCGAGCGGCAGTGTGGTCGCGTTATTGGCGTGCATGGCTTGCAGGTTCTTGATGCGGCGCATCCGCTCGACGGCAGGGGCACCGATTTTTTCGGCAACGGTCATTGCCAGCATATCGGTAAGCGCGAGCAGGGCATAGCGGGCGGGGGAGGGCCGGTAAACATTGGTGCCTTCGTCAATGTGAAAAGGCATGACAAGTTCTGCGGCCGCCGCAAGCTTTGTGCCCGGCGCCGTGAAGGCAATTGTTTTGGCGCCATAGCGCCGCGCGATCATGACGGCCTCGATCAAGGGCTTGATTTCCCCTGAAAGCGAATAGGCAATGATTACGGTATCCTTGTTGCTGGTTGCCGCTGTCATCTGCTGCATTTCGCCATCAATATGCGATGAGGCGGCAATGCCCAGGCGGAACAGGCGATTTTCCATTTCGGTAGCTGCCATTGAGGACGACCCGCCGGAGCCATAGGCGCGAACCATTCCCGCTTGCGCAATGAGCGAGGCCGCAAGTTCAAGATCGTCTCTGTTGATCAGATTGCACACGGTTTCGACAGCATCGACGGCGCTGCGCGCGATGACCGACGTCACACTGCCGTTTTCATCCTGCGCGGGTCCTGGCGCGATAAACCGCCCGGCAATGGCAAGCGATTGCGCCAGCCTTACCTTGAAATCCCGCGTGCCCTCAAAACCGAGCATACGGCAGAAACGCGTGATTGTCGGCTCGCTCACCCCAGCCTTTTCGGCCAGCTTGTTGATAGGCGCATGAGTGGCGAAATCCGCATCGGACAGGATCGCAGCTGCGACCTGGCTGTCGGAATGTTTGCCTGTATCGGCAACCTCCCTCAGCCTTGCAACGATGTCGAAATGCGGTGGTGCCATCTGTTGCTTTATCCATCTCGTTTGCAATAACGATGTGCGTGGTTTGACAAGCTCACCATGAGGGAGGAATTTCGTGGCAAAACAAAAGCCAGTAACCTCACAGCTTTATGCAAGCAACCCACCTTCCTTATGGTTGGCTATCCTGAGCTTGTCGAAGGGCGAACCAAGCACATGTCAAATTCTGTTTCCGGTTTTAGCGTCAAAGACATGCACCTTTGCCGGGTCAACCGTCAATGATAATTGAGTGCCGGGCTCCGGCGCCAAACGATCACGGAACACGCAGCGCACGGCAACACCGGAAATCGTGCCGAACAAATGGGTCTCGGAACCTGTCGGCTCAATCACCTCGACGTGATAGGCAAATCCATTGCCATCGGGTGCGAGGCGATAGTGTTCGGGGCGTATGCCGATCTCGACCGGCTGGCCCGAAGCGGCAGTGGTATCGCCGACCGGAATGATGGTGCCATTGTCGGTGCGAACCTTTGGCGCGCCATCGCCGCGCTCCAATGTTCCAGGAATGAAGGTCATGGCGGGCGAGCCAAGGAAACCCGCAACGAATTTGTTGACCGGCTTGTCGTAAAGCTCAAGTGGCGAGCCCGCTTGCTCAATACGCCCGGCATTCATGACGACGATCCGGTCCGCCATGGTCATGGCTTCGATCTGGTCATGGGTAACATAGACCATTGTGGTCTTTAACTGCTGGTGAAGCGCCTTCAGCTCTGTGCGCATCTGCACGCGCAGCTTGGCATCAAGATTGGAAAGCGGCTCGTCAAATAAGAACAGGTCCGGCTCGCGCACGATTGTACGCCCCATTGCAACCCGCTGGCGCTGCCCGCCGGAAAGTTGGCGCGGCACGCGGTCCAGATAGTCATGCAGATTGAGCGTTTCCGCAGCCTTGCCGACCTTAGCGTCAATGGCTGCAGCCGACTCGCGCCGGATTTTCGGACCAAAGCCGATATTCTTGCGCACACTCATATGCGGAAACAAAGCATAGCTCTGAAACACCATTGAAATATTGCGCTGCTGCGGCGGCAGACCATTGGACAGGCGGTCACCGATCCATAACTCACCGGAAGAAATATCCTCCAATCCGGCAATCATGCGCAGGAGCGTGGATTTCCCGCAGCCGGAAGGTCCGATCAGCACCAGAAATTCGCCGTCCCGCACTTCGAGGTCGATCCCATGCAGTATATTCATTGCGCCATAGGATTTGGCGAGTTGCTTGATCTGTAGTCCGGCCATGTCACTTGTCTCCGGCGAGCACGTCATTGATGAAATGGAGATTGCCTGCTGTCAGGCCAGCATCAACAGTCAGCGTTGCACCGGTAATTCCCGATGCGGAGGCGCAACTAAGGAAGAAGGCTGCTTGCGCCACTTCGCCAGGTGTCACAAGACGTCCGAGCGGATAATGCGGCAGAACCTTTGCCAGAAGCTCCGGCTGTTTTTCCAGACGATGATCCCATGCCGGGGTGCGCACGGAACCCGGACATACGGCATTGGACCTTATACCAAACCGGCCGCGCTCAACTGCAAGCGCCTTCATATAGGCGATCATGCCAGCCTTAGCGGCCGAATAGGCGGGATTGCCGAAATGGCTGAGCGCATTGACCGATGAGATGAATACGATGCTGCCGCCGCCTTTTGCGGCCATGGCCTCGGCAATCGGGTCCGTGACATGAAATGCGCCATTTAGATTAGTCGCAATTTCGCGCTCCCAAACATCGCCATCGACCTGATCGAGAATCTCACCGCGGGAAAAGCCGGCATTATTGATCAATACGTCCGGTGTGCCGTGATCGGCAATAAAGTTTCGAATTGCGCTGCCGGTCTGCGCCTTGTCATTGATGTTGAAGACAAGCCCATTTGCCAGCGGCAGACCGGTCAATAAGCTCTCATCTTGATCGGCGCCTGAAACAATGGCCCCTGCCGCATTGAACGTGTCGATCAATGCTTGCCCGATGCCGCCACCCGCGCCGGTTATAAACACCTGTTTGCCATACAAACCAAGGGCTCTGTGCAATGTCTCTGAAGTCATATCGTGACCTTGTTTTGAAATGTTCCCCTAGCTTATTAATGACGGCATATGAAAAAAAGCAACATAAAACTGTCATAACCCCTCAATTTTTGACTTGCATGAAAATAAATTACATAGAATGATGGTGAAAGTTTCAAAATTACGCCGATGGGAGAATGCGGCGTGTAACAAAGGGGAACATCATGATGATCAGAAAACTAAGCCTACTTGCGGGGATTGGCCTTCTCGCCCTTTCAAGTGGCGCATTTGCCGACACCGTCCGCGTCACCATTGCTGAATACAGCAAGGGCACAGGCCCCTATTTCGAAGAAGCGGCCAAAGCCTTCGAAGCGGCCAATCCAGATACGAAAATCCAGATCGAAGTTGTGCCTTGGGACAGCCTCCAGCAGAAACTGACGACCGATATTTCGGCCGGTGCCAATGCCGACCTTTCCATTATCGGCACGCGCTGGCTGCTGGATTATGTCAAGGAAGGCATTATCGCCCCGCTTGACGGCAATATTACGCCGGATTTCAAGGCGCGCTTCATCGATACATTCCTCACGCCATCGGTCATGGACGGTAAGGTTTATGGCCTGCCGATCGCAGCTTCAGCGCGCGCCATGTATTATAATAAGGATATCTTCGCCAAGGCTGGCATTGATACCCCGCCAGCAACCTGGGCAGACTTCAAGACGAGCGCCGAAAAGATCAAGGCGCTTGGCACCGAGACCTATGGTTTCGGCTTGCAGGGCAAGGAAATCGAGACGGATGTCTATTTCTATTATGGGCTCTGGGCCAATGGCGGCGAGATCGTCAAGGATGGGAAGTCCGGTCTTGATTCAAAAGCAGCCATTGATACGGCGACACTTTACAAGAGCTTTATCGATGGCGGTTTGACCCAACCGGGCGTTACCTCCTATAGCCGCGAAGACGTGCAGAATCTGTTCAAGCAGGGTAAGGTCGCAACCGTCATCACCGCGCCATTCCTTTCCGGTCAGATCAAGAACGAAGCGCCAAATCTCAATTATGGCGTGGCACCCATTCCCGCCGGTCCTGATGGCGGCAAGGGCACCTATGGCGTGACGGATTCCATCGTCCTGTTCGAAAATTCAAAGAACAAGGAAGCAGCATGGAAATTCCTCGACTTCCTGTTCACAACGGAACAGCGCACAAAATTCGACAAGATCGAGGGCTTCCTTCCCGTCAATGCCGAAGAAGCCAAAGACCCGTATTTTGCCGATAATGCCGACCTGAAAGTGTTCACGAGCCTTCTTCCGAATGCGCGTTTTGCTCCGGTCATTCCGGGCTGGGAAGACATTGCCCAGACAACGTCCAACGCCATCCAGAAGATTTATCTGGGGCAGGGCGAGATCGAGCCAACGCTGAAAGAAGCCGCTGCCAAGATCAATGAGACGTTGAAGTAACATACCCCTCCCGGCTGCTTGGCAGCCACCCTCCCCACAAGGGCGAGGGCATGGTGCCACATCCGGCTATCTGGCTCTAAAGTCGGGTCAAGCGCTAGCCCAACCCTCCCCTTGTGGGGAGGGACGGACCCCAGGTCCGGGGAGGGGTCTTTTACAAACCAAAGGTAATTCCATCGATGCAACGGGCTTCAGTCCCCTATTTTCTCATCTTGCCGAGCTTTCTACTGGCGGCTGCCATCATCCTTTGGCCGCTAAAGGAGATCGTCTCGCTATCGCTGCATGATGTGAACCGCTTTGGCATGTTGAAGGATTTCATCGGGCTAGAGCACTATCGCAGCCTGTTTGCCAATCCGGATTTCATTGCCGCGACATGGCGCACCCTGTTCTGGACCGCTGCCGTTGTCATTGGCACGCTGATTGTTTCCGTTCCCATCGCGCTTATCCTCAATGAGGATTTTTATGGCCGCGGCATTGCGCGCATTCTCATCATGCTGCCTTGGGCCATATCCTTGACCATGACTGCAATTGTCTGGCGCTGGGCGTTGAATGGCGAAAGCGGCATGCTTAACTCGGCGCTGCGTGATCTCGGGATCATCAACACCAATATTCAGTGGCTGGCGGAAGCCTCGACCGCTTTTCCCATGCAGATACTCATCGGCATTCTGGTCTCGGTGCCCTTTACGGTCACAATCTTCCTTGGCGGCCTTTCTTCCGTGCCGGAAGATCTCTATGAGGCGGCGGCGACTGAGGGTGCGGGACGCTGGGACCAGTTTCGCCTGATCACGCTGCCTCTGCTCAAGCCCTTCATCAATATCGCCTTCGTGCTGAACACGATCTATGTGTTCAATTCCTTCCCCATCATCTGGGCGACGACGCAGGGCGGTCCGGCCAATTCCACCGATATTCTGGTCACCTATCTTTATAAAACCGCCTTCCGCATGGGCAGGCTGGGCGAAGCCGCCGCCGTTTCGCTGATCATGTTCGCCATTCTCATTATTTTCACTATTCTTTATGTGCGCCTCGCCATGCGGGAGGAAAAGCAATGAGCAAGAAACTGAAACGCTCCATCCTGTTCTGGCTTTTCCTGTCGCCCATTGTCGTGGTGATCCTGTTTCCCTATGCGGTGATGGCCATAAGCTCACTGAAATCCGCAACGGAAGTGCTCAATCCGACCTGGTGGCCGGACGAGTTGCATTGGCAAAATTTCCCGGAAATGTGGCGCACCTCCGGCATTGCATCGGCACTGGCCAATTCGCTTTACGTGTCCGGCCTGTCCACCGCCCTGACGATCCTTGTCTCCATTCCTGCCGCCTATGCGCTCAGCCGCTATCAATTTGCCGGGCGCAATGCCTTCCGCCAGTTTTTGCTCATCTCGCAAATGCTCTCGCCCATTGTTCTGGTCATCGGGCTTTTCCGCCTTGTTGCCGGGGCGGGTATGATCGATAGCCTCAATGTGCTCGTCATCATCTATACGGCCTTCAACATCGCCTTTTGCGTGTGGATGCTGCAAAGCTATTTCTCCACCATCCCGCGCGATCTGGAAGAGGCCGCGTGGATGGAAGGCGCAAGCCGCACGCGCACGCTCTTCACCGTGTTTTTGCCGCTGGCGGTTCCTGCCATGGTGGTTACGGCGATTTTCACCTTCATCAATGCATGGAATGAGTTTGTCATTGCGCTGACCATGCTGCGCACCGAAGGCAGCTATACTTTGCCGATCCGCGTCTTTTCGCTGGTTGCGGGGCGCTATACGGTCGATTGGCACTATGTTATGGCCGCCGCTTTCGTCGCGTCAGTGCCGGTCGCCATACTTTTCGCCTGGCTGCAACGCTATCTGGTGCGCGGACTTTCCATCGGCGCAGTGAAATAATTCAACAACAGGAAACAGATCATGACAAAACAGCATTTCGGCCAGTCGCATGTGCCATTGTCGCCAGCGGTTCGGGCAGGGGATTTCATCTATATTTCCGGTCAGGTGCCGGTTGGCGCGGATGGAACAGTCATTATTGGCGGTATCGAAGCCCAGACCAAGCAGGTAATGGAAAACATCAAAGCCGCGCTCGCCCTTGCGGGGGCAGAGCTTTCCGATGTGGTCAAGACATTCGTCATTTTAGAAGATGCGCGCGAATTTGCTGCCTTCAACAAGACCTATGCCACCTATTTTCCGCAGAACCCGCCCGCGCGCACAACCATTGAATCACGGCTGATGATCGATATCAAAATCGAGATTGAAGCGGTGGCCTATAAGCCTGCATGAATATTGTGCGCCCTTCGACAAGCTCAGGATGAGGGAGGTGAGTTGATTGCAGGGTGCTTGATCGTCAAGCGTTGAAGATGAGCTTTGCAACCCGCTACCTCCCTCATGGTGAGCCCCGTCGAACCACGCACAACTCAACTGCCATAACCACCCAACCGAAAGCATAAAATGCGTATATTCACCGCATCCTTCGCTACCGAGACCAACACCTCCTCGCCAGTGCCGACAGATCGCGCCAGCTTTGAGATGGCATTCTATGCCGGTCCCGGCCAGCACCCGGATACGCCGACATTGTGCTCGGCGCCCATGGTGGTCCTGCGCCGCCGCGCGCGGGAAGAAGGTTTCGAGCTTATCGAAGGGACAGCAACATGGGCCGAGCCCGGCGGCCTGTTGCAGCGCAAGACCTATGAAGATCTGCGCGACGAGATTCTCGACCAGCTCAAGGCAGCAATGCCGGTTGATGGCGTTATTCTTGGCCTGCATGGTGCCATGGTCGCGCAGGGTTATGATGATTGCGAAGGCGATCTTCTGGAGCGCATCCGCGCCATTGTCGGCCCGGATATTCATATTGCTTCGGAACTCGATCCCCATAGCCATCTGACGAAAAAGCGCGTCGCCAATGCGGATATATTGGCGGCATTTCTCGAATTTCCCCATACTGATTTCTACGAGCGCGGCGAACATGTGGTTGACCTGGCCCTGCGGACACTCCGTGGCGAGATCAAGCCGGTCATTTCAACCTTCGATTGCCGCATGATCGGCGTCTATCCCACAAGCCGCGAGCCGATGCGGTCCTATGTGGATCGCATGAAAGCGCTGCACGGCAAGGATGGTATTCTTTCCGTCTCGCTGATCCATGGTTTCATGGCGGGCGATGTGCCGGAGCTGGGAACACAGCTCATGGTGGTTACGGATAATGATCGCGCCAAGGGCGATGCTTTGGCGGAAAAGCTGGGCATGGAGCTTTTTGCCCTGCGTGGCACAACGGCTATGCCAATGCTCGACACGGAAGCGGGGCTTGATGCGACCATGGCGATTGTCGCGCAGCGCCCGGGCAAGCCTGTGGTTGTCGCCGATGTCTGGGATAATCCCGGCGGCGGTGTAGCGGGCGATGGCACGCTGATCCTCAATCGCATTATCGAACGCGGTATTGGCAATGTGGCCGTTGCGACGATCTGGGACCCTATCGCTGTCACCTTTTGCCTCGCCGCAGGCGAGGGCGCGCTGATACAGCTGCGCTTTGGTGGCAAGGCCGGTCCTGATGGCGGCGCGCCTATTGATGCGCGTGTCGAGGTGGTACGGGCTGTCGAGGAAGGCTGGCAAAGCTTTGGTAAGAGCCGGGTTACGCTTGGGCCTGCAGCGCTGATCCGCCTTGAAGGCACGGATATCGACGTCATCCTCAATACGAACCGCACCCAGACTTTTGAGCCTGACATCTTTTCCAATATTGGCATTGATCCCTTGTCAAAAGATATATTGCTGGTCAAATCAACCAATCATTTCCACGCGGGGTTCGAGCCGGTGGCGTCGGAGATCATCTATATTGATGCGGGCGCGCCCTATCCCTCAAACCCGAAAAAGACAGACTACCGCAAGCTCTCGCGTGAGATCTGGCCAAGAGTGGAAAATCCTTTCGGTTAGTATTTCGGTCATCTCAAGGCACATGCTTGCGTGGCTTTTAGATTGTGCGTGGTTCGCTCTTCGGCTCGCTCAGGAGGGCTCACCATGAGGAAGAGAGCTGAGTGCAGGGAGCCAGCTCTTGCAACGCTGGAGACTGTCATTGCAACCCACGCACTATACTATTTGCAGCAGGCCCTACCGGAGCGTTAGACCGAGCTAGTCAAAGGGCAAAAAAACGCCTCTTGCAAATACTAGACGACTGGTCTATTATAACCTTATGAGCAAGATCGACACACGAGCAGTTTTGATTGATGAGGGCCTGAAGGCGCTTCTTTCCCACGGCTATGATGGCGCGGGAATCGGCCCGATCCTCAAGTCGGCGGGCGTGCCCAAGGGTTCGTTCTATCACTTCTTCGAAAGCAAGGAAGAGTTTGCTTCGGCGGTGCTTGCAAACTATTGCACCAACAACCAGAAGGTGCGCACGCGTCTTCTGCTGGAAAATAGGTCGAAAGCACCGCTCCAACGTCTGCGTGATTATTTCGATTATTACGAGACAGTCTATAGCAGCGGCGATCCAACCTGCGGTTGCCTTCTTGGCAATCTTGCCCAGTCCATTGCGGCCCATAGCGAAGTGCTCCAGCGCGAGCTGAATCGCTCATTCACCGCTTGGCAGGAAGATTTTAAAACGGTGTTGCGTGAGGCACGTAATGCCGGAGAATTGCCGGAACATCTGGATTCGGATGAGACCGCCGCCTTTCTGATTGATGCCTATGAGGGCGCGCTGATCAGAATGAAGGCGGAAGGAAGCATCAAACCATTACAGCGGTTCCGCGCGATGACGCTCGACGGCCTGCTGACCCGCACATCATAGGAGTATTTATTATGGCTTATATAGAGACGACTGGTCTACTAGAAATTGACCGCAACTATCGCACTGGCCGCAGCTATTCGTTGCGAAACTCCAATAAGGCCGGTTTGCTTGAGCGGTTTGTCGAAAGAGTCCGCACAAGTTTTGCCTCCGGCGGTGTGGTCAGCGCGGAAGATGCGCCTCTGGCCCGCCTCAGCGATCGCATGCTCGATGATATTGGCCTGACAAGAGCGGAGGCCTTGGAGCTGGATCGGCGGGCGAGAGAATTGAAGTGATTTTCGGCATGCATTAGAGTGATGCGTGGTTCACCCTTCGACAAGCCCGTCGAACCACGCACTATATTAATGCGAATAGTTAACCTTGCACATAAGCCAACGGGGGAACGCCAAGGGATGGCAACCTAGCCCAGCTCACTCCGCCAGGGCGGGTTTGCGCCTGCACGGGAAACAGTCACTGCGGCGGCCTTGGCACCAAGTGTCAGCGCAGCGCTGATCTGTTGTTGCGTCAGGGCGGGCAGGGCCGTTTTCGTCAAAAGTCCGGCTTCCTGCAATGAAGCCAGCACACCGGCGGTAAATGTATCGCCAGCGCCCACCGTATCGACAACCTCAACACGCTGCGCATCGACATGCACGGTCTGATCCTGCGTATAGCCGGTAACGCCATCAGCGCCATGGGTAACGAGAATGAGTTTCGGTCCCTGTTGATCTGCCGCAACGATCCAGCGTTTTGCGATTTCATCCATCGTTCCGGCTTCACCGAACCATCGCATATCCTCATCGGAAATCTTGACAATATCGGTCATGGCGATCATGCGGCGCATGCGGGCGAGATGCTTTTCCTTGTCAGGAATGAAACCGGGTCGGATGTTCGGGTCGAGCACGATGACGCGCTTTTCATGTTCGCGAGCCATCAGCGCTTCATAGGTCGCGCCGCAAGGTTCCGGAATGAGACTGATCGCCCCAAATTGCACTGTGGTGACATTATCGTCCAGCACCGGCAAATGGTCTGTTGTCAGGGACCGCCCCGCGCTGTTTTCATCATAGAAAATATAGCTGGCCTGTCCGTCAACAAGCCGCACGAAAGCCAATGTGGTCGGCTGCGGCGAAATATGCGCATAGCGTGTGCCAACATGGTTTTGTGCCAGGCTGTCCCGCAACATCTGGCCGAAGAAATCCGAAGAAATTCCCGAAAAGAATTCGGTTGGCACCCCAAGCCGTCCGAGGGCAATCGCAGTATTGAAAACAGCGCCGCCGACATAAGGAGCAAAAGCAGCTTCTCCGGCGCCGGTCTGGCGCGGCAGCATGTCGATCAGGGCTTCACCACAACATAAAATCATAGAATATCTCTCTGGATTCAGGACTTATCTGGATAAATCACACCCTTGCGGATGATGATATTGGCATAAAGTCGAGGTTCACTTGTCGCAACAATCGTGTGCGCCTTTTTGATGCGCGCATAGAGTGCCTCGCCATTGAGCGCAACCAATTCAAACCCCGGCGCGCGTCTGGAGCAGACAGCCTGCATTTCGTGGTGAACGGGGTCGGCGCGGTCCGGATCGCCCATTACGGAAGCGCGGAACAATGCCTTTGGTACGAAGTCATCGACAGGCAGCACTTGCAAGATTGCATCGAGAAGCGGAATCAGCGGCAGGCCATCGGCGCGGATCAGCCGCCGTGCATCTTCCTGCGCCGGATAATTGCCGTCGACGAGTGCAATCTCGTCGCCATGTCCCATGGCGCGCAGTGTCGCCAGCAGTTCCGGCCCCAGCATTGGGGAAATTCCAATCAACATGGGACATCACCAGAGAGAATAGCAATCGGCATCCCATTTTTCTTAAAGCCATAATTTTGCATGCACTAAATTTCTTTCCTGAAAATCTTCTGGCCCAGAAGGAAACGGTCAGCCAGGGGCAGGCTGGCGGCTCCCAGTGAACGGGCATGGATCCCAACAGTTCCTGCAAGAATTGAGGGAAGCGATAGTCCCTCCAGCCGGAACGTATTTATATGTTTTTGAACGGCCTCCACGACCCGGGCGCGAACATCTTCAGGCATCCAGCCATCGATAATTGCGGCTTCAAAATCCACAACCGAGGCCGATGCGACGACGGCCTGCGCAATCGCTTTGCCGGCTGTGTCGATCCACTCGTCGAGTTCAGGGCCCATCTGTCCCCAATCGTCAGGCGAAGCCCAGAGCGGCGAGGGGTCACGGCCAAGCGTGGTGACGACGCGCTCAAGACCGGTGATTGAAGCCATATCGATGAGCTGGCGGGCCGTGCCGTCATTCCCGAATACCGGCATTGAGCCAAGCGCACCGGCATTGCCGCTGCGCCCGGGATAAAGACTGCCATTGATGACGATACCGCCGCCGATAAACGAACCGATATAGAAATAGACGAAATCATTGATATCTTTGGTTTGGCCAAAGACAAGCTCTGCGCCGCAGGCGGCGGTCATGTCATTTTGCAAATAGGCGGGGAAGGAGCAGAGTTCCTGGATTCGGGCACGGATATCGCAGTCGCGCCACTGGTCCAGCACCTCCTGCGGCGCGCCGACGGCATCGGCCCATTTCCACAGCTCAAACGGCGCGGCAATACCGATCCCGGCGACCCTTTCGCGCTGTTTGGGTGTCAATTCGGCCAGCATGTCCCGCATGCCTTCTGCAGCAATGCGAAAGATCGGCGTCGGTGCCAGATAATCATAGGGCGTATGGCGCATGGAGCGGATGCGTCCGAGAAAATCGATCAGCACAAGGTCGGCGCTGCGCCGCCCGATCTTGAAGCCAAAGAAGAATGCGCCTTCAGGATTAAGCGCCATGGGGATCATGGGTTGACCGATCCGCCCGCGCAAAGGCTCTTCGCGGATCAGCAGTTCATCGGCTTCCAGCATGCGCATGATGATTGAGCTTGTCTGGGCGGAGAGCCCGCTCATCCGCGCAATCGCCGTCTTGGCAAGGCTGCCATGCTGGCGAAGCAGCGACAGCACCACACGCTCATTGTGATCGCGCATGCCGCTCTGGTTCGTACCGTGATGATGCGACGGCCGCGCGGCGGCACTTCGCTCCGATACTCGAATAGCCAACGAAATTCCTCCCGATTTCCCTGGGACAATGGAACGGGGACCGGCTTCTGTCAATATTAAATCACAGTGATTTATTAATGTTGACAGGTTGGGACGAGTGGTATTTGCTTATAGGGCACTTGGCCGGGAGGATAACTGTCCGAGATGTTTAGAAAATTGAACAGGGACCTGTCGAACACGGTCTCAATGCGGACGAGTATGCGCTTGCCGCGTCCATAGGAGGAAGTCACACATGGCTAAGAATCTATATTTGAAATCCACGGTATTTGGAGCGGCTGTCGTTGCTCTGGCCGCTTTGGCCGCGCCTGCACAGGCTGCGGATGTCAGCGCATGCCTGATCACCAAGACAGACACCAATCCGTTTTTCGTCAAGATGAAGGAAGGTGCGCAGGCCAAAGCCAAGGAACTCGGCGTTGAGCTGAAGGCCTATGCGGGCAAGATCGACGGCGACAGCGAAAGCCAGGTCGCGGCAATCGAGACCTGCATCGCCGATGGTGCCAAGGGTATTTTGATCACAGCATCCGACACAGCCGGTATTGTTTCCTCGGTCAAGCAGGCACGTGATGCCGGTCTTCTGGTTATCGCGCTCGATACGCCGCTTGATCCTGTCGATGCTGCCGATGCGACCTTTGCAACGGATAATCTTCTGGCCGGTGAACTGGTCGGCAAGTGGGCTGCCGGTACTTTGGGTGACAAGGCGAAGGATGCCAAGATTGCTTTCCTCAACCTCACCCCATCGCAACCATCGGTTGACGTTCTGCGCGATCAGGGTTTCATGAAGGGCTTTGGCATTGATGTTGCCGATATCAACAAGATCGGCGACGAAACTGACCCGCGCATTGTTGGCCACGACATCACCAATGGCAATGAAGAAGGCGGCCGCAAGGCAATGGAAAGCCTTCTGCAGAAAGACCCAAGCATCAATGTCGTGCACACGATCAACGAGCCTGCAGCTGCCGGTGCCTATGAGGCTCTGAAAGCGGTCGGCAAGGAAAAGGACGTTCTGCTCGTTTCCATCGATGGTGGTTGCCCGGGCGTCAAGAATGTTGAAGCCGGTGTTATCGGCGCGACATCGCAGCAATATCCGCTTGCCATGGCAGCGCTCGGCATCGAAGCGATCAAGAAGTTTGCCGATACTGGCGAAAAGCCAAAGCCAACGGAAGGCAAGACCTTCTTCGATACCGGCGTCGCGCTCGTCACTGACAAGCCGGTCAAGGGTGTTGAGTCGATCAGCGTCAAGGACGGCCTGGCCAAGTGCTGGGGCTGATCTGAGCGGTCTTACCCTCCCCTTGGGGGGAGGGACGGAGCGTAGCGACGGGCAGGGGTTCTTCTCACTTTGTAAGACCCCTCCCTGCTGCTTCGCAGCTTCCCTCCCACAAGGAGGAGGGTTAGCATCGCGCCCAGCTTTTTGTTTTCAACAGAATTCATTACCCTGTTCTAGGGAGGTCACATTATGACAGACACAGAGCGAACGCCTCATAAGGGGCAGGAGTTCGAAAGCGTGCTGACGCAAAGCGCGACGACCGTCGCCAGCTTTGACAGCGATGACAAGAGCGCGCTGGAAAAGATACGGCATTTCCTGCATTCAAGTCCGGCAGCCGTCCCCCTTATTGTTCTGGTCCTGTCGCTGGTTATTTTCGCCGCGCTGGTCGGATCGCGTTTCTTCACGCCATTCGCGTTGACGCTGATCCTGCAGCAGGTGGCCATTGTCGGCATCGTCGGAGCGGCGCAGACCCTCGTCGTTCTTACCGCCGGTATCGACCTTTCCGTCGGCGCCATCATGGTTCTGTCTTCGGTGGTCATGGGGCAGTTTACCTTCCGCTACGGCCTGCCTGTCGAGGTGGCTGTCGCCTGCGGGCTGGCGCTCGGTGCCTTTTGCGGCTTCATCAACGGCATGCTGATTGCCTATGTGAAACTTCCGCCATTCATCGTCACCCTTGGCACGTGGCAGATATTTCTTGCCACGACCTATATCTATTCCAATAATGAGACGATCCGCGCCCAGGAGATCGAGCAGAACGCTCCCTTGCTGCAATTCTTCGGCGACAAGATCAATCTGGGTGGCGGGGCCATGTTCACCTATGGCGTGTTCGCCATGATCCTGCTGATCATGCTGCTTTGGTATGTGCTCAACTATACTGCCTGGGGCCGTCATCTTTATGCGATCGGCGACGATCCGGAGGCGGCGCAGCTTTCGGGCGTGCGCACCAAGCGCGTGCTTGTCTCGGTCTATGTTCTTGCAGGCCTCATTTGCGGGCTGGCCGGTTGGGCGCAGATTGGGCGCAATGGCTCGGTTTCACCGCAGATTGGCCAGTTCGCCAATATTGAATCCATAACGGCTGTGGTTATCGGCGGCATGTCGCTGTTCGGTGGGCGCGGCTCCATTCTCGGCATGCTCTTCGGTGCGCTCATTGTCGGCGTATTCTCTTTCGGGATGCGCATGTATGGCACGGATGTGCAGTGGACCTATCTCATGATTGGCGTGCTGATTATCGCAGCTGTGGCAATCGACCAGTGGATCAGAAAGGCGGCAAGCTGATGAGCACGACACAAACCTCCGCGACCCCGCTGCTCACAGCACGCGGTCTGGTCAAGCGCTATGGCCGTGTCACGGCGCTGGATCATGCCGATTTCGACCTTTACCCCGGCGAAGTTCTGGCGGTTATCGGCGATAATGGTGCCGGAAAATCCTCGCTGATCAAGGCGATTTCCGGTGCCGTGCATCCCGATGAGGGCGAGATCAAACTGGATGGCAAGGTCATCAATTTTCGCTCGCCCATGGAAGCGCGCGATGCGGGTATCGAGACGGTCTACCAGAACCTCGCTCTGTCTCCCGCGCTTTCAATTGCCGACAATATGTTCCTCGGCCGTGAATTGCGTAAACCTGGCATTGCGGGAAGCCTGTTCCGCATGCTCGACCGCAAGGCGATGGAAAAGATGGCGCGTGACAAGCTCACGGAGCTTGGCCTCATGACCATCCAGAACATCAGCCAGACGGTGGAAACCCTGTCGGGTGGCCAACGTCAGGGCGTTGCCGTGGCGCGTGCGGCGGCTTTCGGCTCCAAAGTCATCATCATGGATGAGCCGACAGCTGCACTCGGCGTCAAGGAATCGCGCCGCGTTCTGGAGCTCATTCAGGATGTAAAAAAACGCGGGCTGCCAATCGTGCTGATCTCGCATAATATGCCACATGTTTTCGAAGTGGCAGACCGTATTCACATCCACCGCCTGGGAAAACGCTTAACAGTGATCAACCCCAAGGAATATACGATGTCGGACGCCGTCGCCTTTATGACCGGAGCGAAAACGCCGCCAGCACAGGTAAACTGAACGAGTATTACAAGTATATCTCCCCCGCAAAGGGGGCGATATACAGCTGCCAATCGACCCACTATACCCATAGGAATTTTTGAGAATGAAGCGTTCTGAAATCAATGCGATCATCCGCGAGAGCGACAAGTTCATTCGCTCGTTCGGCTATGTCATGCCGCCCTTCGCCTATTGGTCGCCGGAAGAATTGAAGGCTCGCACATCAAGCGATGCCAAGGCAATTCTCGATGCGCGTCTTGGTTGGGATATCACCGATTACGGTCAGGGCAAGTTCGATGAACTTGGTCTGTTTCTCTTCACCACCCGGAACGGCAATCAGGAAGATCTGAAAAAGGGTGGCGGCATGCTTTATGCCGAAAAGATCATGATCAGCCGCGAGAAGCAGCTGTCACCCATGCATCGCCACATCGTCAAGGCGGAAGATATCATCAATCGCGGCGGCGGCACGCTGGTGCTGGAACTTTTCAACTCCAATGAAGATGGCAGCGTAGACGAAAAGACCGATGTGGAAGTTGCCACTGATGGCCGTATCGTGCGCCAGAAGGCCGGCGGCCTTTTGAAGCTGCAGCCGGGTGAGAGTGTGACGCTGTTGCCGGGCAATTGGCACGCTTTCTGGGGCGAGGGCGGCGATGTGCTGATCGGTGAAGTTTCGACGGTCAATGACGATCTGACCGACAATATTTTCCGTGAGCCGATCGGCCGCTTCTCCAATATCGAAGAGGATGAAGCGCCGCTGCATTTGCTCGTTTCCGATTACGACAAATGGCTGGCCTGACCCTTTTGGACGACAGGCAGGAAGCCGTAACCAGTGAAGATCTGGTCTCGGCTATTCTCGCCCGTGCCGCCGATACGAAACGGCTTGTCGTGGCGATTGCCGGCCCGCCGGGTGCCGGCAAATCCACGGTTTCAGCGACGCTTTGCGCCGCCATCAATGCGCGCGATCCGGATGCGGCGGTGGTCGTGCCGATGGATGGGTTTCATCTTGATAATGCCATTCTCGATGCGCGGGACATGCGCAAGCGCAAGGGGTCTCCACCCACATTTGATTGTGCTGGCTTTGAGGTCATGCTGAGGCGGCTTCGCGAGGGCGGCGAGGATATCGTTATCCCGCTTTTCGACCGCAAGCTTGATCTGGCGCGGGCGGGAGCAGATATCGTAAAGGCGGATCAGCGGATTTTGCTTGTTGAAGGCAATTATCTCCTGCTCGATCAGGCGCCCTGGAACCGTCTGGAGCCGCTGTTCGACATGACGGTATTCTTGCAGGTGGACCGGCTTGAGCTTGAAAACCGGCTGGTGCAGCGCTGGCTGGGTTTCGGCTATAATGTCGGCTCGGCACAGGCGAGGGCATTGTCCAATGATATGCCCAATGCCGATCTCGTGCTTGAGCACTCACGACCTGCGGATTTCATCTTGAAGAATTAGAGCTTGGTGGCTCTCCCGATTGAAAGAAAATTTCAGAATCGGGCCACTTGCATTCCGGCATGCCGCGCCATAGTCCTCAAGGGGTCAATGAGGCGTGGGGTGCGATTGTGAATTTCAGAGCTATTTTCCTGGCGGCCAGCCTTGTGCTGTCCGTTCCGTCCTTGGCTTGGTCTGATGCGGCCCAGACCGCCTTTGACAATGAAGATTATGTCACTGCATTGAAGCTTTGGGAGCCGCTCGCCGATAAGGGTGAAGCTGCAGCACAATATGGCGTCGCCAGCATTTTCCTCAACGGCTATACCGGCGTGGAGGATTATGCAAAGGCCCGCGATCTGCTCAACAAATCGGCGGATCAAAATTATGCGCTCGCGCAAAATGCCATAGGGGATGTTTATCGCTTGGGGCTTGGCACGGAGGAAAATCCGGCGGAAGCCGCGCTCTGGTATCGCAAGGCGGCAGAGCAGGGATTGGCGCGGGCCGAACGCAATCTCGGCTTTCTCTATTCCAACGGCATTGGCGTTGAAGAAGATGATGCGCAGGCACTCATCTGGCTGACCAAAGGTGCCGATCAGGGCGATGCACTGGCCCAATATTACCTCGCCAATGTCTATGCCAATGGCTATGGCGTTGAGGTGAACAAGGCTGCTGCTGCTGCCCTCTACCGGAAATCTGCGGATCAGGGCAATGCGGATGCGCAGAACTATCTGGGATATGCCTATGAGAGTGGCGAAGGCGTCGAACAGAGCGATAAGGAGGCCGTTGTCTGGTATACGAAGGCAGCGGAGCAGGGTTCATACCGCTCGCAGATGAGCCTTGGAAACATGTATCTTGAAGGGCGGGGCGGTTTGCCCAAGGACCCGAAAAAGGCTGTTGAATTTTATCAGCTTTCAGCCGATCAGGGCTACTCGGTCGCGCTTGACAATCTTGGTCTGCAATATGCGGCAGGCGTTGGCGTGGACAAAGACTACAAAAAGGCCATGGAGCTGTTTCAGCTGGCTGCAGAACAAGGTTATGCCGCCTCGCAATATAATATCGGCGTCTTTTATAATATGGGACGCGGCGTTAAAAAGGATATGAAGAAGGCTCTCCATTGGTGGAAGCTTGCTGCCGATCAGGGCAATGACCTTGCCAAGGAAGCGCTCGAAGCCAACCAATAAAGAACGCTTGCGGCAGGCTCGTTTGGAAGCGTTCTTTGTTTAATCCAGCTATCAATTTCAAATGCGAAACCCTCCCCGCATGCGGGGAGGGTTTTTAGTTTGTTGTGCAGTCTCAGAACTTGACTGTCAGGTCGGCTTTCACGGCATTGTCGCGTGTGTCGCCGGAGAACTGGCCGGTATAGGCGAGGCCGAGCGTTGTACGTTTGCCGATACCGACATCAAACCCGGCTTCGACAGCAAAGGCGTTCTTGGCAATGGGCAGGCCCTCGATGGAGAAGGGCGCGCCGCCAGCAAAGACCAGCTCACGTTCAGGCGTTACATCACCGAAGGCGTGGTTCCAGCCAACCATGCCGCGTGCCGTCAGCACGGTTGTTTCGCTAAGCGCAAAATTGCGCGAAAGGCGAAGCCCGAGCGTTGTCGTGGTAACATCGCTGGAGCCGGACAGACCGGTCAATGCGCCATCGCCGCCATCTTCCTGGAAACTATCGGTTTTCAGATGCGTGTAGCGCGCAGCAGCAAAGGGTTCGAGCGCCGCATATTGCGTCTCGACCTTGTAGCCGAGTTCACCGAAGACCTGAACGGTTTGGGCATCATAGGATGCATTCTGGCCGTTGGTAACACCGCCAAGCACCACATCGCGATCCGTGTCGATCTCGTGATGACCAAGATTGACACCCAGGCGAAGCCCGAGCGCATCCCACTGCGTACCGGCATAGACACCGACCTGATAGCTGTCCACATCGGCCTTGGCCCCACCGCTATGCAACGAGGTATTGCCATAGCTTGCCAAGAGGCCGAAGCGCCATGTTTCGGCAATCACGCCATCAAGGCCGGTAACAAAGCCGCCCGTATCGCGGCTGTAGCCGGAGGCATTGCCGTCGCTGTCGGCATGCGCCCATGCGCCATAGGCCTGACCCCAAAGGGTAGGGGAGAGATCGGCCGGAGCAATTGCGGCAAAGGCTTCGCTGCCCGTTGCTTTTTCGCCCGGACCATAGGCGAGAGGGGTGATCGTTGCCTGCGGGGTGACGGCCACGCCGTCAAAGGCCGCACGAAGACGTTCTGTTGCCGCCTGACTGATAAAGTGCCCATCCTCGATCAGTACACCGTCCAGCGTCGCATGGATTTCGCCGGTCAGCGATTGGTAGGTGCCTGCAACGGCGTCAAAAACCGTGCTGGTTTCGATTGTGTCGTAAAGGGAGCTTCCAGCGCCGCCAGTTTCAATGGATTTTGCAACCGCTCTTTGATTGCGCGTCTTGGCGAAATCGTCAAAGCCCAATGCGTTGCGTTTGAAGCTTGCCGCAATGCCGGTCGGAGCATAGGCGAGAACGCCATCATAGAACACATAGGCCGACTGAACACTTGCAAATTGGCCGTTTATGCCGCCCGTCGATGTCAGGAAATTATAGCTGTTACTATTGAGGGCGGAGCGCACCTCCTGTGCGCTGGGTTTTGTCGTGGCTCCGGTCTCCGGCGTCAGGAGAACAACGCCGCCAAGCAGGGTCGTCGTGCCATTGACGACGAGCTTGTCAGCCTCACTGCCATTGACTTCAATATGCAGGGTTGAACCCGTGTTGAAGGTCGCATCGCCATTTGAGGTCAAGGTGCCTACCGAATTGCCGGGAGCGACCGTGCCGCCATTATTGGCTATGATACCGCCAACTGCGCCAATGCCGCCGAGCGTACCTCTATCGTTGATGACAGCCTTGGAAGTGATGGACCCATCAATTGCAAGCAAGCCGCCATTGATGAGCGTATCACCCCTATAGGTACTGTCGCCTGTCAGCCGCAGCGTGCCCATGCCGGTTTTTGTCAATCCGCCAATATAATTGTTCGGGTCATTCAGTTTCTCGGTCAGTGTCGGAACGAGTGCTTCATAGGCAGTAAATTCTTTCAGCGCTCCGGCAATACGGTCATCGGTGATCGTGCCGCGAATTGTTTCGGCACTAGCTTCAGGCGTAGCCGAGAAATCGACAAATTGTGGCGCCCTCGGAATGCTTGTGTTTGGAGCTGTTGCCACGAATGCATTCCATAGGGCAGTTGCTGCAGGGTCCGCCAGCATCTTGGCATCCGCCGCCTCGAATGCTGCATTGGCAGCTTCGAGCTGCTCATCAGTTAAAGGCGGGTTTTGAGGAAGATTGATAATGTCGAGTTTCGCGTATCGGTCCCTGACAAGTTCGATGGCCGCAGGGAAGTTGGAATCCGGAAATTGCGTTATGACCTGTTGCCGGATTTTTTCCTTGCTGGCTTCGGTTATGCCATTCTGCCAGCCTTCTGTGATTTTCTTGGCTTCCCAATCGGCGATTGTTTGCTGGTCTTCAACGAACCGCTGGTCCAGCGCGTCCTGTGAGATATCATTGCTCCAGACTTCTTCATTGGTGCCGCGATAGGAGGCGGGCAGATTTGCCTCGACACGGCTCAGGAACTGGCCGGGGCCCTTTATTGCCTTGTCGAGATTGATCAGACCCCAGCCGAACACATTATCAACCCCGGCTTCGCCAAGATCGGTGGATGTCGTCTTGAGAATTTCGTTGACATCGCCATTGGAGAGATAGGGGAAGCGTTGCTTCAGCACCATGAAGGCACCGGTCGCGGCCGGGCCTGCCATAGAAGTACCACTCAGTTCTTCATAGCCAGACGTGAATCTGCTGTCGTCCATTACATCGCCGGGATTAAGGCCGGTAATGTCGCCAACCGGCACACCACTATTGATGTTTGTGCCAGGAGCGGCGACGCAATGATATTTGGAATAGCCGCAAATGCTGGAAAAGCCACTTCGTGAATAGCCATCCGGGTTTGTCTCATCAGCAACGACACTCATTGTCGTCAGCCAATTTTTCTCCAGTTCAGGACGAAAAGTTGCAAGCCCTGCAAGGGCGTCTGGTTCCAGTCCACCATCATTGCCGGCTGAGAATTCGACGACGATGCCGCTTTCCGCAGCCTTGATCGCGCCGTTATAGGCACCGCCTTCGGGAGTGCCGAGAATGGCCTTGATCTCCTGATATTGCCCATAGGCTTCCGCGTAGGTCCAGGATGAGCTTGAAAGACCAATGCCCCAGCTGTCGGTGATGATCGAGACGCCGCTATTGATCATGGCATCCCATGCCGCAGCATAAACTGCGCCATCATTGCCAAGTACAACGCCATCTTCTGGACCTGCGTCATAATTGCTGGCGGCAAAGATACTGGTATCGAAGGCCACGCCCATCATGGCTTTGCCATCGCGATTGGCGCCAGCGATACCGGCGACGTGCGTACCATGGCTGGAAATGCCACCATAGCCGTCAATATACTGCCTGCCATCGGCAACGAAGTGGTCACCGGCTTTCACGGGAATATAGGGATCGGTGTAAAGCCTTGTGCCTTCGGTTTTGACAAAGTTCATTTTGCCGTTACCGGCAAATTCCGAGTGAGCGGCATAGACCGGCTGATCGATGACGCCAAGCTTGGTGCCCTTACCGGTGAAGCCCATTGCATAGGCTGCATCGGCATTGAATGCTTTCAGGACATCATTGCCGTTGAACTCGGCATCATCGCGCCAGCTCTTCTTTGCGGCTTCGAAATCATCGGTTCGCGTGCCGTCAGCATTGTAATATCTGGGCTGTTGCTGGGCAATTGCACCTGCCGTTGCCGCGGTGAGCAAGATGGTGGTGAAGACTGTTGTAGTAAGATGTTTGCGGAATGTTTTTAGACGGGTTTTACGGGCGGAAACAGCTGCGTCAGAAGCATAAAAAGACATATAATATTCCTCCGATTCTCGGATCACCTAATCCGAAAGTACTAGGAGGTTGAAATTTATCGGCATCTTACGTCAAGTGGGAAAAAGGCCAATTGTGTTAACTTTGTGGTAACTTTTTGATTTCAATGACAGAAATTTGACAAAGCCGCGTGTGCAGCTTTTAAAAAATTAATTCAATTTTTTCAGTATATTAGCTGCGCGGAGACAATTGGATTGCCATGCTCTGCATGATGGCCGACGCGGTATCACGGGTTATTTCCGTCCAGGAGGCCAGCATTTCCGGTGTTACCCGGTAGGCAGGACCTGTCACGGAAACGCTGGCGGTAAACAGCGCATCGGTACGGGAAAAAATCGGTGCCGCAACGCAGGTAATCCCCAGTTCATGCTCTTCCCGGTCATAGGCATTTCCGGTGCTTCGTATGGTGCTGATCTCGGATAGGAGGGCTGCGGCATCGGCCAAAGTGTTGGGGGTGTATGGCCGGAATTCGATGCGCTCGACCCGCTCGCGCAATTCATCGTCTGGAAGGGCCGAAAGCGCAGCTTTGCCGACCCCGGTGCAAAAGGCGGGCGCGGTGTTGCCGATCTGTGAAACCATGCGGATATTCTGGCGGCTCTCGATCTTGTCCAGATAGATCACTTCTATATCGCGCAGCACGCCAAGATGCACTGTCTCGCCTGTCGCCTCATGCAACTTTTGGATGTGAGGGGCGGCGACATTGCGAAATTCATTGCCAGCCCACGCTTTGGATGCAAATTGCAACAATCGCAATCCTAGCGTGTAACAATTATCCCTGTTAACCGCGATAAGCCCCTCGTCGATGAGATTGGAAATTTGCCGGTGGAGGGTGCCGCGCGGTTGGTCGGAAAGTTTCAGCACATCCGTGAAACGCAGCGCCTCGGAAGAGTTGGCTATGATGTCAAGAACGCTGATGGCTTTGCCGAGCGTGCCGGTATCTTGACTGCCACCGGATTTTTTTACCTTATCGGTCGCCACTCTTTGCGGTTCGCTCATGTTTTTCCTGTTCTTGGAGTGTCTGGGGCGATTTGCTCCCGCTTTTGCTGTAACTTGAGCAATATTTGCCGAAGAATCCCCGATTTTTGCTGAAAATTTACAATCGCCAATAGAAATTTGGTTGTGCGAAGTTGAACCATTAACCAGACTCATTTTCCTTGACTTCTTGCAGCATAGGATGACAATTCAGCATAGTCAAACATAGTTCCATATAATGGAATTAACTCAGCCTTATGAGAATCCTGCCATGATGCCTTCCGCTATTTTTCCAGACCTGAAAGATCGATCTGTGCTTATCACCGGCGGGGGTTCCGGCATCGGCGCTTCATTGACTGAAGGCTTTGTGCGTCAGGGTTCGCGCGTTGCCTTCATCGACATTGCCGACGAGCCTTCCAATGCGCTGGTGGAACAGATGGAAAGCCAATACGGAAACCGCCCGCTTTATATCAAGGCTGATCTTTCAGATGTGGCCGCTCTGCGGGCTGCTGTTGCGCAAGCCATTGAAAATATTGGCCTAATCACCGTGCTTGTCAACAATGCTGCTTGGGATGACCGGCACGATATTGATGAAGTGACGCCGGAATATTGGGATAAGAACCAGTCTATTAACCTGCGTCCCCAGTTCTTCGCAGCACAGGCCGTTGTACCATGCATGCGTCAGGCGGGTGGTGGTTCGATCATCAATTTCACCTCGACTTCGTTCATGATCAACCATGGCGAAATGCCTTCCTATACGGCCGCGAAAGCCGGAATCATCGGTCTTACCAAGGGGTTAGCGGGACGATTGGGGCCGGAGAAAATCCGGGTGAATGCCATTGCCCCTGGCTGGGTCATTACGGAACGCCAGCGCGAATTGTGGGTATCGGGAGATCGCCTGAAACACCACATTGAACGGCAGGTTTTGCGGGAGGAAATTCAGCCCGGTGATATGGTCGGGCCTTGTCTTTTCCTCGCTTCCGATGCAGCGCGCATGCTGAGTGCCCAGACCCTGATCGTTGATGGAGGCTATCTGTGAGCCAGGTCCCGATCTATGCGCTAAGTGATTGGGGAACAACGCGTTTCAGGCTCTGGCTCGTCGATGGCGCGGGCAATGTTCTTGGCGAAAAACGTGCCGATGACGGGCTTGATGTATCGCGCGTTAAGGGGTTTGCCTCTGTGCTTGAGGGGCATCTTGCAAGCCTTTCAGCACCCTCAGATCTGCCGGTCGTCATATGCGGCATGGCAGGCTCGCGTCAGGGTTGGGTCGAGGCGAATTATGTGCCGGTTCCTGCCGATTTGAATGCCATTCTTGTTGGTGCCGTCAAACTGCCAGACATGGCGCGCGACGTTCGCATTATTCCCGGTCTTTGCCAGTTGGACGATACGCCAAATGTCATGCGCGGCGAGGAAACCCAGTTGCTCGGAGCCATTCTGGATAGAAATTTATCCAGTGGAATCATAGCGATGCCCGGAACGCATTCAAAATGGGTAGAGTTGGAACAGGGCAGGGCCAAGTCATTCGGCACCTATATGACCGGCGAGCTTTATGCGCTAGTCAGCCAGCAATCGATCCTGCGCCATTCCATTCAGGATGCAGCGGAATCCGCTTCGGCGGATCATCCGGAATTTATTGCCGCGCTGAAATCCATGCTCGCCGGAAACTCTCTCCTGGGTCAGCTCTTTGGCATACGCGCCGCCATGCTTTTAAATGATTTGAAACCGGAGGCAGCTGCTTCTCGGCTTTCGGGCCTGCTTATCGGTGCAGAAATAGCCGGGCAAAAAGCGATAACAAACAATAGAATAGTCTTGGTCGCGTCGGGTGCAATGGCCACTCTTTATGGCAAGGCGTTCGACGTCGCCGGACTGGATTTTGATCTGGTGGATGCAGATGAAGCCGTGCGTAAAGGATTGTTCGTTGCTGCCTCCGGTATTTGGCCAAACGTTAAAGGAAACTTCAAATGACCCTTTCTTCCGCTCCATGGCCCAAGCTTAAACGCGACCTGATCGCGATCTTGCGGGGCGTCCGGCCAGATGAAGTTTTGGCAATTGGGGAGGCGCTTGTTGCTGCGGGAATCGATGTCATCGAAGTGCCGCTCAATTCCCCTGATCCGTTCCAATCCATTGAACTGCTTGCAAAAAAACTGCCTTCGCACGTTCTTGTTGGCGCTGGGACAGTGCTCGATGCAAATGACGTTCAACGGCTTGGGGATGCCGGCGGGCGTCTTGTCATTTCGCCAAATATCGATCCTTCCGTGCTGGCAGCCGCTGCCAAAGCAGAGATGGTGTCCATGCCGGGCGTTTTCACGCCGACTGAAGCGCTTGCTGCTTTGAAAGCCGGTGCATCCGGCTTGAAGTTCTTTCCGGCAAGCGTGCTCGGTCCCGACGGTATAAAGGCGATCAGCGCAATTCTACCCAAGGGAACCATTATCGGTGCTGTTGGTGGTGTCGATGAAAACGGCTTCGCGTCCTATGCGAAGGTTGGCGTTAGAACCTTCGGGCTAGGTTCCAGTCTTTACAAGATTGGCGCGACAGCGGGAGAGGTGGGTGACCGCGCAAGAGCAACAATTGCCGCATATGATCGGGTTTTTGGGGAAGTTTGACGATGAATCAGCCAAAAATCAGCGTTTTTTACGATATTCCATGTCAACTGGGCGAAGGACCAGGTTACGATCCGCTGACGAAGAATGCCTGGTGGTTCGATATCGTCACGGGCCATCTTTTCGAAAAACCATTGGCTGGCGGCGACGTCGCAATCCATCAACTCGGGCAAATGGCGAGTGCGCTGGCGGTGGTCGACGCGCAGCATCAGTTGATTTCCACGGAGACCGGGCTTGTGCTTCGTGATCGCCATACGGGGGTGCTGAAAATGCACCAGCCAATCGAGGCGGATAATCCGATTACGCGCTCAAACGATGCGCGCGTGCATCCAGCCGGTGCTTTCTGGATTGGCACAATGGGCAAGAAAGCAGAGCAGGGGGCGGGCTCGATCTATTGGTATCGAAAAGGCGAATTGCGTAAAATATTCAACGACATAACAATTCCAAACTCGATCTGCTTCTCGCCCGATGGCAGTATTTCATACTTTGCAGATACAGATAAAAATATAATCTGGCGAGTCGATACCGATCCTGAAACCGGGCTTCCCATTGGCGAGCCGACAGAGTTTTATCGACACCAGGAAAAGGGCGGTGTTGACGGTTCTGTAGTCGATGGCGATGGAAATCTGTGGAATGCCTGTTGGGGCCGTTCAGCCGTGGATGTCTATTCGCCATCCGGTAAGCGCATACATTCCATCACGATGCCCGTAAAGCAGCCTTCCTGTCCCGCATTTGTCAGCGAGGATACGGCGAGCATAATCGTTACAACGGCCTATCATGATATGAGCGAGGCTTATCACAAGACTGATCCTGATGCGGGCAAGACGTACCTTGTTGAGCTGGCTGGTAAAGGCCGCTTTGATCGACCTGTGCAATTGTAATTGCAACTCAGGAACCATTGCCGGGCATCATCGTTTCTTCCCTGTAACCAAATATCAACGACTACGAACGCAAGCCGCCTGGCTGCGAATGGTGGTCTGTGTCTGTAATCAGGAGAAGGAACATGGGATTTTTTTCCAAGGATATCAAAACGATGGACGACCTGTTCGTCCATACGCTTCGGGATATTTACTATGCGGAAAACCAGATCGTAAAAGCTTTGCCCGAGATGATCGACAAGGCTACTGATCAAACTCTCAAGGATGGATTTGAAAAACATCTGCAGGAAACACATCTGCAGATTGAGCGTCTGGAGCAGGTTTTTGCCCAGCATGGTGTTGAAGTCAGTGGTGTGAATTGCCCAGCCATTGATGGCATTCTGGAAGAGGCCGACGACATTGCAGGCGAGGTAGATGATGATCGCGTTCTCGATGCGGCGTTGATCGCTGCCGCTCAGGCTGTCGAGCATTATGAAATTACACGCTATGGCACGCTCGTCGCATGGGCCAAGCAGCTTGGTCGCCATGATTGCGCCGCCCTGCTTCAGCAAAATCTCGATGAAGAGCTAAAGATGGATAAGGCTCTGACCGGCATGGCAGAAAATCGCATCAACGCTGCTGCAGCGTAAGTTTTGGCATCCGTACGGCCAGTCTTTCAAGCCACCACTTGAAACGGCTGGCCGCACCATTTTTTGTTGGTCAGAACCATAAGATTTGAGGATTAACAATGGCCAAGAGGATCGAAGCGCCAAGGATAAAGCAGGGCGAACAGGGTTACCCAATTCTGGTAGTGCTGGTCGTGTTGTTCGGGCTAGCAGCGCTTATCTGGCTGGGCGTTGAGGTCTACAGTCAATATATTGCCAGTGGCGGATAGCTGGAGCCGTTCGCAAATAGCTCCCTCTCTTGCCCAGATTACAATAGGAAACGGCGCTTGCGGATCATGCCGCCAACGGGTTAACAAGGCTGCGAAATACCGCAATCGCTCGGGAGCGCAGTCCGCCGTATGAACCATCCTAAAACCTCCGATATGAAGTCAAGCTGGGCAGTCGGTCTCATGACCGGCACTGTGCTGGATGGTTTCATCGATATTGCAATGATACGCAGTGATGGCGAAACCATTGACGAGTTCGGCCCCTGGGAATTGGCACCTTATCCCACCGATATTCGCTCGCTTTTGGCGGAAACTTTGGACATTGCCCGTGAATGGCAATTCAAGGGTCCTGAGCCGGAAATCTTTCGCAAAGCGGAAATCGCGTTGACGGAAGCGCAATCGCTTGCCGTCAATCTATTCCTTGAAAAGCATGGCTTCCAGTCTTCCGATATTGCAGCTGTCGGCTTTCACGGTCAGACGGTTCTCCATGTGGCGCCTCAAGGCGGAAATCGCGGATTCACACGACAATTGGGCGATGGCGCAATCATGTCGCGGATTGTTGGAACGGATGTTGTGTTCGATTTCCGTTCTGCGGATGTAGAGGCAGGCGGGCAAGGAGCGCCGCTTTCGGCGATTTATCACAAGGCCATGTTGCAAAAGATTGGAGCTGGCGCCGATCATGCCATGCTCAATCTGGGCGGTGTCGCCAACATCACCTGGTGCAATTCAAGCGACATGATCGCCTTTGATACCGGTCCGGCCAATGCTCCGGTCAATGACTGGATACGGGCGAAAACGGGCAAGGAAATGGACCGTGACGGCAAGATTGCCGCAAGTGGAAACGTTGATGAGGAGCGCCTGCGCGTGCTTCTCATCCATCCATTCCTCCATGCACCATATCCGAAATCGCTTGATCGGTTTGATTTCCCGGCATCCATGGCTGACGGTCTTGGTCTTGAAGATGGTGCAGCGACCCTGACAGCTTTTACTGCTGGCGCGGTGGGAAAAGCGTTGGACCTTCTGCCGGAACGACCCAAGAAGATGGTCGTATGTGGCGGTGGGCGCAAGAACCCGGTCATGATGAAGGAAATTTCAAAGCGAGCTAATGTGGAGGTGATCATCGCTGACGATGTGGGCCTGCGCGGCGATGCGGTAGAAGCGGAATGCTTCGCTTATCTGGCAATGCGTTCGCTTAAGGGACTGCCACTCAGTTTCCCGCACACAACAGGCGTTGCAAAACCACAGACCGGCGGCAGAATTGCACACCGCGGCGATTTAGAGGTCTCAAGCTAAAACAGAGAAATTCGAATTGCTTCAGATCGCGCATTGCTGGATCTGGCTTGGTTCCATAAGATAGATTACGCGATAACTATGTGTATCCGGGGTGGGTTCAAGGATGAAGTGCGACACGTATTGAATGTCTGGTTTAGGAGGATGCAACGCGCCCGGCGGTGCATCCCAATCTAACGCGTACTTCGCCAAAGTACCCTGCTATCAGAAATGCTCGTTGCTATCTGCCCTCTTGCCGAGGATCAATGCAGCGATGAGGCCTAGCGCCACGCCGAACATGACATAATAAGTCGGCGCCATGGGTGATCCGGTCTTCTGGATCAGCCAGGTTACGATGAACTGTGCAAAACCACCAATGAGCATCACGGCAATATTGTACGAGATTGACAGGCCCAAAGACCGCACGCGTGTTGGAAAGAGCACGGCCATGACTGTGCTGAACACGGCAAAGAATGCTGCCGCGCAAAGACCGGTTGCCAGCTGTACCACGATAAGCCTGCTGATCGTGGGAGCGGCTGTCAGCCACGAATAGAGCGGAAACAAGATGACGAGATAGACCGCAAGCGAGGTGATCAACAGCTTGCTTCGGCCCACCCTATCGGAAAGGATACCCATCAAGGGTGTCAGGACAACAACCCACAATGCCCCAAGCATCTGAACCTCGAACGTTTCCTGAAGTGGCAGCTGAAGGATCTTCGTCGCGAAGGTCACGAGATAGGTGAAGGTTATATACACCGTAACAGTAGCAGCTGCGACAAGCCCGATGCCCAATACTGTTTCGCGCCATGAGCTTGCCAGCAATTCTCCGATGCTGATGTGGGTGCCTTTAACGGTCTCTTCCCGTTTGGCATTGCGGAATACTTCTGTCTCATCAAGGCGTTGACGGATATAGACGGCAACAGGAATGATGACCAGGCCAACGAAAAAGGGAATGCGCCAAGCCCATGCCTCGATTTGCTCCTGCGTAAAATAGACTGTCATTAGTGTGCCTGCAGCGGCGCCAATCAACAGTCCGATCATCTGGCCGGTCATTTGCCAGGAGCCATAAAAGCCGCGCTTTTCGCGAGGTGCCATCTCGATGAGCAATGCTGTCGCCGTGCCGAATTCGCCGCCGGCCGAGAAGCCCTGTATCAGCCGGGCGATAAGGATCAGCAATGGAGCCAGAACGCCCGCCGCCTGATAAGTCGGAGCGAATGTGATGATCGCCATGGAAACCGCCATGAGCGAAGTGATCAACACCATGGCAGCCTTGCGGCCATGCTTGTCGCCATAAAGACCAAGAATAATGCCGCCGACGGGACGCATCAGAAATCCGACGCCAAAAATGGCCGTGGTCATCAGGATAGCATTCAGATCGCTGCTTGAGGCGGAGGGATCGACCGGGAAAAACAACCGCGCGATGATGGGTGTCATAAAGGCAAACACAAGAAAATCATACCATTCGAGCGCATTGCCGATAACAGCAGCAACAAGATTACGCACCGGCACTTTGTGAGGCTGCTGCATGATTATTCCTTTATCAGTGGGGTTTTCTGTCAGAAGGTCGTAGCCAGCCTGCCAGGAGACTCGCTTCAGCTACAGTTGAACCCCTCTCCCGGATTGGTCCAGTCCCTAGAAGTTGTTTTCCCCATGAACCAATGGTGCGCTGCAAAATCCCTTATGTTGCGCCGAGACAAGGCTCGCTGTTGCAAATTACTGAAACAGGCTTTTATCTTGGCTGCGGGCTGAAACCGGGTCTAACGCTATTCGAGAGGGTCCAATCATGAAATATTTCTATTCTCCCGACACTTGTGCTTTAGCCGGGCATATTGCCCTTGCGGAAGGCGGTCATACGCCGCAGCTGATCAAGGTCGATGTTTTCACGCGAACGATCAAGGAACCTGGCGATTACAATAAGGTAAATCCCAAGGGCTATGTACCCCTGCTGGAATTTGACGATGGCCGGCAACTTACGGAAAATGTTGCAATTCTCAACTGGATCTCACGAAACTCGCCGCGATTTTCGGAAGGGTCAAAGCCTGATATCGACAGGCAAACTGAGATGTTGGCTTTCATATCAAGCGAAATTCAAAAGCCCTTCGTCTTTTCCTTTTTCCTGCCGGGTGACGAAGCAAAAAGCGACCTGACCAAAATGGTCGCCGGGCGGTTCGCCTATCTCACCGAGGTGCTCGATGAACCATTTTTGTTGGGCGGCGATTTCAGCGTGGCGGATGCATTTCTCTATGTCATGTTACGCTGGGCGCGCATGTCGAGTATGGAAGTATCGCCGCGGCTCCTCGAATATCGGGATAGGATCGAGCGTATGCACTCAGTACAACGAGCTTTGACTGAAGAAGGACTGGCCTAAAGGCTTTAGAGTCTCTTGCTCCCAAGGTGCTTGGACCAGGTTTAACATCAAATAAAAGCCCCAGTGACATTCAGAGGTTGTTTTTGCGTAGTGCACAGGCCATGCTCCAACAATACCGAATGTAGATCAACTGTCGGTTCTATACGTTGAGAATGAAATGGAATTAAGCATACTGGCGACGGGGATTGTGCGGATACTTGGTATAACCGCGCTCGTCATCCTTTCCTATTCGATGGTCATTCGTAATTTTCCGAATGGTTGGAAAAAGAGCGCTGCTATCGGCATCCTCTTTGCCACTGGTGCCATATTGTCGATGAACGATGCGGTGATGCCGGCACCGGGTGTCTTCTTCGATGGCCGCACCGCTCTCCTGGCAATTGTTTATCCTTATGGGGGACTTATTGGCACCGTCATTGCTGCTTTATTGATCGCTGCCTATCGCATATGGCTCGGCGGCGTTGGTGTCGTGCCAGGACTCTTGTCCATCTTGATGCTTTGCTGCGTGAGTTATGCTGCAGCGCGTGTTCCGGTCCGAAAAATTCCGGTTGGCTTTGGTCGCTCGACGCTCATCGGGCTGGCTGCATCGCTCTCGATTATTTCCGTTGTGCTGCTGCCAGGTGAAGTCGTTGCAACCATTGTCGGCGCGCCATTGATCGCAGTCATATTGGCCAATATCGCCAATGTCGTCATTATCGTCAATTTCCTGGAAAGGGAAAAATCCCGCTTGAGGATCATCAGGGCGCTGGAGCATGAAGCTTCTGTGGATCCCCTGACAAAGCTCCAGAATCGCAGGGCCTTCGACAAGGCAGCTTTAAGAGCAATGAATGATAATCGAGCCAAAGCGGCCCATTGCTCCTTGATAATGATTGATATTGATCATTTCAAAACAATCAACGACAGGCTTGGACACTATACGGGTGACACGGTACTGGCTGATGTGGCGGCAATCATCCAGAAGAATGTGCGCCTTGGTGATGTTGTGGTCCGCTATGGCGGCGAAGAAATCTTGCTACTGCTCGCCAATACAAAACAGGATGCTGCCAATGCATTGGCAGAACGCGTGCGCAGTGAGATTGAAAATACGGATTTTGTCTCGGGATCGGAAAGCGTCAATGTCACTGTGAGCGCCGGTGTTGCCAGCTTGGGCGAGAAATATGCAAGCATGGAGGCCTTGCTCAAGGCTGCTGACAAGGCACTTTATCATGCAAAGCTAAGCGGCCGAAATCGCGTCGAGGTCGCTTAGCTCGGTTTTTTAAATACCCTCGCCATGCATATGACCATCGTGAGTCAGCGTGGCTATGAAGCGTTTTGTACGTTCATGCTTGGGCTGAGTGAAGATATCACGTGAAGTACCCGTTTCAACAATTACGCCGCCATCCAATACGATCACTTCATTGGCGATGCGTGAAGCCAGCCGCAAATCATGCGTGGCCATGACCATTGTTGTGCCTTCCCGCGCCAATTGAGCCAGAACATCGACCACCTCGCCCGATAGTTCCGGGTCGAGCGCAGAGGTAGGTTCGTCGCACAAAAGGACCTTGGGTGATGGAGCCAATGCACGGGCAATGGCGACACGCTGTTGCTGTCCGCCGGAAAGTGTTGAGGGCCAGACCTCCGATTTATGTGCAAGGCCAACTTTTTCCAAGAGGGCCTTTGCGCGCTCCCTCGCCTTCTCTTTGGGCCATTTGAGAACGGTGGTCAGGCCCTCGGTCACGTTCTCAATCACGGTTCGATGCGGAAAGAGCTGGAAGTTCTGAAAGACCATGCCAGTGTGACGCCGGAGCAATTGAATTTGCTTCGTCGAAGGTTTGACGCCCGGCTGAAACTCAAGACGGTCTCCGGCGATTTCGACGCTGCCAGCGGTGGGAATTTCAAGCAGGTTGATGCAACGAAGCAATGTGCTCTTGCCGCCACCGGAAGGGCCGACAAGTGCCATTACCGCACCTTCTGCTACATCAAGAGACACATTCTTCAGGACTTGAAGATCGCCAAAATTCTTCTCGATATTCTTGAGTTGGATCATCATGATCGGGCCTCCAGAAAGCCACCATACCGGTTGAGCCGCGTTTCCAGTCTTGCCTGCAAGGATGAGAGAACCGAGCTTAAAATGAGGTAGATGATCGCCGCTTCAATGTAGAGAATAAGTGGCTCATAGGTCGTGGCGACAATCCTCTGTGCCGCCTGGAAAAGCTCGGGCACGGTGATGGCGGCAGCGAGAGAAGTGTCCTTTACCAGTGAGATAAATGTGTTGGACAAAGGTGGCACTGCGACGCGGGCAGCTTGTGGCAGGATCGTGCGTCGCATGGCCTGTGACCAGTTCATGCCGATAGAATATGCCGCTTCCCACTGGCCTTTCGGAACAGAGGAAATGACGGCACGAAGAATTTCAGACGTATATGCGCCGATATTGAGCGTGAAGCCAATCAGTGCAGCGGTGAAAGCATCAAGAACAATTCCGGCGCTTGGCAGGCCATAGAAGATCAGGAAAAGCTGAACCAGCAACGGTGTGCCACGGATAATCCAGACGTAGAATTTGATGATGGCCGCAAAGGGCGCAGGAGCGAAAAGCCTTATAAGCGCTGCGAGCAGGCCAACAGAGAGCCCCAGCACGAACGATAAAAGCGTCAGCGGAATGGTGAAGATCAAGCCAGCCCACAAGAGTGAGGGCAAGGATTCGAGCATCAAAGTAAGCCAGCTGGGCACGGCCTCTTCTCCTTGGAAAAAATAAAAGGCAGGGGGACAAACCCCCTGCCCTGTTAGAGCGTAAATTCTGTTTGCCGTAAACGGTGATTACTTGGAAACGTCCTGGCCGAAATATTTGTCGGCAATCTGTTTATAAGTGCCATCGGTCTTGATTGCTTCAAGCGCCTTGTTGATTTCTGCCAGCAATTCAGGCTCGCCTTTGCGAATGATGATTCCGGAGAAATCCGCATCGGCCTGTTCAGCTGCAATTTTTACATTGGCGTCGGGCTTGTGTTTTTTGAAGTCAAGAAACGACAGGCTGTCATTGACGGTTGCATCGGCGCGTCCGCTCAACAGAAGCTGGATTGATTGATCGAAGCCGTCAGTTCCAACCAGCTCTGCGCCATTGCTCTGGGCGATCTTGCCGAAATTGCTGGAAAGAGATTGAGCAGACTTTTTACCCTTCAGATCGGCAAAGCCCTTGATTTCATCATTGTCGCCTTTGACGATGAGAACGGCCTTGGATGCGATGTAGGGTTCGGAGAAGTCATACTTGGCCTTGCGGGCCTCGGTAATGCCGACCTGATTGATAACAGTATCGTAGCGCTTGGCGTCAAGACCGGCAATCAAACCATCCCATTTGCCTTCCAGGAATTCGGCTTTCACGCCGAGCTTTTTGGCAATGGCTTCGCCGATTTCCACATCGAAACCAACAAGCTTGCCGGCGGCGTCGTGATAGGTAAATGGCGCATAAGTGCCTTCAGTACCGATCTTGAGAACACCTGCGGACTTGATTTCCTCAAGGTTCGAGCCTGCGAATGCATGCACGGGTGAGATTGCCAGAGCACCGATGACGACGATTGATTTCAGCCAGTTCATTTTGTTTCCATCCGATATCTATGCGCCGCTGCGTCTTTGTACGCATTTGGGCTAATGATTGGAAAATGTCACTTTGTAGATCGCCTGTATAGGCATTCTAGCGTCATGAAAGTAGAATTAGACGAAATTCATACCACATTTTACGGGATATCAGGAATATAATTTCGGCACTGTTGTTTTCTTCAATTGCCGAACCTTACGGACGCAGGCACAATTTCTTGAACCATTTTGCATAGACCTTCCGCGTGGTTCGACAAGCTCACCATGAGGAAGGTTTATGCTATTGCGTCGAGCTCGATTTGAGCCTCGCATGTGGTCTTTGCACGAGACTTGCAGCCCACCCATCCCCTCATGCGAGCTCCTGAGCTTGCCAAGGGCGAACCACGCAAAGACGTCTATGCTCTCTATATGGCCTACCCGATGCGCAAACCGCTCGCGCCATGGAAAAGATGGACATTCTCTGGCTTGATGCCAAGGCCAATCATATCTCCGGGTTGCCGGTCTGTCCTACCCATGGCGAATATACAGGTCTGGTGCCCGGAAAGCTTCGTATAGAACTGCGTCGACAATCCAAGAGGCTCTATGACCTCTATCTGTGCCTTCAGATCAGTGCCGCCGCCGACTTCAATATTCTCGGGGCGAATGCCAATTGTCACTCTTTCGCTGTCCGAGATTTCCAATTGCGGAAGCAGGCCAATGGTCTGACCGTCGCTCAACTCGGCCCAAGCCTTATCCCCCTCGCGGCGTACCACAGCTGGAAGGAAGTTCATTCCCGGAGATCCGATGAATCCTGCAACGAAAATATTGGCCGGATTATCGTATAGTTCCAAGGGCGTGCCGACTTGCTGGATAATGCCATCATGCATGACCACAATGCGGTCTGCCATGGTCATTGCTTCCACCTGATCATGGGTGACGTAAACCGATGTGGTTTTCAGCTGCTGGTGCAGCGCCTTGATTTCCGTACGCATATGCACACGAAGCTTGGCATCGAGATTGGAGAGTGGTTCGTCAAAAAGGAACACTTTGGGATCACGAACAATAGCGCGGCCCATGGCAACCCGCTGGCGCTGACCACCGGAAAGCTGGCGGGGAAGCCGCTCTAAAAGCACGTCCAGCCCCAGTCGCTTTGCGGCGCTGCTGACGCGGTCCAGGACAAGTTCCTTGGCCGCTTTCCGCAGCATAAGACTAAAGCCCATATTCGAGGCCACATCCATATGCGGATAGAGCGCGTAGGATTGAAACACCATGGCGATGTCGCGATCCTTGGGCGCCACATCATTGACGACGCGGTCGCCAATCCTGATCTCTCCGGCAGAGATTTCTTCAAGCCCGGCGATCATGCGTAGCAAGGTGGACTTGCCGCAGCCTGACGGCCCGACAAGCACGACAAATTCGCCATCCGGAATTTCGAGATTAACGGCAGAGAGCACATTCATGGCGCCGTAGCTTTTCTGGACGTTGGTAATAGTGACAGAAGCCATCGTGTTAAATCCCTTATTAGCCCTTCACCGCACCGGCCGTGAGGCCTGTGACGAGGTATCGTTGCAGGAAGGCGAAGAATAGACATGCGGGTATCAAAGCCAGCACCGAGGCGGCCATCATCTGACCCCAGTCGACCGCAAACTTGCCAATGAATGTGAGTAGGCCAACCGCGAAGGTTTTCTGGTTGTCGCTGCTAATAAGCATCAATGCGAACAGCAATTCGCTCCATGCCGCAGTGAATACGAAACCGAGTGTTGCCCCCATTCCCGGTAGGGTCAGAGGAATGATAACGCGGCGCAAGGCTTGGCTGCGATTGCAGCCATCGATCATCGCTGCCTCTTCCAGGTCTTTCGGGATGCCATCGAAAAACGATTGCATGAGAAATGTGGCAAAGGCGATGTTGAAGGCAGTATAGATGATGATCAGACCGGTCAGGCTGTCAGTCAGCCCAAGCTGGCCCATTATTCGATAAATTGGCGGTATCACCATGACCAGAGGAAACGTCTGGGTCAGCAGGAGTGTGACGGCGACAGTCGTTTTTCCACGAAATGAGAAGCGCGACATTGCATAGCCGGCCGCTGATGCAATGATTGTTACCAGCACTGCCGTTATGACTGATACAATGACACTATTGACGAAGTAGCGCGGAAAGTCTGTAGCGCGCAAAACAGTCTTGTAATTCTCGAATGTTGCTGATGACGGCCAAAGCGTTATGCCCTCTGAATAGAGAAGCGATTGCGGCGTGACTGAAATTTTCAGTGTCCAGAACAGGGGAAAGAGCGCAAAAATTACATAGGCGGCGACTGCGCTATAAAGGCCAATTCCGCCAAGAATCCTGGCATTGCGTGAGCGTCCGGCGATCATCAGGAATACCTCACGAGAGATTTGCGAATGCGGATCAAAACAATCGCGTAGAGGATGAGGAGTGCAAGCAGGAGTACCGCGACCGCTGAGGCGTAGCCTTTGTCCAGCGTCTTGAAAGCGCTCACATAAATATAGGTTGCAACTGTATTGGTTGAACCCGCGGGTCCGCCCTCGGTCATGACATAAATCAGGTCGGCAAAAGTGGCGATCCAGATGGTGCGCAGCATCACTGTGATCGCAATGGTGGGCGCAAGAAAAGGCAGGGTCACTTTCATGAAGCGCTGCCACGGGCTCGCCCCATCAATGGCCGCAGCTTCATGCAGTTCGCCGGGAATGGATTTCAACGCAGCCAGCAGGGTGATGGCGAAGAAGGGCACGCCGAACCAAACATTCGCTATGATAGGCCCCCACATGGCGGTGGCTGGATCAGCGAGAATATTGGTGGGTTCGGACTTGAGCCCCAAAGCGAACAGCCAGTGTGGCAAAGGCCCGACAATCGGATTGAAAAGCCACGCCCATGTAAGACCTGAAAGGAAGGACGGAACTGCCCAAGGCAGGAATACGATGGCCTGCACCACTTTCTTGCCGTAAAAATTGCGATCAAGCAGCAATGCCAATCCTAAACCAAGGAAGAACTGCAAAACGAGGCTGGCAACAGTCCACCACAGTGTATTCATCAGCGCCTGACCGAGATTTGCATCATGCAGCAGGGCTTCATATTGACCAAGGCCGACAAATTCAGATTTGAACGCCGAGAACTTCCGGAAAGAATAGCTGATACCGAATATCAGCGGAACGACGAGCACGAGCAAAAGCAGGACAAGTGCGGGGCTCAGATAGAGCCATGGTTCGAAAATAGTCGAGAAACGGCGCTTGCCACCTTCCCTTCCATTCCCCTGCGGCAAACCCGCCGCTGTTGCGTGTGTCATTAGAATCTTTCTCCATAATACACGACACAATGCTTTAAGCTCGTTTGCATAGGTTTTGTGCGTGGTTCGACAAGCTCACCATGAGGGACGTGGTTAGTTGCAAGGTTTTCTGCAACGTCTCAGAATCCGGCTCCCTGCAGCTTATAAACTTCCCTCATGGTGAGCTTGTCGAACCACGCACAAGGCAATTGCAATCCCCGCAATGAATGCTCCGGCACAGCGCACCGGAGCATTTATTCAACTCAGATTATTTCTTGTTCTTGGCCATCCAGGCTTGCTGCTGTTCGGTAAGGAAAGCAGCCCACTCATCAGCGACTGCTTTTGGCGTTTTCTGGCCGAGCAATACTTCCTGAAAATTCTTGACTGAAACGGAGTCATAGAAATTGCCGAGGTTTTCAAGATGGGTTGGTGGTGTCACCAATTCGAAGGTTTTTGGGTCGTTGATTTCCTCAAACCATCCTTTGAAGGCTTCAGCGCCGAAATATGGGTCTTTGTCCGCGCCATTGTGGATCGGCAGAACCCCGACATTCTTGGCGAATTCAATATTGTCTTCAGGCGAAAGCAATGTCGCCATCAGTTTCCATGCGTCATCCTTGACCTCGGAATCAGCAAACATCGCCCAACCTGCATAACCCAAAGTCGGGTAGGATTTACCGTTTGGTCCTGTTGGCAAGGGAGCGACGCCGAAGTCTTCCGCTTTCATTTTTTCAGCAATGCCGATCAGTGCATCTGGATCCTGATCAAGCATTGCGCAGGTTCCGGAGTAAAAGCCGGTGACGATCTCGTTGAAGCCCCAGCTCACGCTGTCTTTTGGAGCATAGCCATTCTTGTAAATGTCGGCCAGCAACTCCAGACCCTTGACCGAGCCGGGTTCGTTGATTGTCGCTGTGCCATCGGCATTGAAATAGCCGCCCTTGCCATTGGCAATGTTCATGAACATCTGAACGCCGTTGAAGCCGCCAGGACCACCGCGCAGGCAATAACCATATTTGCCTTTGATCGCGGAAATCTTCTTGTTGGCTTCCATGAATTCGTCGAGTGTCTTTGGTGCTTCTTTGAGACCTGCCTCGGCGAAGAGCTTCTTGTTCCAGAACATGGCTCGGATGTAATAGCCGTAAGGGATCATGTACTGCTTGTTATCGACAACCGAACCGAACTGCTTGGCGCGATCGCCGAGCGTGCCGGCATCTTTCCACTTGGCGAGATAGGGTCCAAGGTCTTCAAGCTGGGCATTATTGGCATAAAGGCCCATCCAGCGTTCGGGCATCTCGACGATGTCGGGCGTGTCCCCGGCCTGGACCATGGTCAGGAATTTCTCAAACGCCTGTCCCCATGGAAGCGATACAAGTTCCACCTTTATGCCGGGGTTTGCCTGTTCGAAGCTGGCAATCTGCTTTTTCAACAGCTCGGTACGAGGCGGGCTGGTGATGACCTCCACCATTTTGATTGTCGTATCAGCAAAGGCTGCCGATACGGTCATGGACAGTGCTGCGATTGCGCTGGCCAGAAATGTTCCCATTCTTTTTTGCATTTTATGCTCCCATCTTGTTTTTAAGTTCAGCGTTTTGCCGCGGTGAATGCGTTGGCGAGGTCCGCCCAGAGTTCCTCAACATTTTCCAGTCCGACATGTAGGCGGATCGTTCGGGGGCTGACACCGAAGCGCCCGATCGAATTTGCGTCCGGCGTTTGCTGCAAGGAAGCAAGTGCGGGGACAACGAGGCTTTCATGACCGCCCCAGCTGACGCCGATGCGGAACAGTTTCAACGCATCGACAAAGGCGGGCACATCGATCTCATCTGTAACTTCGAATGAAAACAGGCCCGAATAACCGCTAAGCGTGGCTTTGCCAGGATGGTTGGAATAGACCGGGTGCATGACCCGCTCGACATTGCCGTGGCCTTTAAGCCTTTCAGCGATTATAAGGCCGCTCTTCATGTGATGCGGCAACCGCAATGTCAGCGTGCGCAGCCCGCGCAAAAGAAGCCAGGCCTCGAATGGCGAGAGCTTTGCGCCGAGGTAAGAGTAGGTGCGGCCATTGATCCGGTCGATCATTTCTTGCGAGCCGGAGACAATGCCAGCGACCGTATCGCTGTGTCCGCCCAGATATTTGGACGCGGAATGCATAACCAAATCAATGCCATGGCTGATTGGCTTTTGGAAAAGCGGCGTTGCCCAGGAATTGTCGATTGTGGTGACGACGCCATGTTGTTTGGCAAGACGCGCATAATGGGCGATGTCCTGCAATTCGAACATCATGGAACTTGGACTTTCCAGATAAAGCAGCTTGGCGCCCGGCAAAGCAGCAGCGACAGCATCAGGATCGGAGCCATCGACATAATCTACCTTGATGCCAAGATGAGGCAGAAGACGTTCGAACAGACGGTAGGCATCGCCATAACAATTGCGAACAGAAACAATGCGTTCGCCTGCGCCGACGAAGGCAAGAACCATGGCGCTGATCGCACCCATTCCACTGGAAAAAGCCCGTGCCGCCTCAGCGCCTTCAAGCGCCGCGATCTTCTTTTCAAACTCCATGACAGTCGGGTTATCGCCGCGGGAATACATTGGTTGGCGCTTGCGACCGGCGAAAGCATCGGCCATTTCGGCGTAATTCGTGAAGGTGAAAAGTGAAGTTTGATAGATTGGCGGAACAACAGAACCGCCTGGAAAAGGATCGTCATGAGCCAGCAGAGTTGCGGCTTGCGCCATCATGTCCTGATCGTGGAAAAAAGGATTGTCATTCATTCTAAATATGAACTCGGTTTTTCTGGGTTTGTTTTTTCAGGTTGGCGGCGCCGCGCTTCAGGTCATCCTCGACTGTGGCGATCAACTTCAGTGCCTCTGCTCTGGCAGCAATAGGATCGCGCGCGGCTATCGCATTGAACAAGGTACGATGGTAGGGAAAGCTGGCATGACCGAAGTCGCGAACGCCCAGCGGATGCTCCCAGAAGCGGTGAAACATTTCATACATGGCAGCGATAATCTGCTCGAATAAAGGATTGCCAGATGTGCGGAAGACAGCCAGATGGAAGTCCCAATCCTCATCGGCGGACATGCCATGGCGTTCATGAAATGCCTCTTCCATCCTGATCAGTTTTTGCTCGATCATGGCGATATCCGCATCGCTGACACGTGCTGCCGATAGAGCCGCTGCCTCAGCTTCAAGACCCCGGCGAATTTCCAATGTATGCATTAAGCTATTGAAATCATTGCCGGAAGCAAGAGTAAGCGGCATGTGCAGCATATTGCGCGTAACGGCTGTCTTCAAATAAGTACCACTGCCCTGCCGCCGCTCCACGAGGCCCAATTCCTGCCAGCGGGTGAGCGCTTCGCGGACAGTTGTCCTGCTCACCTTCAAGCGCTCGGCAAGGACACGTTCCGTCGGTAAACGGTCGCCTGGCACAAGCCCCTCATCCGTCACAAATCCAACAAGCGCCTGCAAAACCGCATCGTCCCGCGAAGATGTCTGAACTGGAGAAAGGATCTGGCTGATCAAGCGACGCTCTTTCTAAATTGGTTGGACCATTGTGCCAATTGAGCACGAAAGAAACCGGGAGTCAAACAGGAATGTCAGGAAGCCTGTGGGACTTGCCTGTGCTCCTCGGGTGAATTGGGTGAGCAGCCTTAAAAGTTAGTCCAGCGACAAGGTGATGAGTTTTCCGCATAACCAGGGCGGCAAATGCAAAGCGCCCGCTTGCGGGTACAAGCGGGCGCTTTCAGAAAGCTTCAATATCCAGATCGGGCATCATTCAACCGACAACAACTAAATTGCATGCGTAGGTTGTATTTTTTGGGTAAAAATCGACGATTCTTCAGCAAAATTCCGCCCTTTTGCGGAAAAAGTCTTCCCAGTTCAAATAAAGTCGGGAAGAACTCCTGCCTTTTTGTGGTTTTCCAGGTAGGCACGGAAAATCGCTTCGATTTTTTCCCGTGCCTGTCCTGTGTGAAGCTGGATCACACCCGGTTTTGCCCCCGGTTAATCGAGATCGAAAGCAGCACCAATGAGCGTCTTTGTATATTCATGATGCGGGCTTTCAAATATGTCTTCGGTCTGACCTTCTTCGACGATTTTGCCGTTCTTCATCACCACCACATAATCGGACATGGCTTTGATGACCGCCAGATCATGGCTGATGAAAATATAGGACAGGCCGTGCTTTGACTGAAGATCACGCAATAGTTCGATAACCTGTCCCTGCACCGAGCGATCCAGCGCGGATGTCGGTTCATCGAGGATAACAACCTTCGGCTTCAAAATGATAGCGCGGGCAATGGCGATGCGTTGCCGTTGCCCACCGGAAAATTCGTGCGGATAACGGTTGCGGGCAGCGGGATCCAACCCAACTTCCTTCAAGGCGGCAACCGCCCGTTTGTCACGGTCTGATCGGCTTAGTTGCGGCTCATGGATGAGCAGCCCCTCTGTGATGATTTCGCCAACAGTCTGCCGCGGCGAAAGCGAGCCGTAAGGGTCCTGGAATACCAATTGCAACTGTTTGCGCAATGGCCGCATGGCGGACCGGCCAAAGCTCGAAATATTCTTGTCGGCGAAATGATAGTGGCCACTGCTCGGCAAGAGACGCAGCAGAGCCCGACCCAAGGTCGATTTGCCCGATCCGGATTCCCCCACGATGCCGATTGTCTGGCCTTCCTGAAGACGGATAGTCACGCCATCAACAGCACGGAAAAGCGTGTGGGCACTGGTAAGGAACCCTCCACCTATTCTGAAGTCGACGGAAACATTGCGCCCTTCAAGCACGACAGGAGCAGTTTCCGCCGGAGGAGCCTTGCTACCGCTGGGAACAGCGTCCAGAAGCATTTTGGTATAGTCTTCCTGCGGCCGTTCGAAGATTTGCTCGACAGTGCCTCTTTCGACCACTTCACCTTTGCGCATCACAACCACAGTTTCGGCAAAATGTTTCACAATGCCAAGATCGTGGGTGATGAGCACGATGGCCATGCCAAACCGCTTTTGCAGGTCGCGCAGCAGATCCAATATTTGCGCTTGAATGGTAACGTCGAGCGCAGTTGTGGGTTCGTCGGCGATCAGAAGATCGGGCTCATTGGCAAGCGCCATGGCAATCATAACGCGCTGGCGCTGGCCACCCGACATTTCATGCGGATAAGAATTGATGCGCCGCTCAGGTTCCGGAATGCCGACAAGCTTGAGCAATTCCAGCACACGCACCTTAGCCTGTTTGAAGCTGAGACCCTTGTGGTGAACGATAGGCTCGGCAATCTGCCGCCCAATCGTATAAAGCGGATCAAGCGAGGTCATGGGTTCCTGAAAGATCATCGTGATCTTTGAGCCGCGGACGGTATTGAGTTGCTTGACAGGAAGCCCGATCAATTGCTTGCCGCGATATTCGGCGGAGCCGGTGACTTTGCCATTGGCTGCAAGCAATCCCATGATACCCATCATGGTCTGGCTTTTTCCGGAACCTGACTCACCGACGACGGCAAGCGTTTCTCCGGCCTTCACGTCAAGGTCAATGCCCTTGACGGCATTCACGTCACCATCCGGTGTTGTGAAGTCTACTTTCAGTCCGCGAACGGACAATATGGTTTCATTCTTGTCCGTCATCTCAGCGGTCCTTCGGATCGAGTGCATCGCGCAGCCCATCGCCGATGAAGTTCAGCGAGAACAGTGTGACGACAAAGAAGATGGCGGGGAAAATCAGCAGCCAGGGTGCAGACTGCATTTTGTTGGCTCCTTCGGAAATCAAAGCGCCCCAGCTTGTCAAAGGCGCTTGAACGCCAAGGCCGAGGAACGACAGAAAGCTTTCCAAAAGAATGACCTTCGGCACAACCACTGTGACGAACACAATGACGGGACCAATCGTATTTGGAATGATGTGACGACGGATAATCTGCCAGTCAGTCAAGCCCAATGCCTGTGCAGCGCCGATGAATTCGCGGCGTTTCAAGGCCAGGGTCTGGCCACGCACGATACGCGCCATGTCCAGCCACTCAACGGCACCAATGACGAGGAAGATGAGAATAAAGCTTCGCCCGAAGAACACGACGAGGACAACGACAAGAAATACGAAGGGCAGTGAATAGAGAATTTCGACAAGGCGCATCATGACATTGTCGACACGCCCGCCAAGATAACCCGATATGGCACCATATGTAACACCGACAGCCAGCGAAACGAGGCTGGCCAAAAAGCCGACAGCAAGGGATATCTGGCCGCCAAGCATGACACGGGCAAGCAGGTCGCGCCCGTTATTATCAGTACCAAACGGGAAATATTCGCGATTGACATCGCCCGTCAATTTCAGAGTTGCGCCACCATCTTCCGTGGCCGCAACCTGTGTATTGTCGAATTCATTGGCGCGATCGAAATAGCGCGTTGAACGCGGGTCAATCGGCTTGTCGGAATGAATGGTTGCGGTGAATGTGTTGCCGTCCACGGCAAATTCGCGCAACTCAACTCTGGCGCGGTCGGCGACGCCTTTCATCACTTCACCAAGACTATCCGCCTTGGGAAGCGGCTCGATGCTGGGTGGCACCGTGACATAGGATGAGAACACCTGATCATAGCTATGGCTGATGACATAGGGCCCCAGGAACGAGAAAACAGTGATCAGGAACAGCAGAATACTGCCCGTCATTGCTGCTTTATTGCGGCGGAAGCGAATGGCAGCCAGCTGGAAAAGACTGCGGCCTTTGGATTCTTCCGGTGGAATAATTGTTGCAGGAATATCAGTCATGACGAACCCTCGGATCGAGAAGGCCGTAGAGAATATCGACCACTAGATTGAATACGATGACAAAAATGGCGACGAGGACGACGGTTCCCATCACCAATGTGTAGTCACGATTAATGGCGCCGAGGACGAAATAACGTCCGACACCGGGTATTGTGAAAATGCTCTCCACGACAGCGGAACCTGTGAGAAGCGCGGCAGCACAGGGTGCCAGATAGGAAACCACGGGGAGAAGAGCACCCCGCATGGCATGGGTGATCACAACAGAGCGGGAGGGCAATCCATAAGCCTTGGCCGTTCGAATATGGTCGGCATGCAGCGCCTCAATCATGGACCCGCGCGTCAACCGTGCAAAAACGGCCAGCTGCGGAAGCCCAAGCGTTATGACGGGCAATATCAAAAACGGCCAAGAGCCGTCTCCCCACCCTCCTCCGGGTAAAAGCGAGAATGTCAGTGAAAAAATCAGCAGAAGAACCGGGCCGACAACGAAGTTCGGAACCGTAACACCGGTCGTCGCGACCGACATGGTCAAGAAGTCAAAAAATGAGTTTTGCCGGAGTGCTGCAAGGGTGCCGACAAGCACGCCGCCGATGAGCGCGAACAGAAGGGCAAAACTGCCCAGCTTGACCGAATAGGGCAGGCCTTTGCCGATGAGTTCGGCAATCGTATTGTCCTTGTAAATATAACTCGGCCCGAAATCGCCGGTAACGGCGTTCTTCAGATAGTTGAGATACTGGTTCCATAGAGGCTGATCAAGATGATAGGCCTTCATGAGATTTTCCATCGTCGCCGGTGGCAATGGCCGCTCAAGATTGAAGGGCCCTCCGGGCGCAAAGCGCATGAGGAAAAACGAAATGGTGACGACAATGAACAATGTCGGCACCGCGCTCGCCAGTCGGCGAAGGATGAAATGGAACATGGGCTACTCTCCAATCATGGGCGCAATCCGTAAACCGGATCGCGCCTCAAGGTCTTATTCCGTGACGCTAAAATATTTGCTGAGATGGTCGTTCGATCCGTTATCCACCCAGCCCTTGACCTTGTTCGACACAAGCCAGAGCTGTCCAAAATTCATCATGGGTGCAATCGGCTGGTCACGCAAAACCATGGCTTCGGCTTCATGCAAAAGCTTGGAACGGGCGGCCGGATCTTTCTCGGTGTAGGATTTTTCGACCAAAGCATCATATTCGGGATTGTCATACCGGCCGTAATTAAAGGTCGGATTTTTCTTCATGTTGATTGTCATGAAGTTTTCCGCGTCCGCATAATCGGCTGTCCAACCTGCACGCGCCACATTGAATTTTCCGCCTTCCTTCAGATAGGCGTAATGGGCGCTGATATCGATCTGCGAGAGAGTGACCTTGGCGCCGAAGACCGTTTTCCACATATCGGCGACGGCGGTGGCCACAGCTTCGTGGTTGGGGTTTGTATTGTATCTGATCTCGATTTCGAGCTGCTTGCCGTCTTTGCCGTAACCGGCTTCCTTCATCAGTTCGATAGCTTTGTCTTCGCGATCGATCTGGGTCCACGTGGCAAAGTCTGGCTCTTCCGGTTTGCCATAATTGGTTATACCGAGAGGGACCAATGAGTAGGCTGGTAGCTGCGCACCCTTGTAGATTTCCCGCGAGAGGAAGTCGCGATCAATTGCCATGGAAAGCGCGCGCCGGACGCGGACGTCGTTGAACGGTTCTACGCGTGTATCAAATGAGTAGAAATAGGTAGACAATGCCGGATTCACATGGACCTGATCCCCATATGAGGCGCGCAGGCGCTCGATCTGGTCTGCCGAGAAATTATAGACCAGCTGAATTTCACCAGCTTCAAAACGGCGGACTGCCGCTGCCTGATCTTCAGTCGGATAGAAGATAACCTTATCCAGCTTTACATTGGCGGCGTCCCAATAATCCGGATTTTTGACAGCCGTCAGATGATCGTTCTGCACATGCTCGGCCAGTTCAAAAGCGCCGTTGGAAACCAGCTTGCCGGGTTTGATGAACTCGGCACCATTCTTCTCAAGGCTTGCCTTATTGACCGGCAGGGCGGTCTGATGCGCCAGTAGCTGAAGGAAGAAAGGCGTCGGGCGTTCGAGCGTTATTTCCAGGGTTTTGGCATCGAGTGCCTTCATGCCCAGATCTTCAAGCTTGGCCTCACCCTTGTTCACCTTCTCGGCATTCTTGATCGGATAAAGAATATTGGAATAGCCGGCTGCTGTTTTGGGATCTTCCACGCGCCGGAACGAGAATATGAAATCCTCGGCAGTGACAGGCGACCCATCGGACCAGTTGGCTTTAGGGTTGATCTTGAATGTATAGACAGTGCCGTCATCGGAAACCGTCCAGCTTTCGGCTGCGCCGGGGACGATATCGCCCGCCGCATCATAGATCGTCAGTCCTTCATACAAATCTTTCAGAATGAACGCCTCGATCTCCAGAGAAGTCTGCGAGGGATCAAGTGTCTGCGGCTCGCCGCTATTGCCACGGTGCAGGACAGCTTCCGCCAGTGCCGGAGCAGCGCCCAAAAGCAGCGAGGCAGCGACTGCTGTTGTTAAAGTGAACTTTGAAAAGTACATCTTATGAAAACTCCTATTTCTGCCCAAATTCTACAGTGCTTTGGCTGAGCCTGGTTCTTGGTGCGTGGTTCGACAAGCTCACCATGAGGGAGGTTGAGGACTGCACGAGCGCAGATTTGCAATGTCGCAATTATCATTGCAGCTCACAATCTTCCTCATGGTGAGCTTGTCGAACCACGCACAGCACCTTTGCAGAGGTTTTAATGCCAGACCGCCACCTGCAAAGTGAGCTTGTCGAAGGGCGAACCATGCATAGAGCCTTTGCCAATCCTCATGTGAAATGAGGTGGCGTCCAAAATCATGTGGATTTGAGTTTTGTAAATTTGGCACGGGACATCGGTAAGCGGAATGTGGGTGACCGGCGGCCACCCACATTCAGGCTTTCCTTATTCTGCGATGCTCAGATATTTGCTCAGATGTTCATTGTTGGGGTTGTCGCCCCAACCCTTGACCTTGTCGGCAACGAGCCAGAGATTGGCATCGTTCATCAAGGGAGCAATCGGTTGATCGCGTGCGATCAATGCTTCAGCTTCGTGCAGGATCTTGGAGCGCGCAGCAGGGTCACGTTCCGCATAGGACTTCTTCATCAGTGCATCAAATTCCGGATTTTCATAATGTCCGTAATTGAAGGTCTTGTTGGTGCTGACGTTCAGATTGAGGAAGTTTTCGGCATCCGCATAGTCGGCGGTCCAGCCTGCACGGGCGACGTTAAACTTGCCGCCTTCCTGCAGATAGGCGTAATGCGATGAAATATCGAGATTCATCAGCGTTACGGTTGCGCCGAAAGTCTTTTTCCACATATCGGCCACGGCTGTTGCAACACGCTCATGGTTTGGATTGGTGTTGTAGCGGAGTTCGATGTTGAGCGGCTTACCGCCTTCGCCATAGCCCGCCTCTTTCATCAGCTCGACAGCCTTGTCTTCGCGATCAAGTTGCGAAAGGCCGGCAAAATCTGGCTTCTCGGGATCGCCATAGGATTCAAGGCCCGGAGGAACGAGCGAGTAGACCGGCAATTTTGTGCCATCGTAAATTTCGTTGGCAAGGAAGTCACGATCGACAGACATGGACAAAGCGCGGCGGACGCGGACGTCATTGAATGGCTCTGTGCGTGTGTCGAATGGGTAGTAATAGGTTGCAGCTGCCGGAGTGACATGAACCTGCTTCGGATTTGCGGCGCGCAGGCGGTCAATCTGATCGGATGAGAAGTTGTAAACGAGATCGAGTTCACCCGCCTCATAACGACGGACATTGGCTGCCTGATCGTCGATTGGATAGAAGATCACCTTATCCAGTTTGACATTGGCGGCGTCCCAATAATTCTCGTTCTTGACGACGGTCAGATGATCATTCGGCACATGTTCGGTGAGCTTGAATGCGCCATTGCCGACCAATTTGCCGGGCTTGACGAATTCAGCCCCGTTCTTCTCGAAGCTCGCCTTGTTGATTGGCAGCGCTGTCTGATGCGACAAGAGCTCGATGAAGAAAGGCGTTGGCTGTTCGAGGGTGATTTCCAGCGTCTTTTCATCAACGGATTTTACGCCAAGCTCTTCAAGCTTTGCTTCGCCCTTATTGACCTTCTGCGCATTCTTGATCGGATAGAGGATATTGGCATAGCCAGCAGCAGTCTTGGGGTCTTCGACACGTCGCATGGAGAATACGAAGTCTTCAGCCGTTACCGGCGAGCCATCGGACCATTTTGCATCGGCGCGAAGCTTGAATGTGTAGACGAGACCATCATCGGAAACGGTCCAGCTTTCTGCGGCACCGGGAACAATCTTGCCATCGGCATCATAGACTGTGAGACCTTCATAGAGATCTTTCACGATGAATGCTTCGATATCAATCGAGGTTTGGGACTGGTCGAGTGTCTGTGGCTCGCCGCTATTGCCGCGATGGAGCACAGCTTCCGCCAGGGCCGGGCTGGCGCCGAGCATGAGTGATCCGAGCAGCAGCGCGGTGCGGAAATTAAGTTTCATTAGGGTCATTTCTTGTTCCTTCCCCTCTAAGAGAATTGTGAAGAGCTGAACAAATGCCAAAATTTGCCGCAAAGCAAGGAGGCTCTAATAGTTTCGACGTAATATTTTAGTTTAATAAGAGTTACGGGGGCGTCAAAAAATATTGCACTATATGGACCCAAGGGCCATTTTACGCCATTTTTGCGTGCTGATGCGCCAATATTGACCCTGCAATATTTTTTTTCGTTTATGTGGAAAACCCGTCAGCGTGTGCGTGAATAGGCTTCCAGAGCGCGTTTTCGCGCTGCGCCATGCTCCACAATCGGGCCGGGATAGTCTTTGTCGAGTTCGATATTTGCCGAGTTCAGGACGACAGCCGGTGCGGTCCATGGTTTGTGCAAATATTTATCCGGCAGATCTTTAAGCTCCGGAACAAACTGCCGGACATAATTTCCCTTTGGATCGAATTTTTCGCCTTGAAGGATGGGATTGAAGATACGGAAATAGGGTGAAGCATCCGCACCCGATCCTGCAACCCATTGCCAGCTCGCGGCATTGCTGGCCGGATCGGCATCGACAAGCGTATCCCAGAACCATTTCTCCCCTTCCCGCCAATCGATCAGCAGGTGCTTAATCAGGAACGACGCCACGATCATCCGCACCCGGTTATGCATCCAGCCGGTCTGCCAAAGCTGGCGCATGCCGGCATCGACAATGGGATAGCCGGTCCTGCCGGTTTTCCAGGCATTAAAATTTCTGGCGCTGCTGCTCCACTCAAAACTATCGAAGCTTTCGTTGAAATTATCCTCATGCAACTTTGGGTTGTTGAAGAGGAGATGATAGGAAAATTCCCGCCATCCCACTTCTTTGCGGAATGTGTCGAGTCCGGCATTTTGGTCCTTTATTGCCGGTGATTTTGATGCATGCCAGATCTGAAATGGCGTGATTTCACCATGGGCAAGATGTGGCGACAGGCGCGAAGTGCCCTCTCTGCCGGGCAAATCCCGGTCATTTTTGTAAGACGCCGCCCTATCCTCCAGAAAATCCGCCAGCTTTTGCTTCGCCCCCTCCTCGCCGGGCGTCCAATCATGATGAAACGCCTTTGCCCAATCCGGCTTTTCTGGCAGCAGGCGCCAGTCGCGAAGATCGGCGGAAGCAATCTCGCCAATCCATGGCTTCAGCTTTGCCGGTGCGGGAACCGGATCGCGCGGCTCCGGGCCGCCTAGAAATGCGCGCCAGAACGGCGTGAAAACGCGGTAATATCCGCCCGCTCCTGTTTTGAGCGAATAGGGCTCATGCAGCAAATGCCCGTCAAAGCTCTCTGCTCTCAAGCCTCTTTCGAGCAATCGCGCTTTGAGCGCCGTATCAGTCTCGATTCCTGCCGGATCATATCGGCGGTTCCACAGGACCATATCAGCCTTGGTCTGGCTAATAAGCTCATCGACAATGGCTTGAGTCCGGCCTTTTTGCAGGATCAGCTTTACACCGATTGCACGGAAGGATTTGTCGAGCGATGTGAGCGAGTGGTGCAGCCACCATTGCCGCGCCCCGCCCAGAAATCTCGTAGAGCTGGCAGTCTCCTCGTCCAGGACAAAGACCGGAATGACAGGCTTTCCGGTCTGGGAGGCAGCATAAAGCGCGCGATTATCCGCCAGGCGCAAATCATGGCGGAACAGGACGATGACCGGGTTTTCGGTTGCGCTACGGTTCATAGATCATTCTGCGACTTTGTCATGGTGATCCCACAATAGGGTTGATTGCCTTGAACGCATGGCGAAGGCAAGGTCATTCTGTTGCCTGCGCGTCGCGCAGCATTGCTTCAAGCGTTTCCAGCCGGTCCGCCTCGATGGGCGGCTTGTCCCATCGCAGGCGCGATATGCGCGGGAAGCGCATGGCGACGCCAGACTTGTGCCGCTTGGAACGGTTAAGCCCTTCAAAAGCAACCTCCAGCACCAGACCGTGCTGGGGTTCGGCACGCACCGAGCGAACCGGCCCAAAGCGTTCCGTTGTGTTGTTGCGCACGAAAGCGTCAAGTTGTTTCAACTCTTCATCGGTGAAGCCGAAATAGGCTTTGCCCACCGGCACCAGATGCGGCTCTGTTTCAGGTCCGGTCCAGACTGCAAATGTATAGTCGGAGTAATAGCTCGACCTTTTACCGTGGCCGCGCTGCGCATAGACCAGGACCGCATCAATGATGAATGGATCACGCTTCCACTTGAACCAGGGGCCTTTTGGCCGTCCGGGCACGTAGGTGGAAGAGCGTTGTTTCAACATGAGCCCTTCAATGATGGGATGCGGCGGTGTCTTGCGCAGTTCCACCAGATCGTCAAAATGATCGTAGGCGATGAGTGGCGAAAGATCGAACCGCGTCGGCTCAAGCTGCTTGGCGAAAGCTTCAAGCCGCGTGCGCCGCTCGATGAATGGCAAGGTGCGAATGTCATCCCCGCCATCCACAAGCAAATCATAGAGCCTGACAAAGGCAGGATGACTTTCAAGCTGCTTGGCTGAAACCGTCTTTCGGTTGAGCCGTTGCTGGAGATCGCCAAATGCGCCGATCTCCATTTCATTGTCTCCGCTTCGCGCCACCAGCAACTCGCCATCAAGCGTGCCTTCAAATGTCATATAGTCGGCAATATCGGGAAAGGCGTGGGAAATGTCGTCACCGGTGCGCGAGTAGATGCGGCGCTGCCCCCGCTCGGAAGTCAGCTGAACCCTGATCCCGTCCCATTTCCACTCGGCAACATATTCTCTGGCATTGATGCGTGAGTAATCGGGCTCCTCCAAAGGCGTCGACAGCATGACGGGGCGGAATGGTGCAGCGCTGAGGCTTTCGGGCTTGTCCGCGCTCTTTTCCAACCAGGCAAAGAGCGGTTGATAGGGCGGGGTCAGCCCATGCCATAGCTCTTCGATCTCGGTGACATCCACTTGCCCGAACTGGGCCAGAGCCTGCTTTGCCAGACGGGCCGAAACACCAATGCGCATGCCGCCTGTTACCAGTTTCAACAATGCGTAGCGCGCCGATGCATCAAGCTGATCCAGCCATTTTTCCACCATGCGGACGGCATCGCTGCGCGAGGCACGCTCAAGAGCCGTCACCACATCGCCAAGTGTTGGCACACTGTTGGAACGTAAAGGCTCGTCAGCGGACCAGACGAGCGAAATAGTCTCGGCAAGATCACCAACATAATCATAAGAATAGGCGAAAAGCTGTTCATCCATGCGCTCTGCGATGAGAGTGCGCAGCATGGCCGGTTTGACATTGGCGATGTTCAGATCGCCGGTAATGGCGGCAAGTGCCAAACCGCGATCAGGGTCTGGCGTATCGCGGAAATAATCGGAAAGCAGGGTCAATTTTCCATTGCGTGAAGGCGTCAATACAAGCCGGTCGAGAAGCGCTGCAAATTCTTCCATCAATCGCCCTCATCTTCATAGCCGACAAGGTGGAGCGGTCGGGCTGCATATCCATTCAGATCGCACCAACGGACCAGGGCTTCTTCACGCCCATGCGTGACCCAGACCTGCTCCGGATCAAGTTCGGTGATTGTCTGCGTCAGCTCATCCCAATCGCAGTGATCGGAAAGAATGATCGGGAGTTCGACACCGCCTTGCCGCGCACGCTGGCGAATGCGCATCCAGCCGGAGGCAAAACAGGATACAGGGTCAGGAAAACGCCTTGCCCACCTGTCCTGAAAGGCCGATGGAGGCCCGACCACAATGGTTCCGGCAAAGTCCGGCGCGCTATCCTTTTCCAGTGTGGCGGGGGCAAGAGGCCCAAGCTTTATGCCCTGCGTTTCATAATAGTCGCAAAGCTTGGCCAGTGCCCCGTGAATATAGATCGTCTGGTCATATCCGGCATCGCGCAACAGGCGGATCACGCGCTGCGCCTTGCCAAGCGCATAGGCACCGACAAGATGCGAACGCTCGGGAAATTGCTCGACCGATTTGAGCAGCTTTGCCATTTCATCGCGGCTGTCCGGGTGGCGAAACACCGGCAGGGCGAAGGTCGCCTCGGTGATAAAGACATCGCAGGCGATGGGTTCGAAACCGAGGCAGGTGGGGTCGCTGGCTCGCTTGTAGTCACCCGACGCCACAATGCGCATGCCATCCTTTTCAACAGCAATTTGCGCAGAACCCAGCACATGCCCAGCCGGATGAAAGCTGATAGTCACGCCATTAAGCCCGGTGGTTTGGCCAAGCTCTGCCGCTTGCGTTTCGCCAGCAAAATCCGCCCCATAACGCAAGGCCATAATATCGAGCGTTTGTTGTGTCGCCATGACCTTGCGATGGCCGGAACGGGCATGATCGGAATGGCCATGGGTTATGAGGGCGCGCTCAACAGGACGGATCGGATCAATGTAAAAATCACCGGCTGGTGAATAGAGACCGGCAGGCGTGGATCGCAGAAGTTCTTCGGGTCGTTTAACCAAGCTGATGTTCCGTTCTGTGCCATGTTTGCCAAACATAGAACGAACATAGGGTGGATTTAGCTCCATGCAATCTTTGTAAGTGACGATCTTGCATTGCTTCTGTGCGTGGTTCGACAAGCTCACCATGAGGGAGGGAGTGACTGGCAGGGATGCCAAACCTACAATGATGGCACTATGCAATCAAATCACTTTCCTCATGGTGAGCTTGTCGAACCACGCACTGCTCTGTTGCCAAAAGAAAACTTGGCGCTTTGATGCCGGACCACTACATTCGCCCCAGTGAAAATCAGCAAAGCACCCACCGCCGACACCGGCTCCGCCCTTTTGCCTCCGCTTTTCCTGAACTGGTTTCAGGCCAAGGGCTGGTCGCCGCGTGCCCATCAGCTGGAACTGCTTGAGGCGGCGCAGGCAGGGCAGTCGACCCTGCTGATTGCCCCAACCGGCGCGGGCAAGACGCTGGCTGGCTTTCTCCCCTCGCTGGTCGATCTAGCCCAGCGCGGCAAAAGCAATGCAGCGAGCCGCGGCATTCACACGCTCTATATTTCGCCGCTCAAGGCGCTGGCCGTCGATATTCAGCGCAATCTTGCCAAACCTATCGAAGAAATGGGGCTTGGCATAAGGCTTGAAACGCGCACCGGCGACACGCCTGGCCATAAGCGCCAGCGGCAGAAGCTGGCGCCGCCCGATATATTGCTGACGACGCCGGAGCAATTGGCACTGCTTATTGCGGCCAAGGATGCAGGGCGGTTTTTCGAAGATTTGCGCTATGTCATCTTTGATGAATTGCATTCGCTGGTAACATCGAAACGCGGGCATCTTCTATCGCTGGGACTGGCGCGATTGCGCCGCCTGCAACCGGGATTGCAGACGATAGGCCTGTCGGCAACCGTTGCCGACCCTGATGAATTGCGCGGCTGGCTTGTGCCGCAAACCGATGGCTCGCCCTTGGCAAGTCTGGTCAAGGTTGAAGGCGGTGCAAAACCGCATATCACCATTTTGCAAACGGAAGACCGGGTTCCCTGGGCGGGACATTCGGCGGTCTATGCTTTGCCGGGCATATATGAAGCAATCAAACAGCACGCCACGACGCTGATCTTTGTCAATACGCGCAGTCAGGCGGAGCGCTTGTTTCACGATCTTTGGATGGCCAATGAGGATAATCTGGCGATTGCGCTGCATCATGGCTCACTCGATGTAAGCAAGCGGCGCAAGGTGGAACAGGCGATGGCTGCCAATGCCTTGCGCGCCGTGGTTGCGACTTCGACGCTCGATCTTGGTATTGACTGGGGTGATGTCGATCTGGTCATTCATGTAGGCGCGCCAAAGGGTGCGAGTCGCCTTGCGCAAAGGATCGGGCGTTCCAATCACCGGATGGATGAGCCATCGCGGGCGATACTGGTTCCAGCCAATCGCTTCGAAGTCATGGAATGTCAGGCGGCGCTCGATGCCAATTATATCGGGGCGCAGGATACGCCAGCCTTGGGCGAAGGCTCACTGGACGTATTGGCCCAGCATGTGCTGGGCATGGCTTGCGCCGAGCCATTTCAGGCGGATGAGCTTTATGCGGAAGTCACCACCGCCCTGCCCTATGCCGCTTTGCCGCGCGATACATTTGACCGGATTATCGAATTTGTCGCGACGGGTGGCTATGCGCTGAAAAGCTATGAACGCTTTGCAAAAATCCGGCAGGCGGCAGATGGCTCATGGCGGGTGACGCATCCGCGTGTCGCCCAGCAATACCGTTTGAATGTCGGCACAATCATTGAAGCGCCTTCGCTCAATGTGCGGCTGACACGGCAGCGGGGCAAGGGCAGCAATGTGCGCGGCGGGCCGGTGCTTGGCAAAGTCGAAGAGCATTTTATCGAGGCGCTCAGCCCCGGCGATACCTTCTTCTTTTCCGGCCGCGTGCTGCGGTTTGAGGGAATACGCGAGAACGAATGTATTGTGTCCAAGGCGGATGGTTTTGACGCAAAGATACCTTCCTATGCGGGCGGCAAATTTCCGCTGACCACTTATCTCGCCGATCAGGTGCGCAATATTCTGGCGGACCCGGCTCGCTGGGGCGCGCTGCCTGATCAGGTGAGCGATTGGCTGCGGATCCAGAAGGAAAAATCCGTGCTGCCGCAACCGGGAAGCCTTCTGGTGGAAACATTTCCGCGCGGCGAGCGATCCTATATGGTGATCTATGCCTTTGAAGGCAGGCTGGCGCATCAGACGCTGGGCATGCTTTTAACGCGCAGGCTGGAGCGGGCAAAGGCGCGGCCACTCGGCTTTATAGCCACCGATTATGCGCTGTCGATCTGGGGCCTGCGCGACATGGGCCGCATGTTCAAAAAGGGCGAGCTACCGCTTTCGGAACTTTTCGACGAAGACATGCTGGGCGATGATCTGGAAGCGTGGCTGTCGGAAAGCTTCATGCTGAAACGAACCTTCCGCAACTGCGCGCTGATTTCCGGCCTCGTTGAGAAGCGGCATCCCGGACAGGAAAAGACCGGGCGGCAGGTGACGGTTTCCACCGATCTGATTTATGATGTGCTGCGGGAGCATGAGCCGGATCACATTCTCATTCAGGCAACCCGCGCCGATGCGGCGACCGGACTTCTGGACATTCGCCGCCTCAGCGATATGCTGGGGCGAATCAAAGGCCATATCATCCATAAGGATCTGGACCAGATTTCGCCGCTGGCCGTTCCAGTCATGATGGAAATCGGCAAGGAACGTGTTCCCGGCGAAGCGCATGAAACCTTGCTTGAAGAAATCGCCGAAGAATTGACCCGGGAAATGTCGGACCATTCATGAATCTCGTATCGCAAATAACCAAGACTATGTTGCATGGGGCGGCCGAAATGGTTGTCGCCGGGCATAGATGCGTTTGCGACCCTTCCGGCGCTATGTATCTGGAAGATGACCGGATTCTTGTCGTATCGGATTTGCATTTCGAGAAGGGCTCATCCTTTGCGCGCCGCGGCATGATGCTGCCGCCCTATGATACGGCAACAACGCTTGCCGCCTTGGGGCGGGTGATCGCGCGCTACAATCCCGCCAGCGTTATCAGCCTTGGTGACAGTTTCCACGATGGAGAGGCGGCTGCGCGCTTGCCGGAGCAATATGCGGCGCAGCTCGGTTCACTGATGGCTGGACGCGAATGGGTATGGATCACGGGAAACCATGATCCGGACCATCCTGCGGAGCTTCCGGGTGAAACATTTACCGAATTGGCTTTCGGTAATCTGATCTTCCGGCACGAGCCTTCCAAACGCCCCTGCCCCGGCGAGATCGCCGGGCACCTGCATCCAGCTGCCAAAGTGGTGCGCCGTGGACAGGCGGTACAACGCCGCTGTTTCGTCAGTGATCGCTCCCGCATGATCATGCCGGCTTTCGGCGCCTATACGGGCGGCATGAATATTCTCGGACGGCCATTTCACGGGCTGTTCGATGCACAGGCCATTATCGCCTATATGCTTGGCAGCAAGCGAGTCTATCCTATGACCGCCAAGGCGCTTTATATTTGAGTGCTGGCTTTGCTGTTTGAAAAAATCAAACAAATGCCTTATATCTGATGCGAGATGTTTGATGCGTGATGCAGGGCACGAAAATGAGAACGACACTGGCAATAGATGATGATGTACTTGCGGCGGCTAAAGGATTGGCGGCAAGGCAGCACAAGACTGTCGGAGAGGTGATTTCGACGCTGGCTCGTCAGTCGCTTCAGACTCCAGGTATGGGGAAAGATAAGCGAAATGGCGTGCCTCTGCTTCGGATAAAAGACAACACCCCGGTAACAATGGAATTCGTAAATCAGCTTCGTGATGAGCTGCCATAATGGCGTTCCTACTCGACGTTAATGTACTGATCGCCTTATTCGACCCGGTACATGTCCATCATGATGCAGCACATGAGTGGTTTGATCGTGTAGGCAAAGCGTCGTGGGCAACGTCTCCGCTGACTCAAAATGGCGTGCTCAGGATCATAGGCAATCCACGCTATCCGAATTCTCCCGGCACACCGGCGGCGGTTATGCCGCTACTTTCCAGCCTGACAGCTTTGCCCGGACACGTCTTTTGGCAAGATGATTTAAGCTTTGTAAGTTCTGACCTTATTGATCCAACAAGGCTTCTCAGTTTCAGCCAGGTTACGGATACTTATCTGCTCGCGCTCGCCCGTATGCGAGGCGGCCAACTGGCGACATTCGACCGGAGGCTGGTAACGGATGCTGTAGATGGAGGCAAGGGTTGCCTCCATGTCATAGATCAGTAGGCAGGCCAAGTGACCGGCAAGTTGGTAATGCGTGCTTCGACAAGCTCAGCATGAGGAACTAGAGATTGGCAGGAAGCTAGTTCTGAGATTTTGCAACTCACTACCTCCCTCATGCTGAGCTTGTCGAAGCACGCATCAAATTCATGCAAAATCACTGCGTCTCCTTAGAGCACCGTTTTGGTTCAATCAAAACGCCAAGCGCTTTAGCCTCAGCTCTTCAACCGATATCCTGTCTTGAAAATCCAGCGCAGTATCAGCATGCAGGCCACAAGGAATACGGCAGTCATGGCAAGGCTGGTGCCGATATGCACATCGGACAGACCATAGAAGCTCCAACGGAAGCCGCTGATCAGATAGACAACCGGGTTGAACAGCGTCACCGTCTGCCAGAATGGCGGTAGCATGTCGATGGAGTAGAAGCTGCCCCCAAGGAAGGTCAGCGGCGTGACAATCATGAGCGGCACGAGTTGCAGCTTTTCAAAACCATCCGCCCATATGCCGATGATGAAGCCGAACATGCTGAAAGTCACCGCCGTCAGGACGAGGAACAGCAGCATGATGAATGGATGCTCGATGCGCAGCGGAACGAACAGCGCTGCTGTGGCGAGAATGATCAAGCCGAGGATAATGGATTTCGTGGCGGCGGCCCCGACATAGGCAATGACAATTTCCACATAGGAAACGGGCGCCGACAAAAGCTCGTAGATCGTGCCGACAAATTTCGGAAAATAAATGCCGAAGGAAGCATTGGAAATGCTTTGGGTCAGCAGCGACAGCATGATCAGGCCCGGCACGATGAATGCGCCATAGCTGACACCGCTGATCTCGGGAATACGTCCGCCGATCGCGGAACCGAAAACGACGAAGTACAGGCTGGTCGACACAACAGGCGAAATAACGCTCTGCATGATCGTGCGCCATGTACGGTGCATTTCGAACAAATATATTGCTTTGACCGCATAGAGGTTCATTTGCGTTCTCTCACCAGGCTCACGAAGATTTCTTCAAGTGAGCTTTCTTTTGTCTGAATGTCATTGAAGCGGACAGATGCCTTGTCGAGGTCCTTGAGCAATGAAGTAATGCCGGTCCTCTCTTTCTGCGTGTCATAGGTATAGACCAGTTCGCCGCCATCCTGCGACAGTTCCAGCCCGTATTTTTCCAGCGCTTCCGGAATATCCTGACGCGTTTCGGACAGTTGGAGCCGAAGCTGCTTCTTGCCCAAAGACCGCATCAGCTCATCCTTTTCCTCGATCAGGATAATCTCGCCGTGATTGATGACGCCGATACGGTCGGCCATCTGCTGGGCTTCTTCGATGTAATGCGTGGTCAGAATGATGGTGACACCCGACTCCCGCAATGCCCGCACGACATTCCACATATCGCGGCGCAACTCGACATCCACACCGGCAGTCGGTTCGTCCAGAAACAGGATTTCCGGCTCATGCGACAGGGCCTTGGCAATCATGACGCGGCGCTTCATGCCGCCGGAAAGGGTCATGATCTTGGAGTCTTTCTTCTCCCAGAGAGACAATTCTTTCAGGATCTTTTCGATATGCGCCGGATTGGCAGGCTTGCCGAAAAGACCCCGGCTGAAGCTGACTGTTGCCCAGACTGTTTCAAAGGAATCAGTCGTCAGCTCCTGCGGCACAAGGCCGATCTTGGTGCGGGAGGCTCTGTATTCCTTGATGATGTCGTGACCATCGGCGAGAATTGTGCCCGATGTCGGATTGACGATACCGCAGATGATGCTGATCAGCGTCGTCTTGCCCGCGCCATTTGGCCCAAGCAGGGCAAAGATCTCGCCGTGACGGATTTCAAGATTGATATTTTTCAGCGCCTGAAACCCGGATTCATAGGTCTTGTTGACGCTGGAGACGGAGATTGCTGATGACATGATTTGTATCCGGAAGGAAACTTTATGCAATCTGAACACTGACACATGAATCAGATCGCCTGATGTGAAGCATCTAGGAAATGACGTTCCTTATATGGTGTTGAAAAAGGAATTTCAAACCACCCTGCTGACAAATGGCGTCAGTAGCCAAAAACAAAAAGGGGAAGCCACGCAAAGGCTTCCCCTTTTTTAAGCATTGTCAGGTCCTGATCTTAGGCTTTTGCAATCTCGCCCCGAACTTCTCGCATGCTTGGCAGGAAGATGGTCAGCAAGCCGAGGAAGGGCAGATAGGCACAAATCTGATAGACAAAATCGATGCCCTTATTATCGGCGACGAAACCGAGCACAGCCGCCGCAAGCCCGGCCATGCCGAAAGCAAAGCCGAAGAAGATGCCGGCTACCATTCCAACCCGTCCGGGCACCAGTTCCTGCGCAAACACGACAATTGCAGAAAAGGCGGAGGAAAGAACGAAGCCGATGATGACGGTCAGCACTCCGGTCCAGAACAGGTTTGCGTAAGGCATCATGAGCGTGAATGGCAGAACACCGAGAATGGAGAACCAGATCACGGCCTTTGTGCCAATCCTGTCGCCGATAGGTCCGCCAAGGATGGTCCCGGCAGCGGCTGCACCAAGGAACAGGAACAGCATCATCTGAGACTGCTGCACCGTAATCTGGAACTTGTGAATGACGTAGAAAGTGTAATAGCTGGAAATGCTGACCATATAAATATTCTTGGTGAAGACCAGCAGGGTCAAGATGAACAGCGACATCATGATCTTGCCGCGCGTGAGGTTCACGATCTTTCTTGGCTGGGTTTTCTTGGCATTGGCAACACGGTAATCCTGATACCAGCTACCCACACGATAAAGAATGATCATGCCAAGCAGTGCAGCGGCCGAGAACCAGATAATGCTCTTTTGGCCATAGGGCAAAACGATAAAGCCTGCCAGCAATGGGCCAAGGGCTGTGCCGAAATTTCCACCAACTTGAAAAAGCGACTGGGCAAGCCCGTGCCGGCCTCCGGAAGCAAGCCGGGCAACGCGCGAGGATTCCGGGTGGAATATGGAAGAGCCTATGCCAATCAAGGCGGCCCCGACAAGCAGCATTGCATAATGGGTGGCGAACGAAAGCGTGGCAAGACCCGCCAGTGAAAAGGCCATGCCGACCGGCAGTGAATAGGGCATGGGGCGCTTATCCGTATAGGTTCCCACAAGAGGCTGAAGCAGGGAGGCAGTCCCTTGAAAAATAAGGGTCAGAATGCCGATCTGCTTGAAATTCAGGCCATAATTCTCTTTCAGCATCGGATAGATGGCCGCAAGTAGCGACTGCATCATATCATTGAGCAGATGACAGAAGCTGACGGCGAATATAATAGCGAAGACGGTTGTTTCGGCAGCGGAACGCTGCGCGGGCATGGCTGTATCGGTCATTAAACTGGTCCATCAACTATGAGCGGATAAGCGAGGTTGCGACGCTCAGCTCATCCTCATACAGAAATTGCATGGAACCTGCTTTCGTGGTTTGGTCCATTTCTTTCGCAGGTGGGCCAAATGTACATGGTCGTGCGATATTTCGACTGGATACAGCCTATCTACGACCACTGGACTTTAGTCTCATTGAAATCGAAATAAATATAACGTTGAGTGGGGGTCGTTCATTGGGGAGTGATGAACGTTCTTTCCTGAAGCATATCAGGTGCTCGGGAAACATATGTGAGGGGGAACTATGGAAAATAGTCTTGCGTTGACAATATTCCTGCCTGTGTCGCTGGGCATTATCATGCTTGGTCTTGGGCTGGCCTTGACCTTGAAAGATTTTCAAAAGGTGCTCAAGGCACCCAAAGCGGTTCTGGTAGCACTTGTCTGCCAGACATTCATTCTGCCTTTGGCCTGTGTTGCGATTATTTATCTATTCAATCTTGAACCGGCGCTTGCCGTCGGAATGATGCTTCTGGCAGCCAGCCCCGGTGGCACGTCCGCCAATCTCTATAGCCATCTTGCTGACGGGGACGTTGCGCTGAATATCTCTCTTACTGCAATCAATTCCGCACTTTCGATCATAACTCTGCCGCTGATCGTAAATTGGTCGCTGGCGCATTTTTTCTCAGAAGGGCAAGCGATCCCGCTGCAGTTTACCAAAGTGATGCAAGTATTCATTATTGTGCTCGGGCCGGTGATCATTGGTATGTGGATACGCCACCGCTTTCCTGCTTTTGCCGACAATATGGCGCGGCCCGTCAAGATATTGTCTCTGGTATTTCTGATGATGGTCGTGTTGGTCGCGCTTGTGCAGGAATGGGAAACACTCCAGATTTGGGCACCGATAGTCGGACTCGCGACTTTGACATTCAATCTGGTCAGTCTCGCTATTGGTTATTTCGTGCCACTGGCAGTTGGTATCGATAACCGCCAGTCGACCGCAATCGGCATGGAGATCGGTATTCACAACGGCACGCTTGCCATCGCCATAGCGCTCAGCCCGTTTCTCCTCAACAATCCTACAATGGCTGTCCCCGCAGCAATTTATGGGCTGATCGCCTTTGTCACGGCCGCTCTCTTTGGCTACTGGCTGAAGACGCGGCAAAAAGCTGCCGGAAAAGTGACTTTTGTCGATCCTATGTGAAACGGGCGGCTTGCAGGGGTTCGACAAGCATGCTCCAGGATCGGCAAGCCTTTAGCAGTTGAGCCAGCCTCGTTTTCATGGTTTGGTCTGCTTCTTTCGTAAGTGGGCCAAATCCATGCGTTACAAAACCTTCCCGGGTACGAACTCTGCCGGAATGGAGCTGGAGAACCTGCACCAGCTCCGGTTGACGTGGCTGGATCAGGCGGAAGGCGATGTTCTTGCACTTGCAACAGCCTATCCGGCGGGACATCATATCGCGCGTCATTATCACAACCAGTCGCAATTGTTGCACGCTATAGCGGGTGTGGCGATGGTCACAACCAAGTTCGGGCGGTGGATGGTTCCTCCACATCATGCCTTGTGGTTGCCTGCAGGGATTGAACATGCCGTCGACATGTTTGGTGATGTTTCCATGCAGTCGATCTATGTGCGGCCAGAGGCTGTGGATGGATTGAAAGGGCACCTCCATGTGGTGGGGCTGACGCCGCTGATGGACAGCTTGATCCGGGAGGCCGTTAACCTGCCAGCGGATGCCACTGCCAATACGCGGGCAGCGTTTGTCATGGGCTTGCTATTGCACGAGATTCCAAATCTACCCGAACGGCCGCTGGGTCTCCCCTTTCCAGATGATCGCCGCCTGGCAGCGCTTTGTCATGATTTTCTCAAAAGCCCATCGCCGCATACGAATATTGATCATTGGGCCGATGAGCTTGGCATGAGCAGGCGCACATTTACCCGCATATTCAAGCGGGAAACGGGTTTGAGTCTTTCCACCTGGCGTCAGCAGGCATGTCTGCTTGCCGCCTTGCCACGACTGACAGCGGGTGAACAGGTGACAAGTGTTGCGCTTGATCTCGGCTATGACAGCGTCCCGGCATTCACAACGATGTTCAAGCGGATGCTTGGAACGCCGCCCCGCGCCTATCTTCATCAAAGACTTTAGACGTCAATCGAACTTGATGAGCGTTTTACCGGCAGAGCGGCCCGCGCGGCTCTGTTCGATATTTTCCGGTACTTCGTCCAGTGAAATGATCTGATCAACCGGCACGACCACGCGGCCTGCAACCACATGATCGACAAGGCGCTCCAGAAGGGCTTGATCGGCGGACAGTTCAAAATTGCCGCCCTTGAGCGAGCGCTTTTGCAACTCTTCATCATCGGCCACAAAGGCTGTTGTATAGGCGGTTCCGCCCTGTTTGACCTGTGCTGAAAGCGCGGAAAACTCCGCAGCATTGCTCATCAGGTCGATCAAGCCGTCAATGCCGCCTGGATAGAGCTTATGTAGCTGTTCGCTAGCAGGCGAAGCAGTGTGGTCAATCGTGGCAATGGCACCGAGCTTAATCATGGCGGCGGCTTTTGCAGGGCGGGCGGTCGCAATGACTTTCAGGCCGCGAGCCACCGCCAATTGCACGGCAAATGATCCAACGCCGCCTGTAGCGCCGACAATGAGGATGGTTGCGCCCTTTGGCAGATCAAGATTTTCGACCATTTGAAGCGCCGTCATCCCGGCAGTGGGAAGGGCGGCCGCCTGAAAGACAGTGAGGGCCTCTGGCAGTTTTATCAAAAGGTTCGATGCGGGCACACGCGCATATTCCGCATAAGGGCCCTCGCCGAGCGGCATATGCAGAAACTGGCCGAATATTCTATCGCCAGTGGCAAAGCCTGTAACGCCCTCACCGCAGGATTCGACCACACCCGCTGCATCATTGCCCAAGATCAAGGGAAAAACATGCGGCGCCTTGCCTTTGAGAATTCCGTTTGCCACTTTCCAGTCGAATGGATTGATTGCGGCGGCAGAAATTTTGACCAGAAGTTGATCTTTACCGGGTTGCGGCTTTGGAACGTCAATCAGTTCCACCTTTGCGCCAAATGACTGCACTGCTGCTGCCCGCATGATGAACTCCAAGCTATTCCGCCGCCAAAATGCGGGGCTGAGGAACATAGTTGAGAATTGGCCCAAGCCAACGCTCGACCTCTTCAATCGGCATGGATTTGCGCTGCGAATAATCCTCGACCTGATCGCGCTCCACCTTGGCGACACCGAAATAATAGGATTCGGGATGCGCAAGGTAAATGCCGGAAACGGAAGAACCCGGCCACATGGCATAGCTCTCGGTGAGCCGGACATTGATCTTTGCTTCCGCATCAAGAATGCGGAACAGCGTTTCCTTTTCCGTGTGATCCGGCTGCGCCGGATAACCGGGCGCCGGACGGATGCCGCGATACGGCTCGCCGATCAGCTCATCGGGAGCAAGCGCCTCATCCGGGGCATAGCCCCAATAGTCCTTGCGCACATTCTCATGCATCAATTCGGCAAAAGCTTCGGCAAAACGGTCGGCCAAAGCTTTGACCAGAATGGACGAATAATCATCATTGGCGCGCTCAAAGCGTTCGGCAATGGCGATTTCCTCAATACCAGCGGTGACGACAAAGGCACCGATATAATCCTGTTTGCCGCTATCGAGAGGGGCGACGAAATCGCTTAAAGCAACGTTTGGACGGCCATCGCGCTTGGATAGCTGCTGGCGCAGCGTATAGAAGGTTGCCAGATCTTCATTGCGGTTTTCATCGGTAAAGACGCGAATATCATCGCCGACTGCACCGGCTGGCCAAAGACCGATGACGGCCTTGGGGTTGAACCATTTTTCAGCAATGATTTTCTTGAGCATTGCCTGCGCATCATCGAATAATTGGCGGGCGGCGGCGCCCTGTTTTTCATCGTCCAGAATTGCCGGATAACGACCCTTCAACTCCCATGTCTGGAAGAAGGGTGTCCAATCAATATAACGGGCAATTTCGGCCAGATCATAATTCTCGAATATGCGGGTGCCAATGAAAGCCGGTTTTGGCGGCGTGTAAGCTGACCAATCAACCTTGTGGGCATTGGCACGGGCTTTCGCCAGAGGCAGGCGCTGCTTGTCGGCCTCATTGCGCGCATGGGCATCGGCAACCTTGGCATATTCGGCGCGAATGGTTTCAATATAGCCCGGCTTGATATCTGCGGACAGAAGGTTCGAAACAACGCCAACCGCGCGGCTCGCATCGGTGACATAGATCGTCTGCCCCTGATGATAGCGGGGATTGATCTTGACAGCCGTATGTACGCGACTGGTGGTTGCGCCGCCAATCAGCAATGGAATGTCAAAGCCTTCGCGCTCCATTTCGGCGGCGACATGCACCATCTCATCCAGCGATGGCGTGATCAGGCCGGACAGGCCGATAATATCAACATTCTGCTCGCGCGCGGTCTGAAGGATTTTCGTGGCCGGGACCATGACGCCCAGATCAATGATCTCGTAATTATTGCAGGCAAGCACGACACCGACAATATTCTTGCCGATATCATGGACATCGCCCTTCACCGTCGCCATCAGCACTTTACCGGCGCTTTCGCGCTCGCCCGTGCCGCCATTGGCAAGCTTTTCCGCCTCCATATAGGGCAAGAGCAAGGCAACTGCCTGTTTCATCACACGGGCGGATTTCACCACCTGCGGCAGGAACATTTTGCCGGCGCCGAAAAGATCGCCGACAACATTCATTCCGGCCATTAACGGCCCTTCAATGACATGCAGCGGGCGTTCTGCTTCAAGACGGGCTTCCTCTGTGTCCGCGTCGATGAACTCGGTAATGCCGTTGACAAGCGCGTGTTCAATACGTTTGCCGACAGTCCACTCGCGCCATGCGAGATCGCGTTCGCGCGCCTCCTTGCCAGCCGCGCCCTTATAGCGTTCTGCCAGGTCGAGCAGGCGTTCCGTTGCATCATCGCGTCGGTTGAGCACCACGTCTTCGCAGGCCTCACGCAGTTCCGGATCAATGGATTCGTAAACCGCGAGCTGACCCGCATTGACGATGCCCATATCCATGCCGACCTGAATGGCGTGATAGAGGAATACCGCATGCATGGCCTCGCGCACCGGCTCATTGCCACGGAACGAGAAGGACAGATTGGAAATGCCGCCGGAAATATGCACATGCGGCAAGGTTTCGGTGATCTGTTTGGTCGCCTCGATAAAGGCGACGCCATAGCCATTATGTTCTTCGATGCCCGTTGCGACAGCAAAGACATTGGGATCAAACACAATATCTTCGGGCGGGAAGCCAGCCTCTTTGGTCAAAAGCTCATAGGCGCGGGTACAGATCTCGACCTTGCGCTCCAGCGTATCGGCCTGCCCCTCAGTATCGAAGGCCATGACCACAACCGCAGCGCCATAGGCACGAACCTTTTTGGCATAGGCGATGAAGGCTTCCTCGCCTTCCTTCATGGAAATGGAGTTGACCAGAGGCTTGCCCTGCACGCATTTCAGACCAGCCTCGATAACATCCCATTTGGACGAATCGATCATCACCGGAACACGGGCAATGTCCGGTTCAGCGGCAATCAGATTAAGGAACTCGATCATCGCCTTTTCGCTGTCGATCAGGCCCTCATCCATATTGATGTCGATGATCTGAGCGCCATTTGCCACCTGATCGCGCGCCACATCCAAGGCTGTTGCATAGTCGCCAGCAGTGATGAGTTTGCGGAACTTTGCCGAGCCGGTGATATTGGTACGCTCGCCCACATTGACGAAAGGAATCTCCTTGGTCAGCGTGAAGGGTTCAAGACCCGACAGGCGCATATGGGTTTCAATTTCAGGTATTTTGCGCGGCGGATATTTGCTCACTGCCTCGGCAATGGCCCTGATATGCTCCGGTGTCGAGCCGCAGCAGCCGCCAACAATATTCAGCAAGCCCTCGCTGGCGAAGCCTTCAAGCTGCGCCGCCATGGCTTCGGGGCTTTCATCATATTGACCGAACTCATTGGGAAGACCGGCATTGGGATAAGCGCACACGAATGTGTCGGCAACGTTTGAAATTTCCGCCAGATGCGCGCGCATGGCATTGGCGCCCAAAGCACAATTGAGGCCGATGGTGAAGGGCTGCGCATGGCGCACCGAATTCCAGAAGGCGGTGGGGGTCTGGCCGGACAGCGTGCGCCCGGACAGATCGGTGATCGTGCCGGAAATCATCACTGGCAGGGTGATACCTTTTTCTTCGAACACCTCATTGGTGGCAAAAATTGCCGCCTTGGCATTGAGCGTATCGAAAATGGTCTCGATCAGGATGATGTCTGCGCCGCCATCAATCAGGCCGCGAACCTGATCGGCATAGGCAATGCGCAGATCGTCGAAGGTGACAGCGCGATAGCCGGGATTGTTCACGTCGGGAGACATGGAGGCGGTGCGGTTTGTCGGACCGAGGGCACCGGCCACAAAACGCCTGCGTCCATCCTTCTGTTCCGCCTTGATGGCGGCGCGGCGCGCAAGCCTCGCCCCGTCGCGGTTCAGCTCATAGACGACCTCTTCCATACTGTAGTCAGCCTGGGCAATGGTGGTCGACGAAAAAGTATTGGTTTCCAGAATATCGGCACCGGCCATCGCATAGGCATAGTGGATATCTTCAATCGCCTGTGGCTGGGTGAGAATCAGAAGGTCATTATTGCCCTGTAGATGACAGGAGCAATCGCCAAACCGGTCGCCGCGAAAATCATCCTCATTGAGGCTGAGACCTTGAATCTGCGTGCCCATGGCGCCGTCGAGAATCAATATGCGTTCTTTGGCAGCCTTTGTCAGCGCTGCAAAAACTTCCCTGCCGTCCCGTGGTGCGCCCATGGGACCGAAGAGATTATCAACCGCATTATTCATAACTCGAACGCCTCAAAACCAACATTGGGATGAGGTTTAAGGTTCACATAAAGATATGTTTATGTCAACAAATCAATTCTGCAAGCGGCATAAAATGTCGTAGTTGAACAGGGCGTTCTTTTCGTGTTTCCCGTGCTCTGATGGCTCGCCCTCCTGAGCTAGTCGAAGGGCGAACCACGCATTACATCAATGCCCTCTTCCGCCCTCCTGACCCTCTCGAAGGGCGAAGCACGCATAGCTTCATTGCAATGTCGGTTAACTGTCAGATGGCGGCGGATTGCGGCAGAACAAATGGCATTTGTCCCGCTGGCAGGACACCCACTTTAAGGGCGCATTCATAGACGCGTAAAATGCGCTCATCAGTCAGGACATCCTGCGGCGCTCCTACCTTATCCACATGACCCTTATGCATGACAATGACGCGATCCGCATACATGGAGGTCAGATTGAGATCGTGAAGAATCGCGATCACACCGCCGCCGCGTTTGGCAAAGGATTGTGCGATTTCCATGATGATCAGCTGATGCTTGATATCGAGGCTTGAGACGGGCTCATCGAGAAAGAGAAAGCGCGGTTGATTATCCAGTACCGGCTGCCAAACCTGGCATAATACGCGGGCAAGTTGAACACGTTGCTGCTCGCCGCCGGAAAGCTCCTGGTAGAAACGACCGCCGAATCCGGCAAGGTCAACCATTTCAAGAGCTTCGTCAGGCAGGTGTTCAACATTCTTTACGGTGCCAAGTGAGCGGCCGCTCGTCAGTCCAAGCTTGATAATTTCACGGACCGTAAATGGAAATGCCAGCGTGGTGGATTGCGGCAGGACGGCGCGCATTGCCGCCATCTGCCAGAGCTTTAAATGTTTCAGGGAATGCCCGTTGATGGTGGCTGTCCCGCTATAGAGCAAATCACCCGAGAGCGCGCGCATAAGCGTGGTTTTGCCCGAACCATTGGGCCCAACAATGACAGTGATCTCTCCGGCCAAAGCGTCAAAGCTTGCATTGTGCACGATTTGGGTCTTGCCCAGATGAACACCTAAGTCCGAGACGTGAATCATTGTTATAAATCCAGAATGCCGCGTTTGCGAAGCAATATCCAAAGGAAGACCGGAGCGCCGACAGCCGCCGTGACAATACCTATCGGCAGTTCTGCGGGCGCAACGACTGTCCGGCTGACAGCATCGGCCAAAAGTAAAAGGCTGGCTCCAAACAGCGCCGATGCGGGCAGAAGATAGCGGTGATCGGGTCCGATGACGAGCCGCAGCAAATGGGGGACAACCACGCCGACAAACCCGATAACACCGCTCACGGCCACGGAAGCGCCTGTCGCTGCCGCAACGGCGATGATCGCTATGATCTTGAAGCGCTGCACCGGAATGCCGAGATGGTTGGCTGTCGCCTCGCCCAAGGCAAGACCATTAAGGCCGCGCGCCAAAAAGGGCGATACGAGCAATGCAACCACGATGAACGGAGTTGTTGCGGCGATTTTCATCCAGCTTGCTCCGGCCAGTGATCCCAATAGCCAGAAGGTCAGATCGCGAAGCTGGCGATCGTCCGCAATATAGGTAAGCACGCCCATATAGGCTGTCGCCATGGCGCCAAGGGCAATGCCTGCGAGAAGCATGGTGGCGATGGAGGTTTGGCCGCGCCGCGTGGCAACGGTGTAAAGTATGAAGGTGAATGCCAAGGCGCTGACGAAAGCGGCGAGCGGCAGCGAATATAGGCCCAGAAGCGCCATGACTGGTGCCAAGACCGTATTGCCGAGCACGATCACGCTAAGCGCTCCAAGGCCAGCCCCGGACGAGACGCCGACAATGCCGGGATCGGCCAGCGGATTGCGGAAAAGCCCCTGCATGACGGCACCGGAGACGGCAAGCGAAGCGCCGATCAGCGAGCCCAGAATGACACGGGGCAGACGAATATCATAGATGATGATGCTGTCGCGCGCCGACAAAGCGTCTGTGCCGCTATTGCCTGTCTGAAACCATGATCCGACAACGGAAACCACCGATGCATCAGAGGCTCCGGCCGTGAGACTGAACAGGAAAGTCACGGCAAACGCCAAGCCGAGCAACGCGATTACGAACCTGGCCAGAAAAGACCGGTCGCCATCCGCCCGGCCTTTCCTGCTACCCTGTTCTGAGCGCAGGGAAGCAGGTTTCATGAGAATGGCCTCGCTCATTGGCTTACTGCGTCGCCGTAAAGTCGCTTGGACAAGTCACGAACTGCACTCGCTGTCCGTGGCCCAAAGCCTAGCAGATATTGCCCGCCCATACGTATGATTGCTTTGTTCTCACCTGCTGGTGTTGAAGCAATCGCCTTATTGGCAAGCAACTCCTTGTCGACTGTCGCGTGATTGTCGCCGCGATCCATTACCAGGATCACATCGGGTTTTGCCAGCAGGATGCTTTCATCGCTTAAAGCCTTGTATCCGGTAAAACCTTCGACAGCATTGTCTGCGCCTGCGAGTTTAATGATGCCGTTTGCAGCTGAATGGTCGCCAGCAGCCAGAATCTTTCCGCCCTGAATGCTGAGAACGAACAAAACGCGCTTGCGGGTTTTGATATCTTTCGTTTCAGCCTGAGCGGCAGCAAGATCGGCTTCAACATCGTCCGCAAGCTTTTTGGCCTTGTCTTCAACGCTGAGCGCTTTGCCGACGATCCGGATTTTCTCCGAAACGCTTGTGGCCGTGTAATTTTCAGGAACGAAAACGAAAGGAACACTGGCCTTTTTCAGAAGATCGACAGCTTGCTCCGGGCCGCTGCCTTCCACGGCAATAATCGCAGTCGGATTGATCGAAAGAACACCTTCAGCCGACAAAGCCCGCATATATCCGACATCAGGCAGCGCAAATGCTTCCTTTGGATAGACGCTGGTCGTATCGCGCCCGACGAGACGGCCCTGTTCTCCGAGTGCGAAGATGATCTCGGTGATCGAGCCGCCAATGGATACGACCCGGCTGGTATCGGGTAGCGACCCCGAGACTTCCTTGGCAAATGCATGGCTGGAAAGAGCCAGAACCCCGAAAATCCCGGCAAGAGCAGCTAATTTGACAGACTTGGTCATTTTATGCGGCCACACGCATCAGGCGAGGCAGACTCTCCACGAGATTGCGCCAGTCGGGACGTTCATGAGAACCTTCATGACGTTTTCCAAAGAACTGGATAATCATCTCGCCTTCCGCACCATAGGCCTCAAGAGAGGTTACGTGACCATCTTTGGTCGGTTTGCGTACGGCCCAAAGCTCGGCAATATGATCGGTACGCAGATGCAGATGGAAGGTTTCGTCCATGACGTTGATCCATGGACCCATTGGTTTGACGTTCTGGACCGGGCCGGAATGAATCTGAATGCAGCCGCGATTGCCAACAAAGCACATGTTCGGCAATGCTTCCTGTGCCGCATGGTGAACCATTGCCGTCAGCGCATCATTATCCAGCTGCCAGGCATAGTCCTGACCAATCACCTGTACCGCCTGATGACGGGTCATTTCCAGTGAATTCAGGATGCCGAAAAACTCGTGCACATCCTTCATCTGGGTCCAGCGATCCCGCAGGCCGGCAGTATCGAGCTCTTCAAGCTCCCGCTTTTTCTGCTCGAGCTTCGGCAATTCGGTGGTCTCGATCGTCTGGGACTGATCTTCCAGTTTCAGCTTTGCCACCAGAGCTGTGTAGGCTTCCAGATTGGAAGCGGGGCGCAGATGAATCTTGTGAATGGCTTCGCCTGCGGCATCGAAGAATTGCAGGCTGCGGCGAACCACATCGCCATCGTCCTTCTCAACGGCAAAACCATGCGCCCAGGATTTGGGAAACAGGCGCAAGTCGATCTGTTCGCCGAGCATCATCGAGGCATGTTTGCCGACGATGGGCTTGTCATAGACGCCGATCTTTTCATGAACGGCGCTTTCATTGCGGGTAAGCGCCATGACTTCGCCGAGAGCTTCGATCTCGGTCAGGAATGTTTCAATCTGTGGTGTGATACGGGTTGCACTGATACCGCAATAGGCGGCGACGAAATCAGCTTCGGATATAGTCAACTGCTGCGCCAGATCGCGCTCACGCATTTTGGGATTGTCTATTCTTGCCTGGCGGATCGCTTCGGGTGTCATTTTATTACCATTCGTAACGTTGGTGATCGATTGCTGGGTCATTTATTCAGGATGAGTTTGCCTTGGCGGGTGATTTTCAAACGATAGAGCGAGCCGGCATGTTCAATGCCGACTTCGCTTGATCCGTCGAATAGAAGATCACTGCCAAACACGCGGATATCTGATTGTACGGGGCGGCTATAGTCTGCTCGCATGGGCGTCATGTTAGGAAGGCGAACCTGCAGATCGATGATTTGGCGTCGCGACATGGCAATGGCCTTTTCGTGCCTTTCTCAAAGGGTGATGGTTGGTCCAAGACCCCTCTATTTAAACTTGACTACAAGTTTCATCTTTATTACTCAAATCAAATAAGAGTCAATGAGTCATGTTTCAGAATTGACAAAACTGTGATCAGGAAATGGACGTCATGGTGCACAATACACAGGGCCATTTTATCAGGTTTCTGACGCGGCATTCCCTCGGCCTGCTTGCCGCAACGGGATTGCTGGTTCTCGCCGCAGCAGACATTGCGCCAGCGCAGGAAAGTGCCCCACCGGCGCTGACCTTGGAGCTGAATGCACTGCAGCCTTCGGAAAAGGGCTGCCGGCTAACCTTTGTCGTTACCAATAGTCTTGGCGTGGCCTTGGACAAGGTGGGTTTTGAGGTCGCGCTATTCAATCAGGCTCAGGTGGTCGATCGTATCACCGTGCTGGATTTCAAAGAACTGCCGCAGGGAAAAACCAAAGTGCGCCGCTTTGATCTTGGTGAGCTTGATTGCACGAAAATAACGCGTGTTCTGGTGAATGATTCAACGGAATGCGCGGGGGCCGGGATAGACCCGAAAGCCTGCATCCGGCAGCTGAATCCTACCACAAAATCCGGTATTCAATTTGGAAGTTGATATTGCACTGATGCTGTGCGTGGTTCGCCCTTCGACAAGCTCAGGAGGGCGGAAGAGGCCATTGATCTAGTGCTTGGTTCGACGGGGCTCACCATGAGGAAAGTAGTGGGTTGCACATCTACCTGAAACGTCTTGCTCGAAACGTCTCAAACCAGCTCCCTGCCAAATCTTCACTTTCCGCATGGTGAGCCCCGTCGAACCACGCACAGCATCAGTGCAATGTCCCAGTTGATCGTAAAGATAGGCTGGCGGCTAGTAGCTATTGCAAAACGCTGTTGCAAAAAAGGCCCCTCGCAGGGCCTTTTCCAGCTTCATTCATGTGTCTGATCAGAACGGTGAATCAGGGAAATAGAATTCAGCGGCATTATCCTTGGTGACGAGTGTTGCATCAAGAATATAGCTGCCCCGAACTGGAACCTGATCGTAGAAATTGGCAACGGTCAGTTCCATTGCAGTTGCGATCATTGAAGGTGGATAAAGCACGTTGATCGGCGTCATTGTATCGCCATCAGCAACACGCTTGATCATGTCCTTCATGCCCGCACCACCGATAACCATTTTGATATCGGTACGCTTTGCCTGGCTGATGGCTTCAAGAACGCCAACGGCCATATCGTCATCCTGGCACCAGACCGCATCGATCTTCGGGAATTTGGTCAGATAGTCCTGCATGACCTTGAACGCGTCATCGCGCGACCAATTACCAAACTGCTTGTCGAGTACCTTGATGCCGCTACCTGCAATGGCTTCGTCGAAGCCCTTCTGGCGCTCTTCATCGATAACGATAGGAAGGCCGCGGATAACCACGACATCACCGGTCTTCAATGTGTCTTTCAGATAGGTTCCCGCTACGCGGCCAAGCTCCGGATTGTTGCCGGCAACGTAGAGGTCCTGAACTGTCGGATCGGAAAGCGCGCGGTCAACAACCGTGACGAAGATGCCCTTTTCCTTGACCTGGCGAAGCGGGTCGGTCAATTCATCCGAATTGTGTGGCAAGGTCACCAGAGCGTCCATGCCCTGTGTGGTCAGATCTTCCAGGGCATTGGCCTGCGAAGCGCCGTCAGGCGAAGTCTTCACAGTGATCTTCAGACCCGGATGGGCTTTTTCAAGCAATTTGGCGGCACGTTCAGCGTGATAGACAACGCCGCCGGTCCAACCATGGTCAGCCGCCGGAATCGACACGGCAATATTGACCTGTTTGTCTTGCGCGTAGGCGAAGGTCATTGTCGAGGCGAGTGCCGCCCCCACCAGACCCATCATGAGTTTACGCATTTGTTCTCTCCCAATTTTTCGTTCGGGCCTTGATTTCGGCTCGGTGGGTGGCCCCTTTTCCCCCGTCCCGTCTGAAGAGGCAGCCTCCCGCCCCTATTCGTTGTCATCATTTCTTCTTTTGCAGCGTCCGTTGGACGAGCATTGCAATGATGATGATCGTGCCCTGAACGGCTCCGATCAGATATTCGCTGACAATGTTGGACAGCACCATGATGTTGCCGACGATCTCCAGCATGAAAGCACCGCAGATCGTGCCCCAGATACGCCCGACGCCGCCGCGCAGCGCAGTGCCGCCAATGACCACAGCCGTGATTGCCTGCAACTCCCACAACATGCCGGTTGTTGTCGTTGCGGCCCCAAGGCGCGGAATATAAACGACGACGGCGATGGCGACGCAAATACCTTGCAGCACATAGGTCATGGCGCGCACACGGTTGACGTGGATGCCGGAATATTTTGCTACATCCTCGTTAGAACCGACGGCGATCACATGCCTTCCGAAAGATGTTTTGTACAAAATGAAAGCTGCCAGAATACCGACAATTGCGATGATCCAGACGGGAATGGGCAGCCCGATGAATGTGCCGGTGTAAACAGGCCTGAACAGAGCACGCATCGAGGTTGATTTCATGGCGATGGACCCGCCATCTGCCAGCCAGACCGTGACAGACCGGAAGATTGCCATGGTTCCGAGCGTGACGATAAAGGGTTCGATCTTGCCGATCGTGATGATTGCGCCGTTGAGCAGACCCGCCAAGGCGCCGACACCAATAGCGACGACAACGCCAACGCAAAGCATCGCCATGTCGCCATCAATCGCCGCTGAATTCAAGAACAGCAGCATGATGCCCGCAACCAGCGCAGCCATGGACCCGACAGACAGATCAAGACCGCCAGCCGAGATGACGAAGGTTGCGCCAACGGCAATGATTGCAATGAAAGACGATCTGGTCAGAACGTTGAGAAGATTGTCTATCGACAGGAAGTTCGGATTGATGAGCGCACCAAGGACGAACAGCGCCGCGAGCGCAAGGAAGGGAGCAACGGCTGTCTTGTCCAGATCAGCCAGTTTGCGAAAGGCACCGCGTGTATCGGTATTTGTTGATGTGTCGCTCATGCGTTCCCCGCACTGTAAAGCTCTGCTTCGTTGATCTTGACGCCTGTGGCGTGGACGACGATTTCTTCTTCTGTCATTGCATCGCCTGTCACCTCGCCGACGATGCGCGATGAGCGCATGACGAGGATGCGGTGGCAAATGCCTATCAGTTCCTGCATCTCGGACGAGATAACGATGACGGATTTCCCTGCCTTGGCGAGGTTTGCAATGAACTGATAAATCTGTTCCTTTGTGCCGATATCGATGCCGCGCGTCGGCTCGTCGATAATGACGATGCTCGGTTCCAGCAGCATCATCTTTGCCAATAGGAGCTTCTGCTGATTGCCGCCCGAAAGCTGCCCGGCCAGAAGATCACGGCGACGGGCGCGAATATCGAAATCGCTGATCGCTTTATCGAGACTTTTATCCTCCCGCTTGCGTTCGATCAGCGGCCCTTTCGTAAATTTTTCGAGCGTGGCCAGCGTGAGGTTTGTACGCAGGTCCTGCGCCAGAAGAAGTCCTTTGCCCTTGCGATCTTCGCTCAAGTAAACAATGCCTGCCGCCATGCTGTCACGCACGGTGTGGAATGTGATGGGCTTGCCATTAAATTCAATCGTGCCACTGCCATGGCGCAATCCGACGATGCCCTCAAGCAGCTCTGTACGGCCAGCGCCGATCAGACCGGCAAAGCCGAGGATCTCACCTTTCCGCAGGGTAAAGGATGCGTCACGGGCATAGCCCGGCACGTCGAAATTCTTGACTTCAAGCACCGTCTGGTGCGCGGCCGTATCCTCGCGCTCAGGATAAAGTTTTGACATATCTCGGCCGACCATTAATCGCGCCATGTCGACTGGCTGCAATTCAGAGGCGTTGCGGGTTGTAATGAGCTTACCATCGCGCAAGACTGTGATGCGATCTGCAATCGCAGCCACTTCAGGCAGGCGATGCGAGATATAGAGAATGGCCACGCCCTTGTCGCGCAGGTCGCGGATGACTTTGAGCAGCGCTTCGGTTTCGATGGGGGTGAGCGAGGCTGTCGGCTCATCGAAAATGACAACCCGGTGCGGCACCTGCAACGCGCGGGCGATCTGGACCAATTGACGCCGCGCAATGGAAAGGCGGGCAATCTGCGTGGTCGGATCGATATCGGCTCCGAGGCTTCGAACAGCCTCCGCTGACTGCCTGTTCATCTCACGGTCGTTGACCATAAGGCCGCGCTTTAGCTCACGCCCCATGAAAATGTTCTGGGCAACGGTCAGGTCAGGTGCAAGCAGAATTTCCTGATGCACCAGGACCAGACCGCGATGTTCCGCATCGACGGGACCGGCAAAGCTCACGGGCTCATTATCAATGGCAACGGAACCGCGTGTCGGCTTGAGGTGCCCGCTGAGGAGTTTCATCAGCGTGGACTTGCCCGCGCCGTTTTCGCCGATGATCGCATGGACCTCGCCCGGCATGATCGACAGGCTGATATCGGTCAAAACTTCCACGGGACCAAACGCCTTGGCAATGCCGCGTGCTTCCAGCACCGGTACGTTCGAGGCGTTCAAGGGTTTATTTGTCTCCATCACACCTTCGTCCAAACGCCGCCAGCCTTCGAAGACTTGACCGCAGCTTCAATGAATTCCATGCCGGCCAAGCCATCTTGAACGGTTGGATAAATGACATCCTTCGGCAGTTTTTTGCCGCTGCGAGCCGCAAGAATTGCCTGCGCTGCCTCGGTATAAATATTGGCAAAGCCCTCAAGGTAGCCTTCTGGATGCCCGCCGGGAACGCGCGTTACGCGCGCCGCTTCCGGCGATGCACCCGCGCCGCCGCGGGTCAGCAATTGCTTGGGCTTGCCGAAGGGCGTGTACCAGAGATAATTCGGATCGGCCTGCGTCCATTCCAGCCCACCCTTGGTACCATATATACGCAGCTTCAGGCCATTCTCATTGCCCGGAGCGACCTGGCTTGCCCAGATCATACCCTTGGCGCCACCTTCGAAGCGCATGAGAATTTGCACATCATCATCAAGAACGCGGCCTTCGCCAAAACTGGTCAGCTCGGCGCAAAGTTGCTTGAGCTTCAAACCGGACACGAAGCAAGCAAGATTATAGGCATGGGTGCCAATATCGCCGATGGCGCCGCCGGCACCCGAACGCTTGGGATCAACGCGCCATTCGGCCTGTTTCGAACCGGAGCTTTCTGTCTTCTCGGTCATCCAATCCTGGGGATATTCAGCCTGCACCACGCGAATGGTTCCAAGCAAACCCTTTTCCACCATGGCACGCGCCTGCCGCATCATGGGGTAGCCAGTGTAATTATGGGTAACCACGAAAAGCTTGCCGGTCTTGTCTACCAGAGAGACAAGCTCCTTTGCTTCCTTGACAGTCGTGGTCAGCGGCTTGTCGCAAATGACGTGAATGCCAGCTTTGAGAAAAGCCTTTGCTGCCGGTGCGTGCATGTGGTTTGGCGTGACGATGGAAACGGCCTCGATGCCGTCAGGACGCTTGGCCTCCGCTTTTGCCATTTCCTCGAAGGATGTATAGGCGCGATCATCGGCGATGCCGAGCTCGCGGGCTGACGCCTTGGCGCGCGCCGCATCGGATGAGAGTGCGCCTGCAACCAGCTCAAACTGGTCATCCATACGCAGCGCGATGCGGTGAACCGCGCCGATGAAAGCGCCCTGCCCGCCACCGACCATGCCGATACGGATGCGCTTGCTCGCAGGCTTTTCTTTTGATGCTCCAATGGCCATTGCTTTACCCTCTTACTTCAAGCCAAGAATACGGCGATTGGCCGCGTCGTCGGTGCCGGACCCGGCAAAATCGTCAAATGCCCGCTCGGTCACGCGGATCAGATGAGCGTCGATGAATTGGGCACCTTCGCGCGCCCCATCTTCGGGGTGTTTCAACGCGCATTCCCATTCCAGAACTGCCCAGCCATCGAAATCATAGGAAGTCAGCTTTGAAAAGATTGCGCCGAAATCCACCTGTCCATCGCCAAGCGAGCGGAAACGCCCGGCACGGTTCACCCAAGATTGGAAGCCGCCATAGACACCCTGCCGCCCTGTCGGGTTGAACTCGGCGTCCTTCACATGGAAGGCTTTGATACGCTCATGGTAGATGTCGATATAATCAAGATAGTCGAGCTGCTGCAGCACGAAATGCGAAGGATCATAAAGAAGATTGGCGCGCGAATGGTTGTTTACCCGCTCCAGAAACATCTCGTAGGTTATGCCGTCATGCAGATCTTCGCCGGGGTGAATTTCATAGGCAGCATCGACGCCTTGCTCATCGAAATAGTCGAGAATAGGTGTCCAGCGTTTTGCCAGTTCATCAAACGCCGCTTCGACCAGACCCGCCGGACGCTGTGGGAATGGATAGAGAAAAGGCCATGCCAGCGCACCGGAAAAGGTGGGAACGGTCTTAAGGCCCAGATGCTTGGACGCTCGCGCCGCCCGCTTCAGCTGATCAACAGCCCATTCCTGCCGCGCCGCTGGGTTGCCATGTACTTCAGGCGCAGCAAAGCCATCCATGAGTTCGTCATAAACAGGATGAACGGCAACGAGCTGACCTTGGAGATGGGTTGCAAGCTCCGTGATCGTCAGGCCGTGGGACGCTGCTGTCCCGGCGATCTCATCGCAATAGTCCTTGGAGTCGGAAGCTTTCTTCAGATCAATGAGACGCCCGTCCCAGGCAGGAATCTGAATACCCTTATAGCCATGTCCAGCGGCCCAACCGCACATGCCATCCAGCGTATTGAACGGCGCAGCATCGCCCGCAAACTGTGCGAGAAAAATGGCCGGTCCTTTAATCGTCTTCATATGTATTCCTCCAATTCCAAAATATAGCCGTCAGGGCATGTTGTCCCTGAGAAAGATATCGATGCGGATATGTTCCTGCCCCGAAACAATGGGGCGGCCCTCTTTCAGGGCAGTCAGGATCCGTGCGGCGCTGCGGGCCATGTGGCCCACATCCTGATTGATGATTGCGTCGATTGTGCCACGCACAAGGTGACGACGTGTTGACGACGTCAATTCGTGGGCAACAAAAATCATGTCAGATGTGCGCCCGGACGTTTCCAGGGCAGCGATGACACCAGCCTGCCCTCCCCCGGCATTATAGATCGCAACTGTGTCGGGGTGATCTTCGATCAGTGACCGGCAGACGGCTTCCACCCGGGCATTTTCGTCGCGTGCTTCGCGAACCGGCAGGACTTCAAGATTGGGGTATTCGCGCGCAAGAACCTGTTCAAACCCGAATTGCCGCTCGACATGATCACGCAGTGCCAGCGAACCTGCAATCATCCCGACCTTGCCTTTGCGGGTTCCAACGAAGCGGCCGATCAGCGATGCGGCGGTGCGGCCTGCCGCAAAATTGTCGATGCCGACATAATGCGCACGCCGTGAGTTGGGCACGTCTGATACGAGCGTCAGGACAACAACGCCGGAATCGGCCAGTGTATTTATGGCCTCGGTAACAGCAGGGTGATCCAGAGCGACAACGGCGACGCCATCAATGCCTCTTGGAAGCTTTTCCAAGGCGGTGGCAAGTGCTTCGCCATCGAATGTATCGACATATTGAATGGTCAGGCGCACCCGCTCCTGCAATTGACGTTCGCGAGTAGCGCGAAACTCGGCAGCAAGAGCCTGCATGAATTCATTTTCGCCGGTGGGGAGAATGATGCGGAAATCGTAATCGCGTCCGCGAGCCAGCCGCGACGCATGGGGATCAGGAAGGAAGCCAAGCTGTTTGATAGCCGCATTGACGCGTTGGATCGTGCGCGCATGCACACCTATCCTCCCGTTTACCACGCGATCAACCGTTGCAAGACTGACACCGGCTTCTCGGGCGACGTCTTCAAGCGTCATTTTCACCACGAGAATTCTCCTCCGCCTGAAATAGTAATTCAGTCAAATGAGGTGTGCAACTCTTTTTGAGCTTTTTTGATGGGAATTTGATGGGATAGAAATACTGCTTGCAGCGCTACAGCCTGCGCCTCCATCGATGATGAAGAGCACGCGGCGGAAGCGATGTGGAAACGCGGCGAGAACCTGAGGGGGCGGGAGCCAAGTCAATCAGCTTCCTGACCCCATCTTGTGATCATTGGCGTTCAGGGTTCGTTTCGGCCTGTCTTGAACGGCAATATCATTTCATAAGACCTCGCAAGGCTAAGCAGGCGAGCATCCGATCTAGGTCGGCCTATGAGCTGCATACCCATCGGGAGGCCATTGCGAAACCCGACTGGTACATTGACAACCGGACATCCGGAAAGCGTCGCCAGAGCAACGACTTCCATCCAGCGATGGTAACTGTCCATTTTTCTGTCGCCGATCATTTCGGGCCAATGCAGGTCGGCATCGAACGGGAAAACCTGCGCGGAAGGAATGGCGAGAAAATCATATGTCTGGAACAATTCAAGCATGGTTGCATACCAGGCTGTCCTTGTCTGACTGGCATTAAGGATGTCGATGGCCGACAGGGAAAGACAACCTTCCACCTCCCATTGCGCTTCATCCTTGAGAAGAGCCCGCTTTGCCGGATCGTCATAGAGTGGCTTGAGTCTGGCGCTCAAATTGAATTGACGAAGGGTTGTAAAACAACCCCAAAGTGCCTCAAAGTCGAAATTTGGCAGGACTGGCTCTATTGTGCATTCAATATCGGTCATGGTTTTCAAAGCCGTTTCGCAAAGATCGATAATGCCAGGCTCGAAAACCAGATGGCCGCCAAGATCGCCCAGCCAGCCTATACGAGACGGACCAATTTGTTCATGGCAACTTTGGACAAAGGAAGCAGCCGGTCGCTCTATAGATAGAGGCGCTCGCGGTTCATATCCGGCTTGCACATCCAACAGGAATGCCAGATCTTCGACGCTGCGGGCCATGGGACCTTCAGTGCCGAGCTGGGAAAAAAATGAATCCGCCGCGGGCCAATTTGGCACCAGCCCCTGAGAGGGACGAAAACCGAAAATATTGTTGAATGCCGCAGGATTACGCAAAGACCCGCCAAAATCACTGCCATCAGCAACGGGTAACATTCTCAAGGCAACAGCGACCGCAGCTCCGCCGCTCGAACCGCCCGCAGATTTCGACGCATCAAAAGCATTGCGGGTGATGCCGAAAACAGGATTGTAGGTGTGAGATCCCAAACCGAATTCAGGTGTGTTCGTTTTTCCAATAATCAGGGCGCCCGCACTTCGCAATCGTTCCACCGAGAGCGAGTCCATTTCGGGCACAAAGCTTGCATAGATCGGGGACCCGAATGTGGTTCTCAAGCCCTTTGTCATGGACAAGTCTTTAATGGCAATGGGAAGACCATGAAGTGGACCCGTCGGGCCGTGACGGGAAAGCATCTCATCGGCAGCACTTGCTTCTGCCAGGATTTCGTCTCGAGGGCGTAAGGATATGATGGCATTGTGAACCGGATTTAAACTGTCGATCCGGCCCAGAAAATCCAGTGTTATATCATAGCAGGAAGCAGTTCGAGCTTGGACGAGACGGCTGAGTTCGGCGGCACCAAATATGGAATAATCAGTCAATAGTCACTCCTGATCGCATGAGGAATGCGGTATGTGGTTTGCAACCAGGCCTTGAACTTGCGGCTGGCCTTACCGAGCAAGCCAGGCATTGAAGCGCTCTGTCAATACTTCCAGATTGTCGGTCCAGAAATTTTGATTCAGGCGGAATGCCGGATTATCCCCAACGGGCATGATGTTTTTTCTTTCACCCGGCACGCGAGCTGGTTCGTCCAGTTGAATGTGGCCGGCATTGCCGGCCACAAGATTTTATGCGGGTCTTTCTTCGGCAGCATTGGGTCGCCACTTGATGAGCTTGCCTTCAGCGACATCGAGAATTCTGTCGATAATCAGGACGAACACTGCCAGAATAATGATGCCGGCAAATACGCCAACCGCGTCGAAATTGCCTTCTGCCTGGGCGATAAGGTAGCCCAATCCAGCGGAAGCACCGAGATATTCCCCGATAATGGCGCCGACCACTGCAAAGCCTACTGACGTGCGCAGCGATGATAAAATCCAGCTTGCCGCAGCAGGAAAATAGACATGCCTCAACAAATCCGACCGTTTGGCACCGAGGATTTTCGCGTTGGCAAGCACAACAGGATTGACTTCGCGTACGCCCTGCATGGCATTGAAAAACGTGATGAAGAACACCAGCGTGACAGCCAACGCTACTTTCGACCAAAGGCCCAAGCCGAGCCAAAGAACAAAGATCGGCGCGAGAACGACACGGGGAATTGCATTGAGGCCCTTGATAAAGGGATCAAGGATGCGGGCTGCACTGCGGCTGAGACCAAGCCAAACACCGGCGGCGACGCCGAGCGCCGTGCCTATGACATAGCCGAGAACGGTTTCTGTCAACGTAATGGAGACATGCTTGTAGAAGCTTGGTTGGATAATCCAGGTAACAATCTGGTTGAAGATATCCAGAGGAGCTGGGAAGAAGAATACGTCGATGACACCGGCGGTTACGCCCAGTTGCCAGCCACCGAGAATAAAAACCAGAATACCCAGCTGGATGATGCGTTCAGTCACGACGTTCATAGCTTTTCTCCACTTCGCCGCGCAGGCTTGCCCAGATATTTCGGTACAGATCCATAAAGCGTGGATCGAGTTTGATTTCCGCGACATCGCGAGGCCGTTCCAGCTCAACGGGGAAGCTTTCTATGACCCGTGAACGCGGCCCAGCCGCAAGGATGGCGACGCGGTCGCCAAGAGCAATGGCTTCCTCCAAATCATGCGTGATCATCACGACGGCCCGACGCTCTTCCTGCCAGAGCCGTAGAAGTTCGTTCTGCATCAAATGTCGGGTGTGGATGTCGAGCGCGGAAAATGGCTCGTCCATCAAGATGACCTTTGGCGCTGCGATCAGCGCCTGCGCCATCTGTACGCGCTTGCGCTGGCCGCCCGACAACTGGTGCGGATACCGATGCTCGAACCCTTTAAGGCCAACCTTTGCAAGCCAGTTCATCGAGCGTTCGCGGCGCTCTTTGACTGCAATACCTTTAAACATCAGACTGAGTTCGACATTTTCGATGGAGGTCTTCCACGGCAGCAACGCGTCTTGCTGGAACAGATAGCCAATATCATTCTGGATGTTATTGATGAGCGCGCCATCAATACTCACCGTTCCCTTCGTTGGCTTCAGCAGACCGGCAATAGCATTCAAAATGGTGCTCTTGCCGCAGCCCGTGGGCCCAACGATGGCGAGAAACTCGCCATCGGCAACAGTCAAGTTGACATCCTGTACAGCTACATAGGTGCCAAATGACATTTCAACCGAGTCAATCGATACCATCGGCCTCGTATCTTGCTCGCCCGGTTGGACGGGCACGGGTTTTAACATAGCCAATGACATGGCTTCCTCCTCGGATCAGTTAGTGGTCTTGCCAGTCGCCTTGTTCACGAAATCATTCGTGTAGGTTTTAGAAAGATCGATGGTTGTATTGGCTACTTTCTCATTGAAGCTTTTGAGAACAGCCAACGGCGTTTGAACGTCTGTATCGTTGAATTTGCCACCAACCGAGAAGATGGGCTTGGCATTCTGGACTGCCTTCACATAGGTTTCCCGATCTCCGGAAATGAACTCTTTGGGAAGCTTCTCAACGATTTCCTCAGCGCTGTGTTTGTTCATCCATTCCAGCGCTGCAACGGTCGCATTCGTGACCTTCTGGATCGTTTCAGGGTTTTCGTCGATGTAAGACTGCGTGGCATAGAGTACTGATGTGGGATAAATTCCGCCGTAGATTTCCTTGGCACCTTCATCGCTACGGGCATCAATCAGAATCTTGCCGACACCCTTGGCTTCGATGAATGTCGCCGCCGGATCGTAATTGACCAGCAGGTCAACCTTACCCTGTTCCAGCGCCGCAACAGCAGCCGAACCGGAACCGACGCCGATCAGCGAAACATCATCCGCCGACAGTTTGTGGCGCTGTAAATAGTAACGAACGAAGAAGTCAGATGATGAGCCCGGGGCGGTGATGCCGATTTTGGCTCCTTTGATCGTTTCGGGCTTGGCCGGATCGAAAGTGGCGTTTTTTCCTCCGGCAAGAACGAGGCCCGAATTGCGTGCCAGAAGCACGAAACCGACGACTGCCTTGTTCTGCGACTGCATCTGGATCGTATGGTCGTAAAAGCCAACGGCGATATCGGTTGAGCCCGCGACAAGCGCCTGGAGCGTCTTCGATCCACCGGAGGCGAAATTCTCAACAGTTACCTCAAGGCCCTCTTTTTCATAGAGACCCAACCCCGCAGCTACCGGAAAAGGCAGATTGTTGAGATTATAGGATCCGACGCTGATGCGAACGGGTTCGGCGAGAGCCGTTCCAGCAAAAGCCACGGTTGCCGCAAGCGCGAGCACGAGTTTACGCATGATGTTTCCTCCGATTGTAATGTTGTTTGGCTACCCTCCCGGTAGCCATTTCAAATTATGCCGCGCGAACGATGCTGCCGAGCGGCTTTGCAAAGACATGTCCTTCGAATAGTCTCCGCGCTGTTCTAAGTATTCCTGCCACGACCTTTCCTTCGCGGGAATCCAGTTTTACGTCCAGGTGACCACTTGGATGTTCCAGGCTGAGGATCACTGGCGGGGTGTGTTTGCCGATCAGCGATGATGCGATCGTACCTTCACTAATGCATGCGGTTGCAATGCCAACGGCACCCGTCGTCGCCAGGGATGGATGACATTCGTCCGGCATGAAATAACGGACATTGAGATCTCCGCCATTTCTCGGTTTGGAAATCAATACCGGCTTTGGCGTGACCTGATTGCTAACATCTCCCATTCCCATGAGCCGGCCAGCTTCGAGCCGCAAATGCTTCAGCCGTTTCAGCAAGGCGTCATTGCTGTTGAGATCGGCCGCCGTTTCATATCCGCTTACTCCGACTGCTTCAGCCTCAACCAGCACCATAGGCATGGCGCAATCAATACAGGTAACGTCGACACCATCGATGCGATCACGTGCGTTTCCCGTGGGGAAGAGTTTTCCCGTTCGAGCACCGGCTGCATCCATAAAAGTCAACGCGATCGGCGCCGCCAGTCCGGGAACGCCGTCGATTGCCGCATCTCCGAGATAAGCAACCTTTCCACCGGGGGTTGGAACCTCCGCTTCGATCAACTTGCCCGTATTAACATTGTGAATTCTGACGCGAGTCAAAGGCCCTGTCGCCGCTACGAGCCCCGCCTCAATCGCAAAGGGTCCAACGGCTGCCAACATATTCCCGCAATTTGGCGAGGTATCGACCAATTGCTGATCAATCCGAATTTGCGCAAACAGATAATCAACATCCGCGCCAGCAATGCTGGAGGGTCCGACAATGGCCACCTTGCTCGTGACCGGATTGCCGCCCCCTATCCCGTCGATTTGAAGAGGATGTCCGGAGCCCATTAAAGACAGAAGAATCACATCACGCTCTGCGCTATTGGAAGGCAGGTCTGACGAAAGGAAGAAGGGTCCTTTTGAGGTGCCGCCCCGCATGAGAACACAGGGAATGGACATCAGGTCGTTCATTATTGCTTCACCTACCGATGTGATTTAGGTATCAATGGCCTTATTTGTTCCAGTAAACGGTATTATGATTGATATGTGAAATGCGAAAATCCGAGGGAATGATGCGTTATGAGCATTAATTGCGAAATTCTGGACTTGCGTGCTTTCCTGGCTGTTGTCGAACTGGAGAACTTCCATCGCTCGGCTGAGGCGCTCAATCTGTCTCAACCTGCATTGAGCCGACGCATTCAAAAACTCGAGCAGGCGATTGGGGGCCCACTGCTGGAACGTACGACGCGGCACGTTTCAACCACTGCACTTGGTGCTGAACTCATCCCACTTGTGCGCAGAATGCTGGAGGAGTTCGACACCTCACTTTTCGCAGTTCGGGATACGGGATCGCAGCGTAGTGGATTGGTGACCATTGCATGTCTTCCGACAGCCGCGTTTTACTTTCTTCCCACGGTAATCAAGCAGTTCAACTCGGAATATCCGCATATTCGTTTTCGAATCCTCGACCTGACCGCCACCGATGGATTGCAGGCAGTTGCGCGGGGAGAAGTTGAGTTTGGTATAAATATTATGGGGTTATCCGATCCCGATCTCATCTTTGAGCGCCTGATAGAAGACCCATTCGTGCTCGCTGCGCGCAACGATCATCCGCTGGCGGCAAAAACCGAATTGGAGTGGGGTGACCTGACGCCGTACCAGTTGATCACGGTTCACAGGTCCAGCGGCAATCGAACCTTGCTTGATGCAGCCCTTGCCAAATCCAATCTCAAGCTTCGCTGGTCCTATGAGGTGACGCATTTGTCGACATCGCTCGGGCTGGTTGAAGCCGGGCTTGGAATTTCCGTCTTGCCAAAATTGGCGACACCTCAGGAAGAACATCCCTTTTTGGTTACAAGACCAATCCGCAATCCAGAGATATCCCGAACAATAGGCATTGTACGTCGACGAGGCGGAACGCTGTCACCCGCTGCTGAGAGGTTTATGACGCTCCTTATCGGTACTTGGGCCGACCCTAACACCCCATAGCCCGTTGCGAGCAGTTGCACGCAATAGAAAATTTCTCTGCCTCCTGCCCTTGAATCGGGAACTGCGGCCGCCTAACTCTCCCCCAACCCGCTGGTCCGGGCCCCTCTGGCAAGTGCCCCGGCGAACTTGTGATGTCGGACCGTTTCCCGACAACGCACGCCGGTGGAGAAATCCTCAATGGAATTCGATTTTTTGTTCATCGACTGGCTGGGTAAGCCGGTCTGGATGTGGCTAAGCTTTTTTGGCCTCGTTCTCGCTATACTGGCATTCGATCTCGGCGTTCTTCACAAGGAAAACAAGGAGATCAATGTGGTTGAGAGCTTGAAGCTCTCTGTTCTTTATATTTCCCTCGGCCTCGCTTTCGGCGGGTGGGTCTGGTGGTATATCGGTGCTGATGCGGGTATGGCCTATATAACGGGCTTCGTCGTCGAAAAGACGCTCGCGCTGGACAATGTCTTTGTTATCGCCCTGATTTTCTCCTTCTTTGCCGTCCCCCGTCTCTATCAGCACCGGGTCTTGTTCTGGGGTATTCTCGGCGTCATCGTGCTGCGCGCCATCATGATCGGCGTTGGAGCAACGCTCGTTGCTGAATTTGCGTGGTTGCTTTATATCTTTGCGGCTTTCCTGATCTTCACCGGCCTGAAAATGCTGGTTATGGAAGAATCCGAGCCTGACATTGCCAATAATGCGCTGGTCCGCTTCATGCGCCGCCGGTTCAACGTGACCGAAACCCATCATGGCGAACATTTCTTCGTGCGGCAGGCGGACCCCAAGACGGGCAAGCTGATCTGGTTCATTACGCCGCTGTTCATGGCGCTTGTTCTGGTCGAGGTTGCCGATGTGATCTTTGCCGTTGACTCGGTACCAGCCATCTTCGCCATCACCACTGACCCGTTCCTAGTCTATACGTCCAATATCTTCGCCATCCTGGGGTTGCGCGCGCTTTATTTTGCTCTTGCGGCAATGATTCACCGCTTCCGCTATCTCAAACCAGCCCTTGCTCTGGTTCTGATTTTCATCGGTTCGAAGGTTTTCGTCGCTGATATGCTGGGCCTTGAAAAGTTTCCTGCCGCGCTGTCGCTGGGTGTCACCTTCGCGATCATAGCCGGCGGAGTGGTCTGGAGCCTGGTCAAGACCCGCAAGGATGAGGTTGAAGTATGACGAGCGACCAAGCCTCGAGCAGGCTTTGAGCGATGCAAATTGCGGGAGGGGGCGTTATGCCCCCACCTCTTGCCTGATCTCGTCCAGCACCTGTTCAATCCCTTCAGCCTTCCCGTGGGCATCAGCACCGTCAGCCTTGGCGGCTTTTACATGATCTGGCTGCTATTATGGGGAAGCTCATAAACTTCGCCCTGGGAATTATATTTTCGCTCCAGCAGGAGCAAGTCGCATGGAGCCGGCTGTTGGTGCATTGGCAGCCGGCTACGCCTCAAGCACTCAACAATATTGTCACTGTCGTCACTCTGTCTATTTGTTCTGCCGAGTACGATAATGGAACAGGGTCCCCGGCATGCCATGGCTTCAAGAGATCGATATAATGCGGAGAATCTGGCAATCCTGATTGTCCTGGATTATTGAGGAAAAAACTGTTGTCCCACGCTCCAACATCGATGACCATTCGAACCGATGGCCCTGAGATGACTGAGAAGTCGTTCAATCGGTAAGTGGCATAGTTAAGCGTGGAACTGCTCCCGCCCAAGGCGATTGGCCCAGTTGACCACTCTTTGTCCGTGAGCGCCTGTAGAGGATGGCGCAAGTGAAGCCTATGGATGGAACCCCACGGAGGGTTCGCGGCGCCCGCTTCCCCCAAGGCAGTATATTCCGTCCAAGCATCTCTAAGGCTTTGGCGAAGGGCTTTAGCAATCTCGGGACTATCCGGCGCTTTTTCCAGCCACGAAGCAATGCTTGGTGCATCAAATGGCATTAACAACGGAATAATTTCCGGTGCGGCCCCTGCCAGTCGAGCGACAAGAGGACCGAGATGCTTGCTGAACCATATCTCAAAAATTGCTGCGGGCGCGGAATGTGCAGCCAGATCGCCATCCCAATTCTGCAGAAGCCGCCACGCCTGTTCATTATTGTCATTGCCAAATACTCGTTGGACTCGCTTCAACACGCGGACGGCAATCGGTGACCGCGTTGAACTCTGAAGCGCTACGCAATCTTCGAGGGAAATCGGCTCGCTGCGGGAAAGCTCATTGTGGAGCGTGTCGTGCCTGCTGCTGTCGAGCCACTCATAGCCGATAGCTGGATTGGATGCGGTCCAAGCGACCGGTACATTCATAGCGTTGGCGGTCGCTATAAAACCGCGTGAAGGGTTAATCTCCAAGGGCCCCGATTGCGGTGACAGATAGCCATTCCATTCAAATCGCCCATCGCCAGGAACCGGAAGCAAGCCATCCCAATTGTTGCGAACTGGCGTGGCACCAGACGGCTTCCATGCAATTGTGTTGGCCGTATCAGCATAAATATGATTGACGGAAGGGCAGCCCCAGCCTTCCAGCGCGCTGGAATATTCAGTGTAGTTCGTCGCTTTCATCACGGAGAGGCTAGCCATATAGGGCGCCATGCCCGCGTCCATCCAAACAGTTCGCAAGCCGAAAGCGCGATGGTTTTTTTCATCCTCGTAGATGATCGGACCATGGCGGGTGAACTTTAATTCGACTTTTTGATCGGGGTATCCTTTGACGGGAATTGTCTCGGTGATGGTTTCGACCTGTTCCCAATCGTCTGCGTAGGCATATTGATCAGGATCATCTTTCTTCGTCTGATAGACATAGATATCCTCTTGGTCTGCACCGAAAATGGTAAGACCGAAGGCGATCTTGCCATTATGCCCCATCGATATTCCAGGAACCATCGGCTCACCTGCACCGATCACGTCTAGACCCGGCATGGTCAGGTGAACGACATATCGTATGGATGGCAAACTATGCGTGCGATGCGGATCGAGAGCGAGTATAGGGCGACCGGTTGTGGTTTTCTCCGCCGATATGGCCCAGTTGTTGGAGCCCTCTTCAAAAGAAGCGCGAACAATATCGCCAGTCGGAGCCACTGTCGTCCAAAGGGCTGCCTCATCCAATGTGGCAGCCAGCCGCTCTTTTGAAAATGTCGCGGGACTGATGGCAAGGTTGAAATCACGTAGCACCCTGTCCGTCATAATTGCCGGGTCAAAGCCTTCCACCGGCTTGGGCACAATGCCGTGGGACAAATCCTTGCGAAGCATGTCGAGCTTTGCGCCAAGCTCAATGCCCGCAGCAGCCATGACTTTGGAGCGTAAAAGTTCGGAGGATGCATTGCGCGTCAGCGAATGGGTGCGCACCCGCACAACATCTTCCGCCTTCCAGTGTTCTGGCCGATGACCAAGCAATAGGAACTCTGGCGGAAGCGCTATCGAGCCTGCATTGCAGGCATCGACATAAGCATTGATACCGCTCGCAAATGCAGTGCAGATTTCTTCAGAATCCTGCCCGTAAGCTCGCCATTCGGCCGCCATGTCGCCGCGGTAAAGCAACAACCGAGCTGCCCTGTCCTGCTCCAGATAGCCTGGGCCAAAATCACGCGCCAGCAGACCCAGCCCGCGTTTGCGGGCTGTGTCGATCTGCCAGAGACGATCTCGCGCAGCATTCCAGCCTTGCGCAACAAAGAGATCGTGAAGGTTGCTGGCTCTGATATGAGCCACCCCCCACTGATCCACATTAATCGTAGCGTCATCCTTCAGGCCCGGAATCTGGGCTTTGGTCAGTCGGCTTGCATCAGACATGGTAGGACCCGTTGCGCCTTATTCCAGCCGCAGGAACAAGCCTGCGTGAAGACGCGCGCGCTCGATCAGACTGTCTTCGAAGATATGCTCGCCCAAGGTGTGCAGACCATCACCACGCACGCCGATGGAATCAAGTGTCGGCACACCGAGCGCGCCGGTAAAGTTTCCATCGGAACCGCCACCCGAGCTTTGGGCCGTCATGGTAAATCCAACCTCTTTCGCAATATCATTAGCGAAGTTGAAAAGCTGCATATCTTGCGGCTGCCCGGGCTCCCAAACTGGCCGCGTCACCCCGCGCGTGACGATCAGTTCCACATCATCTTTCGCGCCCGCAAGAGCCATGATACGTGAAACACCCTCTTCGAGATCCTTTTGGGTTTTCGCCATGCTGAGCGCCTCGGCTTTGCAGCTTGATGAAACGCAATTGACCCATTGCCCGGCCTGAATAACACCGACAGAGAATGTACAATCTTCCGTCGTGAGTGCTTCGATCTCGATGATCTTTTCCGCCATGCGGCGGATGGCTGAGCGTCCTTCCTTGAGCAGCCAGCCAGCATGACTTGGCCTGCCAATAGTTTCGAGATTGTAGCGCGCAATGGCATAGCGCCCCACGACGGCGCCACCATCACGCCGTGCGGGTTCCGGTACCAGAACATATTTGTTCTTGAGCGCTTCCTGCTCAATCAGATCACGCGTGGAAGGCGTTCCCACCTCTTCGTCGGGCGTCAACAGAAAGGTGACAGGAAGCTTGGTTGCGAGCCCGTTTTTTGCAATCTGACGCATGGCCTCAAGCGCAACGAAATTGCCACCCTTCATATCCTGGATGCCAGGGCCATAAATCTTGCCATCATCCCGGCGAAACGGATTTACATCAATGACGCCAAGCGGATGGACGGTATCGAGATGCCCTGACACCAGAATGCCGGGCTTGCCATGATGTTCGTGCGGAAACCTTGCGCGCAAAGACCCGCCAAATCCCATTCGCCCCGGAATGAATTCAACGCTGGCACCTGCAGCAGCAAAGTCATAGGCGGCAATATCCACCATTCGATTGACCGCCGCTGCATCGAAAGTCGGGCTTTCGGTTTCGATCCAGGGGCGCAAACGCGCAATCATGTCATCAAGGTCAAATGGAAGTTCAAACGCGCTCATGCAGCCAATTCCTTGTTAACAGACAAGCGGGTTTCCACGATCCGAGCATAGATAGACGCGCCAATCGGAAGTACTTCCGGTTCGAGTGTAAATGCCGGATTGTGCAAGGCGGCCTTGCCGGCGTGCTGCACGTTAATGTAAGCACCTGGCACCCGGGCGAGCATATCGGCGAAGTCCTCGCTGCCCATAAAGGCTGGGCAGTCATCGCTGACATTTTCCTCGCCGAGCACATCGCGTGCAGCGGCGATATAGGCGTCGGAAAGCTCGTTATCATTACGCAAAACATCGAAGACGTTGCGAATATCGACATCAACGGTCACGCCGTAACCAGCTGCCACGCCTGCGCAAATTTCTCTCAGGCGGCTTTCCGCCACATCGTAGACGTGACGCTCGAAATAGCGGATCGTACCGGTGATCGTGGCGACTTCCGGCACGATATTATAGGCGCTGCCTGTGTGAAATTGGGTGCACGAAACAACGCAGGCTTCAGTCGCGGGGATATTGCGGGAAACGATGGTCTGAATCTGACCAACAAGATCGGCGCCGATTACCAGCACGTCACGTGAATTATGCGGCTGAGCCGCATGACTGCCTTTTCCCGTTAGTTTGATGTCGAAAAAGCTGGCCCCGGCCATGGCGGGACCCTTGCGTATCTGCGCTTTGCCGAGCGTACCTAATGGCTGATTGTGCATTCCGTAGATTTCGTCGCAGGGAAAGCGCTCGAACAGACCTTCGGCGATCATGGTACGCGCACCACCAAGACCTTCCTCAGCGGGTTGAAATACAAAAACCGCCGTGCCTTCGAAATTGCGCGTAGCCGCCAGATATTGGGCTGCGCTCAGCAACATCGTCGTGTGACCATCATGGCCGCAGGCATGCATACGGCCTGGGTTTTGCGATGTATAGGCAACGCCCGAAATCTCGTCGATCGGCAGTGCATCCATATCCGCTCGAAGGCCGATCCGGCGATTGCCAGGATTATGACCTTTCAGAATGCCGACGACGCCAGTCTTGGCAATATCGGTGTGAACTTCATCGAAACCCCACTTCTTTAGAAGACCAGCGACAACGCTGGAAGCGTGGTTCTCCTCAAAGCCAATTTCGGGATGACGATGAAGGTCTTCGAAAACCGCGCGCATCTCGCCGGCCTTCTCCTCAATAAACGGTATGATGGGCATAATTTCGTTCCTGTTTGAAGCATTGAAGATAATCGGGGCCGCAAGCAGCGGCCCTTCGATCAGGCGGTGGGACGTCCAGCCGCGAAATCCCAGAAGCGGCCGGGAGCCGCCTCAATCAATGAGCGCGTATATTCATGCGACGGATTGCCAAGCACGTCGGCAGCATTGCCATGTTCGACAACCTCTCCGCGTTTCATCACCAGCACGTCATCACATATCTGTGCTGCGACGCGCAGATCGTGAGTTATGAAAATAATGGCGATGCCGGTATCCTTCTGAAGCTGTGCGAGAAGATCAAGAACCTGTGCCTGTATCGAAACATCCAGCGCGGAGACCGCCTCGTCCGCCACGAGAATGTCGGGCCTGAGGGCAACAGCCCTGGCAATGGCAATACGCTGGCGCTGCCCGCCCGAAAATTGATGCGGATAGCGCTTTAAAGCATCCAGTGGCAGCGAGACAATCTTCAACAGACGTTTCGCCTCGGCCACGGCTTCTTCGTAAGGCACATCGTAGTTGAGTGGCCCTTCCGTCAGACTTTGCTCAATAGTCCAGCGCGGATTGAGCGACCGGAACGGATCCTGAAATACAACCTGCAGTTTTTTGCGAAACGGCTTCATTTCGCGTTTGCCAAGATGTGCAATGTCGCGTCCGCCGACAAATATCTCGCCTTCTGTCGGCTCAATCAACCGCATGATCGAACGAGCGACAGTGGTTTTGCCGGAGCCGGACTCGCCGACAATCCCGAGCGTGCGTCCGCGTGGAAGCTCGAAAGTTACGTTGCGTGACGCTTGAACACCCGGCTTGGTGATGAAAATACCGCGGCTTCGATAAGTCATGCCGAGATCGCGCACCCGGATCACAGCTTCGCCGCCTTGCGATGCGCGCGCCAGTCGGGGAATGAGACTTGGCACCGAACCAAGCAGATCTTTTGTATATTGCTTTTGCGGTGAAGCCAGAACTTGCCGAATCGTGCCGTGTTCTACGATTTCGCCATTGTGCATAACGCAGACACGGTCGGCAATTTCGGCAACCACTCCCATGTCATGCGTGATGAACAGAACCGCCGTGCCATGTTTTGCCTGCATTTCGGCAATCAATGACAGAATTTGCTTTTGCGTTGTCACGTCGAGCGCAGTGGTCGGCTCATCTGCGATCAAAACCACGGGCTCAAGTATGAGCGCCATAGCAATCATGATGCGCTGACGCTGACCACCCGAGAGTTGGTGCGGAAAGCTTTGATAGATGCGCTCAACGTCAGGCAGGTGCACCTGCTCCATAATATTGATGACTTTGACGCGTTTCGCGTCGGCCGACAAATTGGTGTGAATATCCAGAACTTCCATGATCTGCTCACCAACCCGCATAACCGGATTGAGCGCCGTCATTGGCTCTTGAAAAATCATCGAAATGCGTGTGGCGCGCATCTTCTTCATATCGGCGGGAGACAATTTCAGCAGGTCAATGCCGTCAAGTCGAATTGCTCCCGTTTTTACCAGCAAAGCATTCTTGGGAAGAAGGCCCATCGCCGTCAGTGAGGTCACCGATTTGCCTGAGCCCGATTCGCCAACGAGACAAACTGTTTCGCCTTTACGGATATCAAGGCTGACGCTGCGAAGAACCTGTGTGCCGCTGGGTAGCGCCACGACGAGATTCTCAATTTCGAGCACGACCGGTTCTGTCGTGAAATCACGATTGCGCAATTCCATTTCAGCCCTCCCGCTTTTTCAGGCGCGGATCAAGCGTATCGCGCGCCGCATCGCCCAGAAGATTGATTGAAAGGACGCAGAGGGTCAGCAGAAGCCCTGGCCAGAGCACAATAGACGGTTTGATGCGGAAAAACTGGCGGCCTTCGGCCATGATGTTCCCCCATGTCGGGATCTCGGTGCTGATGCCTGCCCCGAGAAACGATAGGATTGCTTCGGTCAGAATTGCCGATGCGACGATGTAGGTGCCCTGCACGATAAGCGGAGCCATTGTATTGGGCAGAAGATGCTGGAAAAGAATTTTTGGCGTGCTCGAACCAAGGGCCAGCGCGGCTTCGACGTAGGACTCTTCGCGAGCACTCAGGATTACCGACCGCACCAGACGCACGACGCGAGGAATTTCCGGAATGGTAATTGCTACGATCACCGAGCCAATGGATGGCCCGTTCAGTGCGACCAATGCGATGGCGATCAAAATGGAAGGCATTGCCATCAGCGCATCCATCATGCGCATGATGATCGCATCGGCGGTGCGGAAAAAACCAGCGACCAAGCCGATGAGAATGCCCACGCCAATTGAAGCTCCGGCAGCAAGAAGGCCTATCAACAGGGAAATACGCCCACCGAGAATCATGCGTGAGAAAAGATCACGACCGTAATTATCAGTGCCAAGCAGGTAGTCATCCGAAGGCGGCTTGAGCCGCATCAACGGATTCATGGCCAGCGGATCATGCGGAGCGATCCACGGTGAGGCAAGGGTGAGAATGAGAATTGCGGTAAGGAGAACGCCCGCAATCATCGGTCCGATGCCAACGCGTGTAACGCGCGGCAGCGAGAACAGGCGCAGCAACCAATGCATGCCAGTCGATGTCGGTTCAGAGGCCATCAATAGCGTATCCTTGGATCAAACAATGTGTAGGAAAGATCGATCAACAGATTGACGAAGACGTAGAGCGCGCTCGTCAAAAGGATCATGGCCTGAATGACCGGATAGTCGCGCGCCAGAACCGCATCAACCGTCAGACGTCCGATGCCGGGTATGTTGAAAATGCTTTCCGTGACCACGACGCCCGAAATGAGTAGCGCGAACCCGGTGCCAATAATGGTGACGACCGGCACAGCTGCATTCTTCAAAGCATGTACGAACAGGAGACGACGATCACTAACGCCTTTTGCCCGTGCGGTGCGAATGTAATCCTCGCCCAAAACATCCAACATGGCTGCGCGGGTCATGCGGGCGATGAGCGCGATATAGATCGAAGCCAGTGTCAGTGCGGGCAATATGGCTCGCTCCATGAAACTGCCAAAGCCCGACGAAATTGGTTTGAAACCCTGAACCGGAAGCCAACCCAGATTGACCGAAAAAATGAGCAGCAACACATAACCAACCAGAAAAACTGGAACGGAAAAGCCCAGAACAGAAAAACTCATGACGAGATAATCAATCCACGAACGATGCCGCCAGGCCGCGATCACACCCATCGGAATTGCCGCGAGAACAGCAATAATGATGGTGAGAACCGCTATGGAAATCGTCGGGCCGATACGTTGCGAAACCAGATCGAGCACCGGAACGCCTGATATCAGCGAAACGCCAAGATCTCCCTGCATTATATTGCCCATCCAGACGAAATATTGCGTCAAGATGGGTTTGTTGAGCCCCATAGCCTCCCGAATGCGTTCGAGTTGTTCGCTTGTGGCGGCATCGCCTGCCAGAATTGCCGCCGGATCACCCGGCGTAAGTCGCAGGAGGAGGAAGACAAAAATCGATACCAGCAGCAACACCGGTACAAGAGCAAAAATACGTTTTAAAAGGTAGATAGCCATATGCGCGTCCCGCGAGAGACGGAACCGATACCGAACCGGTTCCGTATTGAATTGGGAGCCATCACGTCAAACGCGATAGCGGCGGGCAGATTATTCTTCGGTCTTTTTTACGTTCCAGAACACCGGGACGGGAGAGCCGAGCATATCGACGACGTTGGAACGGCGGCCCTGTGGCGGATTATATTCGCCAAGCGGAATATAGAGGACGTTCTCAAGCGTATGGGCCTGGATTTTCTCAATAACGGCTTTCTGCTCTTCCGGTGTTTTCCCGGCAATATATTCCTTCTTAAGCGCTTCGATCTTGTCATCCTTCGGCCAACCGAACCAGCCCTGATCGCCGCGACCATTGAGCATGACGGAGTTTAGCGGTGTGGCAATTTCCGGAATCTGCCAGTTTGTGAAGAAGATATTCCAGCCACCCTTTGACGGCTCATCCTTTGAGGCCCGACGACCGACAAGCGTCTGCCAGTCCATTGGCTGCATGTCCACAGTAAATCCAGCTGCACGCAACTGCTGTGCTGCCACAACCGGTTGAGGAGAGAGACTGGAAACGTCTGTTGGCTGCATCAGTACAACCGGCTTTCCATCATAACCGGCTTTTTTGAGCAGTGCTTTTGCTTCTTCAATATTGCCTTTCCCGACAATGCTGTCAGCGCCGACATTCGTGGCATTAGGCGTGCCGCAGCCGAAAATAGCACCGCAAACCCTGTAATATTTGGGATCGGCCATAAGTGCGGCAAGCACTGGTTCCTGCGACATGGCAAGAAAAGCTGCACGGCGAATGTCCGGATTGTCAAAAGGTGGATGCTTGAAGTTGAGGCGCCCCATGGTCTGATAGCCGAGCGGGTCGCGCTGTTCGAGAACCACCGTGTCATCGCCTTCAAACAGCGACACCAGATCGACCGGCACCTGCTCCATGTAGTCGACTTCACCGCTTGCAAGAGCGTTAACCGCCGTCTGCGCATCGGTCATCGTGACCCAGCGAACCTTGTCTACATTTACGACTTTACCGCCTGCCATCCAATTGGCTGGTTCCTTGCGCGGTATATACTCTTCGTTTTTAACATAGCTTACGCCAACGCCGGGCTGGAACTCTGCCGGCACAAACTTGAATGGGCCGGAACCAATATGCTCTGTAATGGCGGTATCGGCAGGCGTTGTGGCGATGCGCGCGGGCATGATGAATGGAGGCAGGGCGGCCTGTTTGGAAAGCGTGTCAAGGAAGGGGGCAAATGGCTCCTTGAGTGTCCAGACCAGCGTTTTATCATCGGTCGCCTTCAGGGATTCCGTAATATCCATGATAAGCTGACCGCCAGCATCGCGCTTGGCCCAACGCTCGAGCGAGGCCACTGCGTCAGCGGCTGTTACCGGCGCACCATCGTGGAATTTAAGACCATCGCGCAGTGTGAATGTATAGATCTTACGATCGTCCGAAACGGTCCATTCTGCCATCTGAGGCTGTGGCTTGAAGTTTTCATCGACCGCGATCAGCACGTCGTAAATCATGTAAGCATGATCGCGGGTGATATGTGCTGTGGTGATGATCGGATCAAGGATGCGCAGGTCTGAATGCATGACTGCGGTAAGCGTTGTTTCCGCCCATGCAGCGCTCGTACCAAGCGCGATCAGTGAGGCTGCAATTCCATATTTTAGTTTACGAAGGGTCGGGCTAGGTTGGTGAAAACTGATAAACTTCATCTACTTAGTTCCTCTGGAGGTTGTTCTTATTGTTCTAGTTGAATTCCTGTCCGAGCGGCTCAAGCCTTATGCCCGCCCGCAAGCGCTTCCATGGCAATTGCGCCGGGCTGAGCGGCATCGCACCGGGGGCAATGCAGACAAGAAGCTTTTCCGCGATTGGTGCGAAGTCGGCTCGAAAATGGACGGAGCTTTTATTAACGAGGATAGCTTCCTGTTCGGGTTGAATCCCAACCATGCGATAAAGTTCACGATCTGCCATTTGGGCAAGATTGGTCGTAACAACGATACGCGTCCCGCCAAGTCGAAGGCAGGCAGATGGACCCATATCCAACCATGTGCCACCATAATAGGGACCTGTTGCATGGACCTTGCCGTCAGAGAGTTTCTCGACGGTGAATCGGGCCTTGAACGGCTCGTCGTTCTCGATCCCCGATTTGCCGCCAAGCGAAATCTCGATCTCAGCCTCCTCGCCTGCTTGATGTGCAAGCCTTGCGGCTTCAGCGTCGTGAATACATCCAATGGCTGCACGTTCGGCGCCGCTGGCAACAAGTGCGCGAAGCATCCCGGTCGTATCCGAACTGCCACCCGCTCCGGGATTGTCTTGAGTATCCGCAATGACGACCGGGCGAACGGCGCTCCGAGCCAGCTCAATCGCCTTTTCAATCCCCTCCTTTGGCTGATAGGCTGTGCCGACAAAAGAGGATTCAGCCGCCGAAAGAGCCGTCATGATATTATCGGCGCACGCATCTACCGCCTGCTTGTCCCAACCATAGGCGAAGACCGAAGGCCCGCATTCGGCAAAGTCAGCAGCGGGGAAGCCCATGAAGAGCGAGGCCGTCAGCACATTCTCAGGCAGATCGACCGTCATGCCATATAGGCCTTTTGCGGGCTCTTCCTGCGTGCACTGCCATGCAATCGGGATCAGATAATCGCCCTGTCGCATCGCCTTCTGCCAGCCATCAGGCCTGTCCATCAATGCCTGCAAAGCCTGTGCCGACCGATAACCGGTTTCGGCCATATCGACGTGCGGGTAAGTACGAAAACCGACCATGACATCCGAAAGGTCGAACATACGCCGCGTAATATTTCCATGCAGGTCTAATGCGACGGCAATCGGTTCCGATGGGCGGATGGAACGAACCCGTTCAAGAAGCTCGCCTTCGCCGTCATCCACGTGCTCAGCAACCATTGCGCCATGCAGATCGATAAAAATGCCATCCAAAGGCCCGCAATTGCGCAGCCCTTCGACAATCTCGGAAACGATTGTTTCATAGGCGTCTTTGGTCACCGGCGCGGAGGGGATTGCCCCTGCCCACAGGATGGGCACGATTTCCCAGCCGGCCTGTTGCGCAAAGTTCAATGCCCCGACAATACCGAGGTTAACATTCTGCGCATTCTCGAAAATCGCGGTTCCACGGGAGATGGGGATGTATCCGCCACCCTGAACAAATGCTGCCATGGTTGCCGGCGCCGCGGCAAACGTATTTGTTTCATGCAAAAAGCCAGCGACAGCCACGCGTTTTGACACGAGCATACTCCCATTTTTGATTTGCCCCCTCGGGCTGATATGTGTATCTCTCAGCGATACATCTATATTGTTTTTATGATAGGAACCAATTTTGATGCTTGTCAATCCTCCAATGTCGATTAGAGATTTTTCATGACCACATTTCGAGATCTTCGCGGCATATCCAGTTTCGACCCTGATGAAGGAGAAGCTTACAAGGACGATCCGTTGTTTATGCGTTCGGTCGCAAGAACGGTCGCTGTCATGTCAGCATTTCAGAGCGCGCGTCATCCGTTATCGCTCAGTCAGGTTGCGACAGCTGCTGGTGTGGATCGCAGCGCTGCGCAACGGATCGTTCACTCACTCTTGAAGCTGGGTATGCTCACCCGCGACCCTGAGGATCGCGGCTACCTGCCCGGTCTGCGTGTGCTCGACATGACGCACGATTTGTTGCGACTTAACCCAATGCTCCAGCGCGCAAATCCCGTCATGTTGGAGCTACGCCGCCGTGTCCGTGAGCGTGTCGATCTTTCGCTCTTTGACGATGTGCGCGTCGTCTATGCTTTGCGCATGCCCTCAAAGCATGAAATCTTCAGCGCGACCATTGTTGGACATGCGGTTCCGACTTACTGCACGGCGGGCGGCATTGCCATCCTATCGCTCCTCCCTGACGAGAAGGTCGCCGACATTGTGAAACGCTCGGATTTGACACCTTTTACCAGTCACACCATCCGCACTCTTGATGAAGTTATGGTGCATGTCCACGCCACGCGTGAGCGGGGGCATTCCGTATTATGCAGGCAATTGTTAAATCATGAAGTGGCCATCGGCGCTCCGATACGAGATTCGAGCGGTGCTCCTATTGGCGCAATCCACGTCGCGGGAAGTCTGCAAGAGTGGACGGCCGAAAGCTTCAGTGACAGCTTCGGTCCGCTGGTGCAAAACGCGGCGCAAACAGTTTCGGAAAAAGCTCCCATCGGGATCCGAAAAGGGATTCAAGAATAGGTCAATGCCCAATAGTCGGCGGCTCTGCTGCCTCTGCTGGCTAAAGCAACCACTTCCAAAACCGTCCATCAAACAGGATCATCATGAGGAAAACAGCCGGGTTGGTACTTTTCAACGGTTCCTCAGCAAACGCAATAGTCGGGGCCTGACCACGTTTGCCCGGAGCGATGAGCGAAGGGCATAAGTTCTAAACGGAGTGGCCGCAGGCATATCTTTTACGGATTTGCCGAAATGAGTTCTTTCATGACTTTACCGAACTTATGTTCGATCTGATCGCGAAGCCGGTGGCGGCCGTGATCAACCTGCTTGATGCCCGTTACCCAAGTCGAATCTACTTTGGCACCATTGGCAAAAATCCATGAGTCCAACGCAACGTCACCGGAAAACAGATCCGGCGTCTGGAGCTGGATGCTGATGAAATCCGCGGGTTTGCCAATGGCAAGGCCTGTCTCGACCCCGAGGGCAGTGCCACCGCCGCTGACAGCGTGGTCGAACAGCGCCCTGCCTGTCGATCCGCCAGCCGGTGCAAGCACATTGCGCGAGCGATGCGCCAGACGCTGCGAATATTCCAGCTGACGCAGCTCATCGCCAATTCCTATCAGAACATTTGAGTCCGAACCGATGCCGAAGCCACCGCCCGCTTGCGTGAATAATTGTGCTGAAAATGTTCCATCGCCCAGATTGCCTTCCGTGATTGGGCAGAGACCGGCAATTGCACCGCTGCGGGCCATGGCCTGGGTCTCGTCATCTGTCATATGTGTCGCGTGTATAAGACACCAGCTTTTGTCCAGATCAGCGTTTTGGAGCAGCCATTCGACGGGACGCGCACCCGACCAGGCGATGCAATCGTCAACTTCCTTTATTTGCTCGGCGACATGGATATGTTTCGGATTTTTTCCGGCGATGGCCGTCACGGCTTCCAGTTCATCCGGCGTCACTGCTCGCAGACTATGGGGCGCTACGCCGACTTTCGCATCGGGTAAGTCCTTGACTGCCTGCTGGCATCCGGCATGAAGCTTTTCATAAGCGTCCAGCGTGTTGATGAACCGGCGCTGTCCCTCTGAGGGGGCAGCGCCGCCGAACGTGGAATGCGCGTAGAAAACAGGCAGTAGGGTAAGTCCTATCCCCGTCACGTTTGCAGCGGCTGCAATCCGCTCACCCATCTCGGCAATATTTGCATATTGCCGCCCGTCAATATCGTGGTGGAGGTAATGGAACTCGCCGACACGTGTAAAACCTGCCTCCAGCATTTCCATATATAGCTGCGCTGCGACTGCTTCCATCTGCTCGGGCGTCATTGTCAGAGCAAAGCGATACATGACATTGCGCCAGCTCCAAAAACTATCGGCACCAGGACCGCGGCTTTCTGCAAGTCCTGCCATGCCGCGCTGAAATGCGTGGCTGTGAAGATTTGGCATGCCGGGGAGAATGATCGAATGGCGCTCATCGTCGGGAAGCGGAGCGCTGTCCGGCTGCATAGCGGTAATGCCAGTGCTGGCAAAACTTATGCGGACGTTCTGTTGCCAGCCGGAAGTCGTCAATGCTGCCTGTGCAAATATATGCGTCAATGGTGAATCCTCCCGAAGCGACAGAAAAACCGTTTGCGTTGATCTCAATTATGTCTATACATATTAGCAGGAGATGAAAAGGCGTAAAGCTCATGGGCGGAAATATAATTTCAGACGAAAGTGAAGCTCGGCATGCAGATGTGGAAGTGTGGCGCAATATGCGCCTGCTTACCTGCCAGCGCGATGCAACCGCTATCATTGATCAAGCGGCGATCCTCGTAAAGTATGGGCGTGTTGTTTTTGCGGGCGCGGAAAAAGACCTTCCGGCGGAAGCGCAAGCGGCCACATCCCATGACCTTGAAGGCAGATTGGTGACGCCATCTCTGATCGATTGTCACACGCATCTTGTCTATGGCGGCAACCGCGCGCGGGAATTCGAAATGCGGCTTGAAGGGGCAAGCTACGAAGACGTTGCGCGCGCAGGCGGTGGAATTGTTTCATCCGTCAAGGCCACCAATGCGTTGAGCGAAGATGAACTGATCGCGCAAAGCCTGCCGCGCCTGGATACGCTGCTGGCAGAGGGCATTTCAACCATCGAAATCAAATCGGGCTATGGGCTGAATATTGAAGCCGAGCTGAAAATGCTGCGTGTTGCGCGGCGATTGGCGACCATGCGGCCGGTGCGGATTTATACCAGTTATCTTGCTGCCCATGCGGTGCCGTTTGAATATCGTGGCCGCGCCGATGATTATATTTCTGAGGTCGTGCTACCCGGGTTGGAAGCTGCTCATGCGGAAAAGCTGGTCGATGCGGTCGACGGATTTTGCGAGGGCATTGCTTTTTCTCCAGCGCAGATCACCCGTGTGTTCGACAAGGCAAAGTCTCTCGGCCTTCCCGTCAAGCTTCATGCAGAACAACTTTCCAATCTCGGCGGTGCCGAGCTTGCGGCATCTTACGGCGCGCTTTCCGCCGACCATCTCGAATATCTTGATGAAGAGGGTGCGAAAGCCATGGCAGCGGCTGGAACAGTTGCTGTTTTGCTGCCGGGCGCTTTTTATACTCTACGCGAAGAACAGGCTCCGCCCGTCCAGTTGCTCCGAGAGGCAGGCGTTCACATTGCCGTGGCAACCGATTGCAATCCCGGTACCTCACCGCTCACTTCGCTGCTTTTGACGATGAACATGGCTTGCACGCTTTTCCGCCTGACAGTTGACGAGGCGCTTTCGGGTGTAACGCGCGAGGCGGCGCGTGCGCTTGGCATATTGAATGACACAGGCACGATCGAAGCGGGTAAATCAGCCGACTTCGCGGTCTGGAATGCGACGAGCCCGGCTGAGCTTGTCTACCGTATAGGGTTCAACCCTCTCCACATGCGTATTTTCCGCGGACAAAGGATTACTCGATGACCATTATACTTCATCCGGGCAGTGTTTCGCTCAGCACGCTTGAGACGATTTACTGGCAAGGAGCGCCCGTCAGGCTGGACCCGTCATCCCATGCCGGGATTGAGGCCGCCGCGCGGCGTATTGCTGAAATTGCTGCTGGCAATGTGCCCGTTTACGGGATCAATACGGGCTTTGGAAAGCTGGCTTCTATCAAGATCGATGCTGCCGATGTTGGAACGCTGCAACGCAATCTGATCCTTTCGCATTGCTGCGGTGTCGGCAATGCTTTGCCGGAAAATATTGTTCGTCTGATCATGGCTCTGAAGCTGATATCGTTGGGCCGTGGCGCTTCCGGGGTGCGTTTCGAGCTGATCACGCTCATTGAGGCAATGCTGGAAAAGGGCGTTATTCCGGTCATTCCGGAAAAGGGTTCAGTTGGCGCTTCCGGTGACCTTGCTCCTTTGGCACATATGGCTGCAGCGATGATCGGCGAAGGCGATGTCGTTTTCGATGGCGCGCAAATGCCTGCCGGAGATGGTCTTGCCAAGGCGGGTCTGAGGCCCGTCGTGCTTGCGGCCAAGGAAGGGCTTGCGCTTATCAACGGCACACAAGTTTCCACTGCACTGGCATTGGCTGGGCTGTTTCGCGCCCATCGCGCTGGCCAGTCGGCATTGGTCACAGGTGCATTGTCGACAGATGCGGCGATGGGCTCATCGGCTCCTTTCCATGCGGACATACATTCGCTTCGGGGCCATCGCGGCCAGATCGATACAGGTGCTGCATTGCGGCGCCTGCTTGAAAACTCTCCTATTCGCGAGAGCCACATTGAGGGCGACGAGCGGGTACAGGATCCTTATTGCATCCGCTGTCAACCACAGGTTGACGGGGCATGTCTTGATCTGCTCCGAATGGCGGCGCGCACCCTGGAAATCGAAGCCAATGCGGTGACAGACAATCCGCTGGTCTTGAGCGATGGCTCGGTGGTTTCGGGCGGTAATTTTCATGCCGAACCCGTGGCTTTTGCCGCCGATCAGATTGCGCTCGCCATCTGCGAAATTGGATCGATAGCCCAGCGCCGCATTGCCTTGCTGGTCGATCCGACCTTGAGCTATGGCTTGCCGGCATTCCTGGCTCGCAAACCGGGACTAAATTCAGGGCTCATGATTGCTGAAGTAACGTCAGCCGCCTTGATGTCTGAGAACAAGCAGATGTCGCATCCGGCCTCTGTCGACTCGACACCCACATCGGCCAATCAGGAAGACCATGTTTCGATGGCCTGCCATGGCGCGCGCCGTCTCTTGCAGATGACGGATAATCTTTTCTCGATCATTGGCATTGAGGCTCTGACTGCGGCACAGGGAATTGACCTGCGTGCACCGCTGCAGACCAGCCCGGAACTCACGCGCGCTCATGGCGTTATTCGAGCAGCGGTGCCTACATTGGAGGAGGATCGCTATATGGCTCCTGATCTGAAGGCTGTTTCAGAGGTGGTTGCTTCCGGCAAGCTGAACGCTGCCATCTCACCCGACATCCTGCCGCTGCTCGATACAAGCTTGTGAGGATCGGTCAATGAGCGCTGTTGAAGTAAAACAAGGTACATCTCCAATTATTCTCGGTTTTCCGCATACGGGTACGGAAGTTCCGGTCGATATCCATGCGCGTCTCAACGAGAATGGCCAGATGCTGGCGGATACGGATTGGCACATTGATCAACTCTATGATGGCCTGCTGCCAAACGTAACTACGGTGCGTGCAACATTCCATCGATATGTCATCGATGCCAATCGCGACCCCGATGGAAACAGTCTTTATCCCGGCCAGAATACAACGACACTGGTTCCGGAAACAGACTTTGACGGCAAGCCGATCTGGCGCGACAAACAGCAACCCACGCCCGCCGATATCAAGCTGAGGCTGGAGGCTTTTCATCGTCCCTATCACGATGCTTTGTCAGCGGAAATCAAACGGGTTCATGATATGCATGGACTGTGTATCCTCTACGATTGCCATTCCATACGCTCGCACATTCCCTTTCTGTTTCAGGGCAAATTGCCGGATTTCAACATTGGTACAAATGAGGGCAAAAGCTGCTCGCCGGAAATTGCTTCGGCAGTGGGGCGTATTGCCTTTGCCGCTTCCGGATATGACGCGGTCATCAATGGACGTTTCAAGGGCGGCTGGACAACCCGCCACTATGGTCAGCCGGAGAAAAACATCCACGCCATACAGATGGAGCTGACGCAATCTTCCCATCTAACGACTGAGGCCCCTCCTTTCGACTATGATGAAGCCAAGGCGGAAAAACTGCGCAAGCACCTCAAAGATATTCTCGAAATTCTTGAACAGACTGCAATCAAACTGGGAAGCAGATATGAACAATCCAAGGCATAATATCCGCGAAATCCGCAGCCCTCGCGGCAATGAACTCAATGCAAAATCGTGGATGACCGAAGCGCCCTTGCGCATGTTGATGAACAATCTCGATCCCGATGTTGCAGAGAATCCGAATGAGCTGGTTGTCTATGGCGGCATAGGCCGCGCCGCCCGCACATGGGATGATTTTGACAAGATTGTCGCCACGCTGAAAACGCTGAACGAAGATGAGACATTGCTGGTGCAATCCGGCAAGCCTGTCGGCGTGTTCAAGACCCATTCAAATGCACCGCGCGTTCTGATTGCAAACTCCAATCTTGTGCCGCATTGGGCGACCTGGGATCATTTCAACGAACTGGATAAGAAGGGTTTGGCCATGTATGGCCAGATGACTGCCGGTTCATGGATTTATATCGGTACACAAGGTATCGTTCAGGGCACCTATGAAACCTTCGTCGAAGCCGGTCGTCAGCATTATGGCGGTAGCCTCAAGGGCAAATGGATATTGACCGGCGGCCTTGGCGGCATGGGCGGCGCGCAGCCGCTGGCTGCTGTCATGGCAGGTGCGTGCTGTCTCGCTATCGAGTGCAACCCGGACTCAATCGATTTCCGTCTACGCACCCGCTATGTCGATGCGAAAGCTGAAACGCTGGATGAAGCGCTCGAAATGATTGACCGCTGGACCAAGGCGGGTGAAGCAAAATCGGTTGGCCTTCTTGGCAATGCCGCGGAAATATTGCCGGAGCTGGTTCGTCGTGGCGTCCGCCCGGACATTGTGACCGACCAGACTTCGGCGCATGATCCGATCAATGGCTATCTTCCTAAAGGCTGGACCATGGCGGAATGGCGCGCCAAACGCGAAAGCGACCCGAAAGCTGTCGAGAAAGCCGCCCGCGCCTCCATGCGTGAGCATGTCGAAGCGATGATTGCTTTCTGGGAACAGGGTATTCCTACGCTCGATTACGGCAATAATATTCGTCAGGTGGCCAAGGATGAAGGTTTGGAAAATGCTTTCGCATTCCCCGGCTTCGTGCCTGCCTATATTCGCCCCTTGTTCTGCCGTGGTGTCGGCCCGTTCCGTTGGGCTGCGCTTTCCGGTGATCCGGAAGATATTTACAAGACCGATGCCAAGGTCAAGGAACTGACGCCCGGCAATACGCATCTGCACAATTGGCTCGACATGGCGCGTGACCGCATTGCTTTCCAAGGTCTGCCAGCACGCATCTGCTGGGTGGGTTTGGGCGATCGCGACCGGCTTGGTCTCGCGTTCAACGAAATGGTTCGCACCGGTGAATTGAAAGCGCCAATTGTTATCGGTCGTGACCATCTTGATTCCGGTTCCGTTGCTTCTCCCAATCGGGAAACGGAAGCGATGAAAGATGGCTCGGATGCCGTATCGGACTGGCCTCTGTTGAACGCGCTTCTCAATACCGCATCGGGTGCAACATGGGTGTCGCTGCATCATGGCGGCGGTGTGGGCATGGGCTTCTCGCAACATTCCGGCATGGTGATCTGCTGCGATGGCACGGACGACGCTGCGGAGCGCATCAAGCGGGTTCTGTGGAATGATCCGGCGACCGGTGTTATGCGTCACGCGGATGCGGGCTATGAGATAGCGCTGGATTGCGCCAAAGAAAAAGGTCTCAACCTGCCGGGCATATTAGGCTGATGCATATATTGCGCGCCAGTGATCACAAACAGATGCCCTGGAAAAACGGCGGCGGTGTCACGACGGAGATTGCCGTAGCCCCCGCCGGGGCAGGTGTTGGTGAGTTTCATTGGCGCGTCAGCATGGCGACAGTTGCCTCCGATGCACCATTCTCCTCCTTCGAGAATATTGATCGCATCCTTACGGTTTTGGACGGAGAAGGTATGAATCTCGATGTGGCGGGAATGGAGCCCATTCGCCTGACAACTGCCTCCGAGCCCTTTGCCTTTCCCGGCGATGCCGAAACATCTGCAACACTGGTCTCCGGCACCATCACTGATCTCAATGTCATGACCCGCCGAGGTCAATGGCATGCGACGGTCGAGCGATTGACAGTCAAAGAACCCTGCATTGTAAGAACTGGTTCCGGCAGCAGCATCATTTTTTGCGTCGAGGGAACGCTCGAACTGGCGGATCGATCGGTCCTCACGAAACATGATGCGTTGTTTGTCGGCGAAGCAGATGGTATGGCCACGATTGCTGTTGGGGGCTCTGCGGTTATCTTGATTATTCGCCTTGCGCCCAGTTCGTTGACGAGGCCAATTTGAACAAAGCCACCCTCCCCTCACCTGTTGACCCTGACCAATCCAAAGGCCAGCTGTCTGCACGTATCCGCAGCGATATTGAGCGGCGCATACTTTCAGGGGAATGGGCGCCGGGATATCGCATTCCGATAGAGCGTGAACTGATGGATACTTACGGTTGCGCACGCATGACTGTAAACAAGGCGCTTGTGGCGCTTGCCGCTTCAGGACTGATCGAGCGCCGTCGTCGTGCGGGCAGTTTTGTTTCACAGCCACTTGTCCAATCTGCCGTCATCGAGATTTCAGACGTGAAGGCTGAGGTTGAGGCTATCGGTCAAGTCTATCGGCTGGAGGTTGTCTCGCGTCGTCAAAGGACCAGCACGGCAGCGGATATGAAGCGTCTTGATGTGCAGACCCCTCGCCCCGTTCTGGCCGTGCTGTGCCGGCATTTGGCGGGCCGCCGCGTGCATGCCTTTGAAGATCGTCTTATTGATCTGGTAAGCGTACCCAATGCCAGCGACATTGCTTTTGAAAATGTCCCGCCCGGCACCTGGCTGCGCGAGCATGTGCCGTGGTCTGAAGCGGAGAACCGCATAAACGCATTGAATGCCGATGCGGCCTTGTCCGCCCATTTGGGAATCAAGGAAGGCGCTGCCTGCTTGCAGGTCGAACGTTCGACCTGGCGCGGGACGCAGCCGATCACTGCCGTGCGCATGTATTATCCCGGCGACAGCTATCGCCTCGTCGCGCATTTCAGCCCGAAGGGTAATTAATCGGTCTTGAGCGTGCCGGTTCTCGCATCTTTTTAGCGGGACAAAAAATTTCGCTTGTCATCCCGCTGTTATAAACAGACAGTACAAAGAAAAAATTGCGCAGCTGTGCAATAGGGGATGAAAATGAACGGGCAGGCTTTCCTTAAAGTGGCTGGAATGAGTGTTGGCTATGGGCCGACGACTGTTCTGGACAATCTTGATCTGGACATTGCCAAGGGGGAGTTTGTTGCTCTCCTTGGCTCTTCGGGCTGTGGCAAAACAACTTTGCTGCGCACGATTGCCGGTTTCGCAAAGCCGTTTTCCGGGCGGATCGAAGTTGCCGGTCGCAATGTAACGGAACTGCCGCCCGACAAGCGCGGCATGGCACTCGTGTTCCAGTCCTATGCGCTGTGGCCTCACATGACTGTTGCGCAGAATATTGGCTACGGCCTGAAGCTCCAAAAGCATTCGCGCGAAACCATCAATAGCCGCGTTGCCGAGATGCAGGAACTGCTCGGGCTCTCTGGCCTCGGTAACCGCAAGCCCGGCCAGCTTTCGGGTGGACAGCGTCAGCGCGTCGCCCTTGGCAGAGCTTTGGCAATTGACCCGGAAATTCTCCTGCTTGACGAGCCTCTCTCCAATCTCGATGCGCGCATTCGCCTGACTGTTCGCCATGAAATTCGCGTCTTGCAAAAACGCCTCGGCATCACGGCTGTTCATGTCACCCATGACCGGGAAGAAGCGATGGTCATGGCCGACCGCATCGTCATTATGAATGCGGGGCGGATCGAACAACAGGGACCACCAGAGGAAGTTTATAACAAACCGGCCTCGCCTTTCGTTGCCGCTTTCATGGGTGCCGAGAATCTTCTGCCGATGCAGGTGCGCGTGCAAGGCGATCTGATTGAGCTAGCTGAAGGCGAGTATAACCAGACCTCGATTACATCACGCTCCGGCCGCCCATTGACCACCGGTCCTGTGGAATTACGGTTTCGCGCGGAAGCTGCGCGACTTGCGCGCGTTCAAGACGTTGCGATGCAGGGCACCGGTCATCTCGAATTGCGGGGGCAAATTGCAAGTGTAAGTTATCCCGGTGGCCATTGGCGTCATGCTGTGCGCCTTGGAGACCGCGAAATACTCGTCGATGCCGACGCGCCGTACAATCAGGGTGAAACGGTAAAAGTGCAAATACCGGCGGACTCGCTCTTTATCTTCAATACCTCAACAAATACGGCGAAAATAACATAAAAGCGAAGCGAAACTGCGCTTAGCTTCTGCTGTGCCTTATACCACTAAAATTAACAATCTTGCTCAGGGAGTTACATATGAAAACGCTTCTACAGGCTTCTCTCATTCTGGGACTTGCTACAGGCCCAGCTGCCGCTGCTGATCTTACTGTTTTGACCGCAGGCGATCAGAACATGGTCGACTATATAAATGACTATCTTGGCCCCCTCTTTGAAAAGGAAAACCCTGGAACGACAGTCAGGGTCGTGGGCACGGGTCCGGGCGATGCCGGGTCGCAGAAAATCGTGGAACGTTTCGACGCGCAATCAAAAGCCAACGTCGAAAAGTGGGACGCAGATGTTGCAGTTGTCCACGAAAAATTCGCTGGTCCAATGGTAAAGAACGGCTATCTGGAATCCTATCGCTCGAAGATCGCATCGGGCGAGATGGTGACAAGTGAAAAAGCCAAGATGGCGCTTGGCTCGAATGTCGATGGCTATGTCATGCCCATGTTCTCCAGCCAGACGGCAATCGCCTATAATCCTGCGCTCATACCGACACCGCCAAAGAGCTATGAAGAGCTGGTGAGCTGGGCAAAGGAAAATCCCAAACAGTTCGGCTATAACGGAATCAAGGGTGGCGCTTCCGGCGTCAGCTTCGTCATGGGCTGGATCTATGCGTTTGGCGATGGCGATGCGGCCAAATTGATGAATGGTCCGTTCGATGAAGCCGAAACCAAGAAATGGGACAAGGCATTTGCCGGCCTGAAGGATTTCACGACGAACGCGACCCTTACGCCGGGCAATGCCGGCACTTTGGACATGCTGAGCCGGGGTGAAATAGCCATGGGACCGGTATGGGTGGATATGTTCTATTCCTGGCAGGCTGATGGCAAACTGCCGCCGGAAATGAAGCTCTTCCTGCCTGCACCCGGCATGCCGGGCCAGCCAATGCATTACGTCATTCCGGCAAAAAGCCCGAACACTGAATTGGCCGAAAAGTTCGTTGCGCTGGCAACCAGCCCGAAAGTTCAGGCTGAAGGCATTGTCAAGCGCTTCAACTGGTATCCAGGCATTGATGCCAAGTTTGTACAGCCGGAGCTGGACAAGGCCAGTTGGGACAAGCTCTTTGTCGATATCTCACCGGAGGATCTTGCAACCAAAGCCAAGCCTTTCCCGATCGCCCCCTATAATTCGGCGATTTTGGAAGCCTATGAGAAGAACGTAGCAAACTAATTTTTGAAGCAGGGGCTTTCGCTTGCGAAGGCCCCTCCCCTTTCCTGTGCAGGTAATATCCATGCGGAAAAACCTCCTCGCCATACTTCTCGTCCTGCCAGCGCTGGTGATGATAGTGCTGTTCTTCATCGTGCCGCTGATTGCATCCATTCTGGGTGCATTCGAAGTGGGCGATGCCTGGGGACTGGGTAATTTCCGCAAATCTTTCGAGCTTTACTCCAGCGATATGATTTTCACGGTGGTCATCGTCACCGTTTCAACGGCTTTAATCGGCCTGTTTTCAATAGCAATCGGCGGATATCTGACGCTTGGGGAAAACCCGCGCGCTGTCGCGATTTTGCGCTGGCTTTATCGCTGGCCCATGTTCATTCCATTCATTGTAGTTGGGCAAATATTGCGGACCTTTCTCGCCAAGAATGGCCTGATGAACAATATCCTAGTCAGCCTCGGCATCCTGACCCCGTTACAAACGGTTGGTTTCCTCGATTGGCGCGGGATTGTCATTGCCTTTGTTTGGAAACAGACACCTTTCGTTACGTTACTTGTGGCTGGCGCCATGGCTTCATTGGATCGAAGCACCATCGAGGCAGCGCGCAATCTTGGTGCGTCGCGCCTTCGCATATTGATTGAAATCGTTCTTCCACAGATTGCCGGAACGCTTCTGGTGGGTCTGATCCTTTCCTTCGTCACCATGATGTCGGTCCTGTCGGTGCCTTTGATGATCAATGCGCAATCACCAACCATGCTAACCGCCGATATTGCTTTCCGGATCAATGCCCATGGTGACTACGGCGTGGCTAACGCGCTGGGCATGATATCGCTGATCCTGACCACTGGCGTCGCTCTGATATATCTGAGGCAGACGATGAAGGAGCGTTCATGATGATGCGCTTTGATTTCTGGTGGTTGCCGCGTGCTGTTATTTTGGGCCTTCTGGCCTTCATCATTTTTGGCCCTCTGACCAATCTACTGCTTTGGACCGTTGCCGAGAAATGGTACTTCCCTCACATGCTGCCGCTGGAATACGGTTTCAGCTTTTGGGAGCGCGTATTCTCGCCGCGCGGCAATGCTATGGGTTCTCTGGCGACAAGCATAGTCGTGGCTTCCCTTACAGTCGTCGCGTCGCTGGCCTTGGCCATTCCAGCTGGCTATGCCCTGTCGCGCCTGAAACTGCCCTTCCGCGGGCTCATCCTGCTTGCTTTCCTTATTCCTCAGGCATTCCCCAACCTTCCGGTCTATGTAAATATTGCGCGGTTTTTCTATCAGATCGGGCTGAACGGCACTATTGCCGGTGTGGTGATGGTCCATGTAACCCATGGGCTCGTCTATGCGGTCTGGATTGCGACGGCTGCATTCTCAGCGGTTCAGATTGACCTTGAAGAAGCGGCACGATCCATCGGCGCTGGACCATTCCGGGCCTTTCGCGACATCACCCTCCCCCTCGCCGCGCCGGGGCTTTTAGCAAGCGCAATCTTTGTATTTCTTGAATCCCTGGATGAGTTTACCGGCAGCTATTTTGTTGGCGCGCCTGATGTTAATACCCTGCCGCTTTTGCTTTATACTGCGAGCTCGGGTGGAAATTATCAGATTGCATCCATAACAGCCTTGCTGTTGCTCATACCATCGATAGGTTTCATGCTGGTGGTAGAGCGATTCTTGCGCGCCGACGTGCTTTCGAAAGTTGGACATTGAAAATGACATCCAAGAAGAAAACCTTCGACAAGGAAAGCAACCAATATGTAAGTGCCTTGCAAGTGGCCAAGCGTGCTGGTGTTTCACGTTCTGCCGTATCGCGCGCGTTCACACCGGGAGCCAGTGTTTCTGCCAAGAAGCGCGAAAAGATTCTGGAAGCTGCGGAAGCTCTTGGCTATCAGGTCAATGATTTGGCGCGCGGCCTTTTGGCCCGTAAAAGCCGGCTCGTGGGCCTTGTCGTAACCAATCCTGAATTGGGTTACCGTTCCCATCTCGTTGCTGCACTGACCAAGGCCTTGATCCATCGCGGCAGCGTTCCTATCGTCATCAATACCGGCCGCACGGAGGAAGAACTGACGGCGGCGCAAAAGACCCTGTTCGGGTATCGCGCCGAGGCGACCATCATACTATCAGGATCCCCGCCCTCTTCTTTCGTTGAACTGGCCAGCCGCAATGGCCAGCCGCTTATCGTACTCGGGCGATCGGAAACGGGTGCCGACGATGTTAATATCGATAATGAAGGTGCCGGACGCGCAGCGGCTCGTTTCTTTCTGGATAACGGCCTTAAGAACTTGGCTTTCGCGGCCACGGTGGTGCGTACGCCCACGACAATCGAAAGAGAGTTTGGGTTTCGGGACGAGGCGGAAAAGAACGGCGCTACTGTTTTGTCCGGAGAAGGCACCAATTCAGACTATCAAGGCGGGCAGGCCGCAGCACGAAAGCTTTTTGGTGGAAGTACGCGGCCTGACGCCGTGTTCTGCGTGAATGACCTCGTGGCATTCGGATTGATTGATTACATCCGCCACAACACGGCGCTTTCCATTCCGGAAGACGTCTCGGTTATCGGCTTTGACGACATTCCTGAAGCCTCCTGGGATGCATATAACCTTACGACATTCCGGCAGGATGCCGCCATCATGGCGCAGCATGCTGTTTCACTGCTGGAGAAACGTGAAGCAGACCCTGCTCGCCCGCCTGCGCATGAGCGGCTGGCCACAAGTCTTATCCTGCGGGGCAGCACGCGCCTGCCCGTCAACCGCTCCTAAAACCCGGGACAGCAACAGCGATGAAGATCATTCAAGTGACCGACCTGCACCTCGTCCAGCCGGGTAAACTCCTTTGCGGGTTGGACCCGCTTGATCGGCTTCAAAGATGTATTGAAAATATCAACGAACATCACGCCGATGCAGATATGGTAATTTTCACCGGAGACCTAAGCGATACGGGCGATGAAGAAACCTATCAGCTGCTTGCAACAGAGCTGAACAAACTCGTCATTCCTTATCACCTGATGTTGGGCAATCACGATAATCGCGACGTATTCTTGAGAGTTTTCCCGTCTATCGTCCCGGAAGATGGCTTTGTTCATAGGGTGGTCGATACTGATGAGGGCCGGTTTATTCTGCTTGATACTCTGGAGATGGGAAGGGTGGAAGGCCGGCTAGATGGCACACGCCTCGCTTGGCTGAAACAACAGTTGCAGGATGCGAGGGGCATGTCGGTCTATGTGTTCACCCATCATCCGCCTTTCCCCATTCATATGCCTCATCTGGACCCGATAGGCCTTATTGAAGCTGGCGAACTTTTTGAGCTTTTGAAAGAGCACGGGAATGTTCGGCATGTTTTCGCCGGACACGCGCATCGACCTGTTGCCGGAAGTTGGCGCGGCATACCAGTGAGCGTATTGCGTGGCACCAACCATCAATCGGCGCTTGGCTTCGCGCCTGACAAGCTTGCCGTGACGCATGAGCCACCGGTGTATGGCGTGATCTTTATTGATCGCGAGACAGTTATTGTCCACTCACACGACTTTCTCGATACGTCAGCGGCCTATTATTGATTTGTTTCCGCAGGGATGTTCGGCTGTGCTTTACCTTGCCGTATCTCGTGCGAAGGCGTTTGAGCATGAAACCTGCTGTACAATTTCGAAAAGCGCGTGGGGTTGGAAAACTGCAGCTGTGCCGCAACCTGTCTAACGGACAGAGCTTCACCATTCAGGATCATTTCGCGGGCGAGGGCGATGCGCTTTTGTAATAAGACCTGCGTTGGGGTCGCGGCATAGGTTTTTCGAAAAAGCCGCTGCAATGCCCGCACATTAATCCCGGCTGCTTCTGCTATGTTTGATGCTGCGACTGGGTTGGAAATATTTGCCTGCATGAAGGATTCAGCGAGGGTGAGGGGATCTGCGAGAGCCACTTGCTGGTCAGTGTCGAAGCTTTCGGCGTGTGAGGGTTCTTTTAAAGCCATGAATGAAACTCGTATAATACTGATAAAAACAATTATGGGTTGTGGTGCAAAAAAATTTAAATCGAGAATAGCATTACGTAATTATCGCAACTGCCGTAGGATTGAAATTAAACCTTTGGCTAAGGGAAACCTTGCGCGTGTTGACAGCTGACAACGAGGTTAAACTGCAAACAGAGTTGACAGCTGTCAACCGATAGCACCTGTCATCCATTCACTTTTTATAAACCACATTTCCTTACTATTTAAGAAATTGCACTTTTTGTAAGCGAGTACGGTAGTGTCCCAGCGTCCCAAGGCAGTTTCTTCCCATTTGTCTATTCCAGCCATTTCACGGCGGCACCTGCTGCTTGGAGTTGGTTCAATGGCGGCGCTCAGTGCTTCGGGTTGCACACAAACATCGTTTGGTCTGCCGGAGCTGGATGTCGACCCTATCTCCACCAGTGGAGTGCGCCCGCAGATCAGCATCGATAAATCAGTTACCGTTCCCGATGTCATGTATGCCGCGGTGCAGGAGGGGCCTTATCACCTTCCTGCCGTGCCCTATCAAAAAGTGCCGGCGCAATTTCGCAGACAGGTTGTTCTCGACCCTACCGGCGAGCAACCGGGTACTATTGTCGTGCATCTGCAGCAGCGTTTTCTCTATCTCGTCCAGCCCGGCGGTGATGCAATCCGTTATGGCGTGGGCATTGGCAAGGCCGGTTTCCTTTGGAATGGCCGCGCCAATATCCAGTATAAGAAAGAATGGCCGCGCTGGACGCCGCCTCGCGAGATGATCCAGCGCAAGCCGGAGCTGGTGAAGTACCAGAACGGACAAGAGCCGGGACCAGACAATCCCCTGGGAGCACGCGCTTTATATATTTTCAAAGATGGGGTGGATACTGGCTACCGTATTCACGGCTCACCGGAATGGTGGTCGATTGGGCAATCCATGTCGTCGGGTTGCGTCCGCCTTATCAATCAGGATATAATAGATTTGTATAACCGCGTACCTGGCAAGGCGACCGTCGTCGTCGTTTAAAGCATTAAAGGGCTCGGAGCGAAGAGAAGCTAAAACCCTACTATCTTCTGTTTGTCCAATCATTTACCATAAATACAATGGTTTATGATTCTACCGACTTATCCATCAATGACCTGTTTCGCCCGGTTGTCGCCGCCGAGGATGCTCTGGCGCGTCTTGACGAGCGGATTGCGCGCAAGAGCGACCTGAATGAGTCTTCTCGTCGTTACGGAGATGGATTGACGCGCGAGAACGAAGGCTGGATCGCGCGCTCGCATTTCATGGAAGCCTGCAATGCATTGTGGCTCGCTGGTGAACTTGTGCATGTGGAGGATCTTGTTCTCCATGATGCCCGAATGGATATACGGGCGCCGACTCACGAACTGACGCGGGCACATAATATCTTGCGCGTGCGGCGGCAGATTGCTTCAAACCCACCGGCATGGGCTTTGAGCGCCAAGGGTCTTGCAAGCCTGAGAGGACGTTGGTTTACCGATCCCGTAACGCCGGAGGTAATTTCTGAGCCGGTCAGCAATCCGGAATTCCTGAACGAAAGCAAGACAGATGCCGAGAGCGCATTTGAGGACGAACTTGCACGTTTCGATGCGTTGCTGGACCGGACGAGCCATAGATTGCCGACGCCAGCCAATGCCCCCGCGCCTGTGAGAGGTGAGGGGAGGCTGGAGAGGAAATCTGTTTCGTCAGAGGTAAGTTCGGATGGTGATCCTTTGGTCTACGATCCCGATTGGGACGAAGATGAACGTATTGGTCGATGGTTGGTTGTGCACGACATGACCCGCGATTTGCCGCCGCTTTTGGCAGCGGCGCTGTTATGGGATGCATGGGAAGATATTGAACCACTTCAGCATCAGCACTGGCTTGGACCTATGCTGGTTTCTGCGATGTTGCGGGAACGGGGGAAAACACGATCGCATTTGGCCGCGTTTAATTCAGGCCTCCGCAACGTGCCGCGGGACCGCCGCCGGGCACGAGACCGGGCAACCCGCCTTGCAGCATTTCTCGGAGCGGTTGAGGCGGCCAGCATCGCAAACCTCAAGGAAATAGAGCGATTGGGGCTCGCCAGAATACAGATGGAACGCAAACTAAAGGACCGGCGGTCAACATCCAGCCTGCCCGGAATGATCGATCTCGCGCTATCCCGCCCCATGATTTCCGCAGGTCTGGTGGCCAAGGAATTGAAGGTTTCGCAGCGCGGCGCCCTCAATCTAATCGGGGAACTCGGCCTGCGGGAAATGACGGGCCGGGGGCGCTACCGGGCCTGGGGTATTATCTGATTACTACTCAGCACAACCAAATTACACGCTGAGTTCGCAAATTTTCAGCAAAATTTGATGATTCTTCGGCAATTTCTCCCGAATTTTCCCATATCTGTGCAGGCTTGGCTGTTTTTTCAAATGAGAAGGCAATCCTTTGTCGAGAGGATTGATTTTCGCCAAATAATACTTGATTATTAAACTCATAAATATTAAGCCGCCATGCGACTGCGCTCTGCGCATGAGATACGTCCGGCAATCCGGACGAGCCGCAGGACAAAATAAGGATACCGATAAGATGCGAGCAATGGCCACGATGCCTCTATCATCAGGTTCAATATTGTATGGTCTGAGAACAAGTGCTCTTGGTCTGGCAATCGTCTTTGGTGGTCTCGTTCCGTCCATTTCGACAGCGCAGGAAAATCCGGCACCGGCAGCGCAGCCTGCACAGCAGGTGCAACCTGCTGCACCTCAGCCCTCCACGCCAGCTGCCGAGCCAGCGCCCTCAATGCAGATAACTCCGCCGGCTAGCACTGCCGCACCAGCCGTAGAGCCAACCGCTCCGGCAGCCGATGCCAAGGCAACTTTGCCGCATAATCTTTCGCCATGGGGCATGTTCATGGCTGCTGACTGGGTGGTCAAGGGCGTCATGATCGGTCTGGCTTTCGCCTCGCTGGTGACATGGACAGTGTGGCTGGCAAAGACCCTCGAACTGGCCGCCGCAAGAATGCGTGCCTATCGCGCCCTCAATGCCATTGGCAGTGCGCGCACACTTCAAGATGCCGAGCGGGCGCTTGAGGGGAGGGGAGGGCCGGGCGCTCTGCTGGTCAATGCCGCACGCGAGGAAGTGCGTCTTTCTCAAGAAGCGCAGGCGCACACAAGTGCGGATGGTTTGAAGGAACGCGTTGCATCGCGTCTTTCGCGCATCGAAGCCCAGGCCGGCCGCCGCATGAGCCGCGGCACCGGCGTGCTCGCGACCATCGGTTCCACCGCACCCTTTGTCGGCCTGTTCGGTACGGTCTGGGGTATCATGAATTCCTTCATCGGTATTTCGCAATCCCAGACGACCAACCTTGCCATTGTTGCACCGGGCATCGCCGAGGCGCTGCTGGCAACGGCCATTGGGCTGGTTGCGGCTATTCCCGCCGTTGTCATCTATAATGTCTTCGCCCGCTCAATCACCGGCTACCGCCAGCTCCTTGCGGATGCTTCGGCAGGGGTCGAGCGTCTGGTCAGCCGCGACGTTGACTATGCCTGCGTGCCTTCCGCTGCCACAGCGGCAAGGCAGCTGCGTCACGCAGCTGCCGAGTAGGAGCACAAAAATGGCTGGCGGTATCAGGCACAATGTTTCCGACGACGAATTGCAGGAAAACCACGAAATCAACGTGACACCCTTTATCGATGTCATGCTGGTCCTGCTCATCATCTTCATGGTTGCCGCACCACTGGCAACGGTCGATATCAATGTCGATCTTCCCGCCTCGACGGCAACACCCGTACCGCGGCCGGATCAGCCGCTTTATCTTACGCTCAAAGAAGACAAGACAATCTCAATCGGCAATAATTCGGTGACAGCTGACACGCTTGGCAGCTTCGTTGATCAACAAACCGAGGGCGACAAGGAAACCCGCGTTTTTCTGCAAGCAGACAAGTCGGTTGACTATGGTTCGCTCATGGACCTGATGAACAATCTGCGTTCCAACGGCTACCTCAAGATCGCGCTGGTCGGTCTCGAAAGCGCACCGCTCGCTGCACCAGGCGGAAACGCGCAGTAATGACAAACAGGCCGAGCACCCTCATGGGCGGATTGTTGCACCCCAACTGGTCTGAAGTCGGACGCTGGACGATAGCCGGTATTGTTGTGGTTGCCGTCCATGCTGGGGCCGCCTTGGCGATTCACACCTATCAGCCGGAAGATGAAGGCGGTGATATTGCCGCGCCGATCATGATCGACATGGAGCCGATGCCGGCACCGGTTGTTGCTCAGCCGGTGAAGGAAGAGCCCGCAATCGAACCGGAACCGGTAGAGCCAGAGGTTGCCGAACAGGAAGCGGCAACGCCGGAAGTTGAGCCGGAGCCGCAGGTAGAACCTGTCGAAGAAGTAGCTGAAGCGGAGCCGGTACCTGAAGAGGTCGAGCCACTCGAAGAGCAGACCGAAGAACTGGTTGAACTGCCAGAGGTTGAAGTGCCGCTGCCGGTTGTACGTCCCGCGCAGGAAAAGCCAAAAAAGCCTGTTGAAAAGAAGATTGTCCGCAAGGTTGAAAAGCCTGTCACTGCCAAGGTGATAAATGATAAGCCGGTTGAAGAAAAACGCCAGGTAGCGTCGTCAAGCGCGTCGTCGGCTCGCCAGGCGCAGAAGTGGAGCACACGGGTTCAATCTTATCTCGTGCGCCGTACAAAACGCGCAAAAGCAGATGGAACAGGGGTTGTCACTGTCAAGTTCGTTGTTTCGCGTTCCGGCGATATTGTTGCATCAAGCGTTGTTGGCAGTTCCGGATCCGGTCAATTGGACCAGAGCGTGCTCAATGCTGTTCGCAACGCGTCGCCGGTTCCTTCCGCTCCTGAAGAAGTAACGGTTTCGCAGCAGAGTTTTACAGTGCCTTTCCGTATCCAGTAACGCTGCCGAACAATAGCTTTAAGGAAGTGGTCAATGACCGAAATTGCCGGACAGAACCAGATGCATTCAGCCTCGCAGGCGGTGGATGAGGCTTTGCTGGAACTTGGCGATGTGAGCTTTGCCATCGAATCGCGAACATTGCTGCAGCCGCTTTCGCTGAAATTGCAGTCGCGCCGCGTGACCGGTCTTATCGGTCATAATGGATCTGGAAAATCCACACTGGTAAAGATCCTCGCCCGGCAGCAGCCACCAAGCTCGGGCACCGTATTGTTTGAAGGCAAGGCCATTGAAGAATGGGGCGCTCGTCCCTTTGCCCGCAAGGTCGCCTATCTTCCGCAATATACGCCGCAAGCCGATGGCATGCTGGTTAAGGAACTGGTGGCGCTGGGTCGATATCCCTGGCATGGCGCACTTGGCCGCTTTAGCAAGCAGGATCGTGAAAAGGTCGAAGAAGCCATTGAACTGACCGATATTGGCGGCTTTGCTGATCGTCTGGTCGATACGCTTTCGGGCGGCGAACGCCAGCGCGTCTGGTTGGCTATGCTGGTGGCACAGGATGCAGAATGGCTGCTGCTCGACGAGCCGATCTCCGCATTGGACGTGGCACATCAGGTTGAAATCCTGTCGCTGGTGCATCGCCTGTCGCGCCAGAAAGGGCTTGGCGTCGTGGTCGTCCTGCATGATGTGAACATGGCCGCCCGCTATTGCGATGAAATCATTGCGCTGCACTCCGGCAAGCTGATCGCTCGCGGTACGCCTGATGAAATCATGACATCGGAAAGCCTTGGTGCAATTTATGGCATTGAGATGGATGTCATCCGCCATCCATCGTCAGGTCTACCAGTCAGCTTTGTAAGATAAAGGGCCGTCAAGACGGCCCTTTCGTTCTGCAAATGAAATTGCAATGATACTGATTGCGATGCCAATCAGATCTTGCGATTGAAGGCCTCGACAATCAGCTTGATGCCCAGGAAGCCCATGACAGTGCCCGCGGAGTAATCCAGCCATTTTTTCAGGCGGCTGTAGAGGGCGCGCATGCGGAAACCGGAAAATGCCAGGGCGACGATTGTATACCACCCCGCTTCCACCAGAAACAACGAAACCGGGATTGCAAAAAGCAGCCATTTGGCAGGATCAGCGGGCAGTACGGCAGCAAAGATACTGGCGTAAAAGATCGATGTTTTCGGATTGCTGAGCTGGGTAATCAAGCCGGTGAAAAATGCCCGATACACGGTCATTTCCTTGGAACCACGCACCGATTTACCCGTGTCTAGCGGCGCTGAGGCGCCCCGGCAAATACGGTAGGCCATATAAATCAGATAGCCGCCGCCGATTATCTTGAAGGCAAGGTAGAGCCATTCGAACTGCATCAGCAGCGCTGTCAGTCCCAATACGGCCAAGGAAGCGAAAATAAATCCGCCAACACCCATGCCCAGCGCCGAAGCCAGACCATGGGCGCGAGAGCTGGAAAGGGCAATGCGCGACACGAGCACAAAGCTCGGACCGGGGCTCATGGCACCGATCGCCATTGCCGCGATGATACTGACGAGAATTGCAAGTGCGTCCATAATTTCCTCCAAGCTTGTTGGCGCAAACCATCATAGCGTTGTGAAGCGGTGGCTTGTCAATTCAGAATTGCAAGCAAGTTAGGAGCAGGGCTCGGGCGGTATGGCGGCTGGAGATGGAGCGGGAGCAGCGTTCTTCTGTTCCGGCATCTGTTCTGCGGGCGGTGTTATTGCCGGTTCGGATTTTCGAAGGTCGTTCCGGTTGAACGGTTCCTCCTGCGCAATTGCGCGGAACAGCCTCTTTGCCGGACCCTCCAGCAATTCGACGCGGCCGGGATAATTGGCGGAATCATGCCATGGTGCCGTTAGAAACCGGATATTATCAGACGATATCACGCGCACGGCGAGGGCAAGTTTTATCATCAGGCCGGGCGTAAACTCCGGATCGGTCGTGACGGATCCACTGGCCACGCCCACGAAATGGAGCAGCTTGACAGGATTGAGCAACATGCCGCCACCCATGATCTTTTGCCCTAAGGCAGACAGGAAGCGTTGCTGCCGCTGGATGCGCCCGATATCGGTTCCATTGCTCAGGCCATGGCGCACCCGGACATAGCCGAGAGCCTGTTCCCCGCGCAGAAGTTGCAAACCGGATGGCAGGTCGAGGGGAACATAGGTATCGTGGATCGGTTCGGGCAGACAGACCTCGACGCCGCCGGCCGCATCCACCAGCGTTTTGAACCCCGTGAAATCGACAATGACGAAATGATCAATATGGATGCCGGTGAGCGTTTCAATGGTCTTCCAGATGCACCCGATGCCCCCGGTACTGAATGATGAATTGATAATGCCGCGCTGCGCCCTTTGTCCCGGCAGGCCATTGCGCGCGACGCATCCGGGCAGCCGAACTCGCAAATCCCGCGGAAAGCTGATGATGGTCAGTTCACTGCGGTCGGCAGGCAGGTGCACCAGCATGATTGTATCCGTGCGCTCGCCAAAACGAGCCGCATCATTTCCTTCCCGGCGATCCGACCCTACCAGAAGGATATTTATCGCCGATGGTGACGCTTTGGCAGGACGGTTTTCGCCCAGTTCATCGGACGTGACCTTGATGTGCCTGACATTGGAGATCATCGTGAGATAGGTGATGCCAATGCCAAGGACCAACAATATTATAAAGGCAGCAGCAGTCAGGATCGACCAAAGGATCCAACGGGGCATCCGCTTGGGCGGATTCTTTTCAGAAAGTGATTCATCGGTCAAATTTATTGCCCATATTAGATGGTGTTAAGATACATCGGGGCGTTGCAGTTGCAATCCCCATCCGGCCCTCGCCACCGTGATAAATTGAGCTAATTCGGAACCTTGGACTGTATGGACGGTTTCCTTTCGGACAACCACCAAAAGGTTCTGAAATCATGACGCTTAAAGCACTTGCCATTAATTGCACGCTGAAGGTCGATGGACAGTCGTCAACACAAAGGATGATTGATCTGATTGCCGAATCTCTTGAGCCCTTTGACGTTGAAACCTCATCGCTTCGTCTTGCCGAATTCAACGTCAAACCCGGCGTGAAATCCGATGAGGGTGAGGGGGACGACTGGCCCTCCATAAGAAAGAGACTGCTTGAATCCGACATACTCATTCTTGGCACGCCGATCTGGATGGGCCAGCCTTCAAGTGTTTGCAAGCGCGCGCTCGAACGCATGGATGCCTTTCTGGAAGAAACGGATGATCAAGGCCGCATGCTCACCTATGGCAAGGTTGCAGCCGTGGCTGTTGTTGGCAATGAAGACGGGGCGCATCATGTCTCTGCCGAACTTTATCAGGCCTTGAACGATGTGGGTTTTTCGCTTGCACCAAATGCCGTGAGTTACTGGGTGGGGGAGGCCATGGGCAGCGTCAATTTCGTGGATTTGACAAAGGTGCCTGATGTCGTCACCAATACATTGGCGATGCTGGCACGAAACACCGCACATCTTGCCAATCTTCTCAAAACCAATGCATATCCAGGTGAAAAAACCGAGGCATAACCGGCTTGTTGCTTTTCGCATCGGCAGATGGGGTTTCGTGTGGCTTACCAGAAACCTTGTCTTGCTAATGCGAAGCCAGTTGATACTGTACCGAAGCTGACCATTGCATGTTCTGGCTGATCTTGTGGAGAATGGATAAGTGAATGCGGACGAAGAACACCATCTGGTAGCCGCCAGATTAGCTGCCATCGTTGATAGTTCATTTGATGCAATCATCAGCAAGGATCTAAACAGTATCATTACGAGCTGGAACCCGGCGGCCGAGCACTTTTTCGGCTACAAGGCGGAAGAGGTCATCGGCAAGAGCATTCGCATTCTCATCCCCGAGAGTCATCAGAGCGAAGAAGACGAGATAATCTCCCGTGTCCGGGCTGGTGAGGTGGTTGAAAGCTTCGAAACTCTTCGTGTCAGAAAAGACGGCTCGTTCATTCCCGTCTCGCTCACTGTTTCACCCATCAAGGACGAGAATGGCAGGATTGTCGGCGCTTCAAAAATCGCGCGTGACATCACTGTTTCGCGTGACAATGAGCGGCGCATTCGGCTTTTGCTTCGCGAAGTCAATCATCGCGTGAAGAACCAGTATGCGGTCATGATGTCCATCATTCGTGAAACCGCAAAGCGAACGCAGAGCGTTGAGGAGTTTCAACGTCAGATAAATGAACGCATAGCATCGCTCGCCAGCTCGCATGACGTTCTGGTTTCAACAGATTGGAAAGGCGGCGATCTGAGAACGCTGATCAATGATCAGCTGAAACCGTTTAAACATGATGGGCTCATAACCGTTGACGGGCCTCAATTGATCCTCGCAGCGCCCGCAGTCTTGCATATAGGAATGGCCATGCACGAGCTGGCGACGAACTCAGCAAAATACGGCGTCCTCGCATCCTCGCAGGGCATGATCACTATTTCCTGGGCGATTGAGGGCAGCGTCGACGAAGAGCTTTTAAAACTCCGTTGGGACGAAACCAACAATGCGCCTACTGTTAAAGTCGAACAGAAATCCGGCTTTGGATATGTTGTATTGCAGCGTGCCACGCCGCTGGCGCTGCGTGGCACTGCTCAAATTACGGTGAATGACGAACGCCGCATGTGGGAGCTGGTCGCCCCGCTGAAGGAATGCGTTTCGGATATGGTAGACAACGAACTTTAGACCCTACGGGGCGGCGATCAACTCCACTCGGCTCCCCACTCCTGAACCATATGGTCAGGCCCCACTTGCTTGAATTGGCGGATCGGAACCTGATAATCGACAGCGCGGATCGGGCTCTTCAATTCATCATTGACCAACCGCTTTTTGCCGGCGCGCCGGCTTGGATCAGCCATGGGCACCGCAGAGAGCAACCTGCGTGTATAGGGATGCTGCGGATTGCCGAACACGCTTGCACGCGTTCCGATCTCCACAATCTCGCCAAGATACATCACTGCCACGCGGTGACTTATGCGTTCAACCACGGCCATATCATGTGAAATGAACAGGAAGGCCAGTTTCAACCTTTCCTGCAGGTCCAGCATCAGATTGATCACCTGTGCCTTGATGGAAACATCGAGCGCGGAAACCGCCTCATCGGCAATGATGAGCTGCGGTCCCAAAGACAGGGCGCGGGCGATGCATATGCGCTGGCGCTGGCCGCCGGAGAATTCATGCGGGTAGCGGTCATAGACATCGCCGCTCATGCCGACGCTCTTCAAAAGCTCGCTCACGCGTTCGCGCGCACGTTTCGGTGTTTCGGTGCCATGGGCAATCATTGGTTCGGCTATACTCTCGCCGATGCGCATACGCGGATTAAGGCTGGCATAGGGGTCCTGAAAGATCATCTGCATGCGCTTGCGCATGTCGCGGAACGAGGATTTTTCGATATTCAGAATGTCATCCCCGGCAAGCCGGATCGAGCCGCTTGTCGGCGCGGTCAGCCGTACAATCGAGCGGCCCGTTGTTGACTTGCCGCAGCCGGACTCGCCAACCAGAGCAAGCGTTTCGCCTGGATATATATTGAACGAGACATTCTCGACCGCATGCACGCGGCCAGCCAGCCCACGCAACACGCCTTTGCGGATGTCGAAATATTTGGTCAGGTTTTTTACTTCTAGAATTGGCTTTGTAGCCTCAACCGTATCAATGCCCTCGGGTGGTTCAGCGGCTATGCCGGTTTGCTGATCGACCAGAGGAAAGCGAAGCGGCCGTGTCTTGCCGATCATGGAGCCAAGCTTCGGCACGGCAGACAAAAGCGAGCGCGTATAGGCATGCTGGGGATTGGCGAAAATATCGGCGGTATCGCCGCTTTCGACAACATCGCCGCGTAACATCACGATAGTGCGGTCGGCAATTTCGGCAACCACACCCATATCATGCGTGATGAAGAGGACGGCCATTCCATCCTCATCCTGCAAGTCCCGGATGAGTTCGAGAATTTGAGCCTGAATGGTAACATCGAGCGCGGTGGTAGGCTCATCCGCAATCAGCAGTTTCGGCTTGCACGCGAGCGCCATGGCGATCATGACCCGCTGACGCATCCCGCCGGACAGCCGGTGCGGATAATCATTAGCGCGCGATTTTGCAGAAGGGATGCGCACACGATCCAAAAGCCGGATGACTTCAGCCTCGGCTTGGGTCAGGCTCATATTGCGGTGGCGCATCAAGGCTTCAGCGATCTGAAATCCAATGGTCAGGCTTGGATTGAGACTGGTCATCGGCTCCTGAAAGATCATGGCAATTTCGTTGCCGCGCACATTGCGCATCTCCCGCTCCGGCAGGTCCAGAAGCGATCGCCCTGCCAGTGCAATATTGCCCTCGACCTTGCTGTTGCCACCCGGCAGCAGCCGCATGATGGACAATGCGGTCATGCTTTTGCCCGAACCGGATTCGCCGACGATAGCCACCGTCGTCCTCGGCGCGATGTCAAATGAGATGTCGCGAATGACCGGCGTCCACGCCCCATCATTGTAAAAGGAGGTACGCAGCTTGGTGACGGAAAGAATGGGAGGGGTCATTTTGTATCTCTCGTCTGAAGCTTAGAAAAGAACACTGGCAAGGAAGCGAAGGCAGATCAGCAGAAGGAAAATGCCAAAGGCCATTTCCAGCTTTGACTTGGACCAGGAATGCGCAAGCCTCACTCCGATCGGGGCAGTCAGAACCGTGGTCGGGATGAAAAGGGCAAGCCCCAGCAGCGAAACATAGCCGATGGCAATGGGGAATTGCAGGGCAACGACATCGGGAAACTCCGACGCGCGCGGCCAGCCTGCATACATATAGCCAAGCGTTCCGGGAATTGAGATCAATATGCCAAGGCCTGATGATGTCGCCACCGCCTGATGAATAGGGCGGCCATAGAACGTCATGAACAAATTTGACAATTGTCCGCCGCCAATACCCATGAGTGATGAGAGAACGCCGATCAAAAGCCCGTAAAAGCGCATGAGCCAGCCAGCCGGAAGGTCATCGGCAAGACGCCATTTGTCATTGCCGAACAGCAGGCGGATCGCCGAAGCGCCTGCAACCACCACAAAGACGATCTTGAAGAGATCGGCGGGAGCATAGCGCGCGATAAAACTGCCAAGAACCACGCCGAGCACGACAGGCACAGCCCATTTACCAAGGATTGTCATATCCACAGCGCCCTTGGCCTTATGGGCATAAAAGGAGCGCAGCGAGGTCGGGATGATGATGGCGAGCGAAGTGCCGATGCATAGCGGCATGCGGACTTCTTCCGGTACTTCCATGAAACGGAACAATTCATAGAGAACCGGAACAGCAACCGCGCCGCCACCGACACCGAACAGACCGGCAAGCAGGCCGGTTACTGCGCCGGCAACCAGCAGTCCGACCACCAGCAAAGACAACTCAAAAACAGGAATACCGAACATATTGTTTCCTTAACTGGAGACCGCCAAGTTTCGACGCCGGAACGCCGATGCTTCAGCGCCCGATTGCGTAGGCCTGCATGAGGCGCGGCGTTGCAGCTGCCCGCAAAATGCCATCCGGGTCCCGCTCGGCGGCGGTCAACCGCCCGACCGACCATTGGGGAACAATCTCGACATCGTGGCCACGTGCTTTGAGCGCATCGATTGTTTCCCGGCCAAAGCTCTCCTCAACGACAAGGCGGCCCGGGATTGCCTCGCGCGGATAGAAGGAGGAGGGGAAATGCATGGTATGGAACAAGGGCAGGTCAATACTTTCCTGCAAATTGAGGCCGTGATGGACCCGGCGCAGGAACATTGCCAATTGCCACTGGTCCTGCTGATCGCCGCCCGGCGTTCCGAAAACCAGACGCGGCTTTCCTTCATAAAGCGCCAGCGATGGCGTCAATGTGGTGCGGGGACGTTTAAGCGGGGCCATGCTGGCTGGCAAGCCGGGTTCCAGCCAAAACATTTGCGCCCGCGTGTTGAGCGCAAAGCCAAGCTCGGGAATAACTGGTGATGATTGCAGCCAACCACCCGACGGCGTGGCGGAAACCATATTGCCCCATTTGTCGATGACATCGATATGAACAGTGTCGCCGCGCTTTTCAGTGCGCAAATGCGCCATTGTCGGCTCACCGGCACCCGGTGCAATATCACCGCTGGCACTGGCATAGCGAACTTGTGACATTGCCGTCTTGAGCTGTGCCTCAAAACCCGGAATCGTGCCTGGGCGCAATTCCATCGATGCTTCATTGGTGATGAGCGCACGCCGCTGATCGCTATATGCATCAGACAGAAGCGCTTCCATTGGAACATCCACGAAATCCGGATCGCCGTAATAAACCTCCCGGTCAGCGAAAGCGAGTTTCATGGCCTCGGTTACGGTATGTATGAATTCGGGGCTGTCCGGCTTCATGGCGGCAATATCAAGCTTTTTGAGCAGCGCCAATGTTTGGAGGAATACCGGGCCTTGTCCCCAAGGGCCTGTCTTGGCAACAGTCCAGCCGTGGTAATCATAGGTCAGCGGAGTTTCATAGGTAGCGCTCCAGCCTGCCATGTCCTCGCCGGTCAAAAGACCCTTATGGCGGCGACCGCTGGTATCCATGGCTTCGGTCTGGCGGCAGAAGCGATCGATCGCCTCAGCGACAAAACCACGATAAAATGCATCGCGCGCTTTCTCTATTGTGGCTTCACGATTTCCGCCTGCTGCTTCAGCCTCGTCGACAATGCGCTGATAGCTATCGGCAAGGACAGGATTGCAAAACAGTTTCTTGGCTTCAGGAGCTATGCCGCCGGGCAGCCAGGTTGCCGCTGAAGTCGGCCATTCCTTGGCGAAGAAATCGGCATTGTCCTTGATGGTGTTGGCAACGCGCGGAAGCAGCGGATGCCCGTGCCGGGCATAATGGATCGCAGGTTCCATCACATCCCGCAGCTTCATGGAGCCGTGATCACGCAGAAGAACCATCCATGCGTCAAACGCGCCGGGCACAACGGCGGCCAGAAGTCCGGAACCAGGGACGAGATCAAGATCCAGCGCCTTGTAAGCTTCGATGGTTGCCGCTTGCGGCGTCACGCCTTGCCCGCAAAGGACTTCCGTCTTTTGTGTCTGCGCAGAGTAAAGAATGATAGGCACTTCACCGGAAGGCCCGACAAGATGGGGCTCTACAATCTGCAACACAAAGCCAGCGGCTACCGCAGCATCGAAGGCATTGCCGCCGCATTCCAGCATGGCCATTCCCGCTGCCGAGGCGAGCCAATGCGTCGAGGTCACGACACCAAAGGTGCCCAAAATTTCCGGTCTCGTCGTAAACATTTATTGTTCCTGCTTTGTATGAATTCTTAGTATTCACGCGGGTCGATTGCGTCGCGCAGGCCATCACCAAGAAGGTTGAAGCCCAAAACGGCGAGGAAGATTGCAGCCCCCGGCCATAGCGACATCCAGGGTGCCTGCGAGATGAAGTTCTTGGCGGTATTCAGCATTGAACCCCAGGAAGGATTGGGTGGCTGCTGGCCAAGGCCGAGAAAAGACAGGCTGGCTTCTGCGATAATAGCCGCCGCGATCGTCAGCGTAGCCTGTACAATGACGGGAGGAATTGAGTTCGGCAGGATATAACGCAGGATGATGCGCGGGTGCCGCAGGCCGATAACCTGTGCTGCCTCCACATATTCCTCCGCCTTGACCGATAGAACCTGTCCTCTAGTGAGGCGGGCAAAGATCGGCGCGGCTGACAGGCCAATGGCGATCATGGCGTTGGTCAGGCTGGCACCGAGGAATGCCGCGAGTGAAATCGCAAAAATGAGGAAGGGGATGGCCAGCATTGCATCGACCAGACGCGAAATAACGCCATCGATCCAGCCGCCGAAATATCCGGCAAGCAGGCCAAAGGGCACACCGACAATGACCGCAATCACGACCGATACACCGCCCGCCATCAAGGATGCGCGTGCGCCATAGATCATGCGCGAGAAAATATCGCGTCCAAGCTCATCCGTCCCAAGCCAGAATTGCGCGGAAGGCGGCTTGCGTATCGTGGTGAAGCTCGTCTGAAAAGGATCATAGGGAGCAATCAGGGGCGCAAAGATCGCGAGGACCACGAAGATGCCGACAATAATGGCCCCGGCAACGGCTGCCTTGTTGCGCGTGAATTTGGACAATTGGCGGCTGAAAGAGCTGCTGCGATGGGAAGTGATGGCACTCATGATGCATCTCTCAGGCGTGGATTGACAACGATATAGAGAATATCCGCGAGAAGGTTCATCAGGATGAAGCCGACGGCCGTGCAAAGCACCACGCCTTGCACCACGGCATAATCACGGGTGAAGACGGCATCGACGATCAATTTTCCAAAGCCGGGAATGGTGAATATCTGTTCGGTCAAAACAGCGCCCGCGAGCAATTCACCAAACAGCAGCGTCGATAGGGTGATGATCGGAACCAGCGCGTTTTTCAGCGCATGGCGCAGGATCACTGTCTTTTCATTGAGCCCCTTGGCTCGCGCCGTCCGCACATAGTCGGAGCGCAATACACCGAGCATGGCGGATCTGGTGTGGCGCATGAGAACACCGGCAAGTCCGGTTCCCAGAACAAAGGCCGGCATTATCATCGTGCGCAGGTTCTGGCCGAGATCTTCCAGGGGCGAGGTGTAGCCGGAAGCCGGAAGCAATTGCCATTGCACCGATACCAGCAAAATGAGCATGAGGCCAAGCCAGAAATTGGGAATTGAAAGGCCGGACAATGCCACGACATTGATTGCATAATCCGTGGCCGTGCCCTTGCGTATCGCAGAAATAATGCCTGCGGGCACGCCGATTATAAAGGCTATGACCATGGCAAATGCGGCCAGCTGGATAGTGACAGGAAGTTTCTGCGCAATCAGACTAAGGACGGGCTGCTCGGTGCGCAAAGAAATTCCAAGATCGCCCCGCAAGATCTGTCCGAGCCAGGCGACATATTGGACGGGGATCGGATCATTGAGACGATATTTCTCCTGCAGATAGGCTATGGTTTGCGGATCCCGGTCCTCGCCTGCCATGGTGAGGATTGGATCGCCGGGAAGAAGCTTCTGCATACCGAATACTATAATGGACACGAGAAGCAGCGTGGGCAGGACGACGATGCATCGTCTGAAAACAATCTCGATCATGGGGCAACACTTTAAAACTGGAAACGGGAAGGCAAGGGAGCGGCCGCGGATGGGCCGCCCCAGCCCATGAAGATCAGCCTTCGGTTGAAACGCCCTTCAGGCGGATCATGCCATCAGGATAGGCCGTGAAACCCTTTACATTGGCACGTGCCGCAAATGGCCATGGCTGGTAATAAAGGTAGACGATGGGCAGTTCGTCCTGGGTAATCTCCTGGACCTGATCATAAAGCGCCTTGCGCTTGACCGGGTCGGTCAGGCTGCGGGCCTCTTCAAGCAGCGCATCCACTTTCTCACTGCAAAAATGAGCGTCATTGAGATTGCCCTTGCAGCTTACAAATGCGTGGATATTACCATCCGGATCGGCGCGACCTGACCAGCCGCTCTGACCGGCTTCAAAGGAGCCGTCCTTCAGCGCCGATTGCAGCGCGGCAAATTCTGTCGGACGCAGCGAGATATCAAAACCGACCTCGGCCGACATCGCCTGAATCAGCTCATAGATTTGCTGCGAGGCGGTGTTATTGCCGAAAGCGATTTCCAGCTTGACGCGCTCATGACCAGCTTCGGCGAGCAAAGCCTTGGCCTTGGCCACATCGCGCTGGCGGCTTTCGAACTTCTTGTCATAGGCAAAGCTGGTTGGTGGAAATGGCTGATAGGCAGGCTGGAAGATGCCCTGACCGACGACCTCGTTGATGACGTTGCGATCGATAGACAGTTCAAAAGCCTGACGAATGCGTTTGTCATGACCGATCGGAAACGTATCCTTGTCACCCTTCTTCATGTTGAAGGTCAAAGCCTGATAGCCGGTTCCGGTGACTGGATAAAATGCCAGATTGGAATCGCCCTTTACGGCTTCGATATCAGAAGGGGCAATACGCTCGATAAGATCAAGATCGCCCGAGCGCAGATTTGCCAGGCGCACTGTCGAGTCCGAGATCGGAATGAAGGTCAGCTTGTCATATTTGTAATTTGCCGCGTCCCAATAATCCGGGAATTTCTGAAGAACGATGCGGTCATTCTGAATGCGCTCGACGAACTTGTAAGGACCCGAGCAAACAGGGTTTTCGCCAAAATCGCCACCCTCGAAAGCTTTGGGTGACAGGATCATGCCCGCACGATCCGAGAGCTGCGACAGCAGCGATGCGTCCGGCTTGACCAGGTGGATCACGAGCGTTGTCGCATCGACCGCATCAACCGAAGCGATGGAGGCGACTTCACTCTTGCGCAGTGATTCCGGCAGCGTCTTCGCCCGTTCGAGATTGGCTTTTACAGCGGCGGCGTCAATTGTTGTGCCATCATGAAATTTGCCATTGTCGCGCAGCTTGACGGTAAGCACCTTGCCGTCTTCCGACCAGGACCATTCCTTGGCGAGTTGAGGCTGGATCTCCAGCTTTTCGTTAATGTCGAAAAGCTTGTCGCACATCGAGGTGAAGACGATGCGCCCGACGAAAGTGCGGGCGCGGTGCGGATCCAGAATATCCGCATCATCCTGCAGACCTATGCGCAGGTCGGCAGCAAAGGCTGCGGAGGCCGAACCAACAATGGCGGCGGTTAAAAGGAGTTTCTTGATGCAGTTCATTGGATTCCCTCTGTAGTTGAACTTTTTTTACTGCTGATTTTATCATTGGGCGCTACGTCCCAAACTGGCGCCACGCTGTCTGTAAGCTGCATGGCTTCAATGACTGCGCTGCGAATGGAGAGCAGATGCTTGCGCATGGCAGCCTCTGCCTCGGCAGGATCGAACCGGCGAATAGCCTCAATCACCGCGTCGTGCTGCTCTACTGAAAGGGTTGTGCGACCCGAGGACCGGGTCCGTTCACGAAAGTGACGCCAGGCATCGTTCTGGCGAATCTGGTCGATCATTCCCATGAAGAGAATGAAAAGTTGATTGCCCGCAGATTCCGCGATCTTGCGATGGAACGCGCCGTCCCAAAGCTCCCAGGAATCAATGTCGGTGGCATCTTTTGCCTTGGATGCGAGCCTTTCCAGCTGCTGTATAAGAACGGGTGTGGCTTTCGTGGCAGCGATGCGTGCGAGAACCGGCTCGATTTCAATGCGCACCTCCATCACCTCAAGCGGATTGGTAAATTCTGCCAGATTGCTGACCCGCAGCGTGCTTGAGACCTGTTGGGAACCGGCAAAAGTTCCTTTGCCCTGCTGACGCCAGATAAGGCCTTCATCTTCCAGAACCTCAAGCGCTCGGCGAAGAGCGCGCCGTCCCACACCGATTTCCTCGGCCAATTCACGCTCCGGTGGAAGGCGCAATTCGCCACCCAGCGGAACAGAACTCAGCAATATGCGCAGGCGCTCAAGGGCGTGCCCGGAATTTGCAGCAGGTTTGGCACGAACGGGCATGGGAAACCTTCAGAAGCGGATCAATATGAAGAATGGTTCACAAATGTGAGACGCATGCCTTGGTGTATAAATGAGAGTATAAAGCGCGTCTCTAAGGCTTGTCGCACTTTCCACTAAAATTTAGCCTATTTAACAATAAACAACGACGCAACCAATTTCTTTTATGGTTCACTTTATTTGCGGCAATAGGGTTAAGGTAGGTCAAACCAAGATTTGTTCGCCGCGAAAGAACTGCCGGAATGGTATAGATTCGAGCAGCGGCTTTGCTCCCAACCAAAACGCGCCCGCTCAAAGCGATGCTCTGGCTTGTCAATCATATTGGTGCCAATCCCTCGTAAAATTGTCGACAATATCGTTGACAAAGAGAAATCCTTATGGCCCTATGCTTTCAATAAATCGCGGTCAAGCTTGCAAAAGGCACTCGCGGAAGAGGGAAACATTGATGATGCGAATGCGAAAATCCATTCTGATGGCGGTGACATCAATCCTGTTATTGGGAACAGCCGCAGAGGCGGCGACGCTTAAATGGGCAGGGCAGAGGGACATATTCTCCCTGGATCCCTATTCCTATGGCTCGACCTCAAATCTCGCCTTTCTGAACCATATTTACGAAGGTCTGGTGCGTTACACGCCGGAATTTGAAGTCGTTCCGGCATTGGCCACCGAGTGGCAGCTGATCGACAATAAATATTGGCGTTTCAAGCTGCGCCAAGGCGTAAAGTTTCATGATGGTTCGGATTTTGACGCCGATGACGTCATTGCTTCGCTCAAGCGGGTCAGCGCGCCATCATCGCCCTTGAGAGGAAATATTCCGCTCTATGCCGGCTCGAAGAAGGTCGACCAGTACACGGTCGATATCGAGGTTTCAGCGCCATCGCAGTTGTTTCTCAATGATATGACAAACATCTTCATGTTCGACGCGAAGTGGCTTGCGGATAATAAGAGCGAGCAGCCCACCGATGTCGGCGCTAAGGTTGAAGGTTATACAACCTACCACGCCAATGGCACCGGGCCTTTCAAGCTGGAAAGCCGCGTGCCGGACAGCAAGACGACGCTCGTCGTGAATGAAGGCTGGTGGGACGAGAAGAAGCACAATCTCGATCGCATTGAATTCACCCCGATCACTTCAGCGGCAACGCGTGTCGCAGCGCTATTATCCGGCGAGGTCGATCTGGTGGATGCGGCTCCCATTCAGGATATCAGCCGCCTTGAAGCAACGCAGGGCATAAAGGTCGACAAGCGCTCCGATTTGCGCACGATTTCGATTGCCTTTAACCGCCGCGAAAAATTGACCGATGGCCGCGACAATCCATTCAATGATTTGCGGGTCCGGCAGGCATTTGATCACGCCATTGACCGGAACCTGATCAACAAGAAGGTCATGCGCGGACTGGCGCATCCGGCAGGCGTTTTGGTTGCACCCGAGATCCCCGGTTATGATGCCACGCTTGACGTGCCTGCAACCTATGATCCGGAATTGTCCCGCAAGCTCCTTGCCGAAGCGGGGCAGACTGATCTGGCCTTTACCTATCTTTGCATGAACGACGAAAGCGTGAACGAGGAGGACGTTTGCTCAGGTGTCGTCAACATGTTGAGCCGGGCGGGATTCAAGCCAACGCTCGATATAGGACCGCGTGCTGTGCAGACGCCCAAGCGTTCGAGCGGCAAGTCCGATGTTTATATGGTCGGCTGGGCAAATGAGCCTACGCTTGATGCCTATTCAATATTGGTTCAGGTGCTTTCCACCCGCCGCGGTGCCGATGGCGTGGCGAATTACGGTGGCTGGTCCTATCCCGAACTCGACAAAATGGTGAAAGACGCCGCCTTGGAGCAGGACCGGGAAAAGCGGCTGGCAATTGAAACTGCGGCACTGAAATTCGCCAAGGATCAGGCAATCATGATCCCTTTGCATCAGCAGCCAATGGCATGGGCCACAAGCAGCAAGATTGAGAGTGTCGTAATCCGGGCTGATAACAAGCCACGGCACTGGCTGACGCGCATGAGCGAGTAATTGGTAGCGCTTCGGCGCTATCCGATAAGCAAGGGAAGACCTCCGTTCAAGGGGGCGACCAACATCCAGAAGCGGAGCACAACCAGAATGTTTAAGCAACTAGGCCTAGCGGCCACGGTGGCATTGACCCTCATTTTACCCAGTCATGCCGAAACTTTGAAATGGGGCGCGCCCCGTGATATCTACTCGCTCGATCCCTATTCCTACGGGGATAGTTATACGATCGCCTTCCTGAACCATGTTTATGAAGGCCTCGTCAGATATGACGCGAAATTGCAGATTGAGCCTGCTCTTGCGACCTCATGGGAAGTTGTCTCGGATAATGTCTGGCGCTTTCATCTGCGTCAGGGCGTCAAGTTCCACAATGGCGCAACGTTTACATCTGCGGATGTGCTGGCCTCGTTGACACGCGTGAGCGACAAGACATCGCCGCTTCGCGGTAATCTGCCGGCCTATAAATCAGCCAAGGTAGTTGATGACTATACGATCGATATTGAATTGACGGGGCCTTACCCGCTGCTCCTTAACGATCTTACCAATATTCACATTTTCGATGAGACTTGGCTGACCGACAACAATTCGCTGAAGCCAACCGATGTGGGTGCGAAGCTGGAAGGCTATGCAACCTACCATGCGAATGGAACCGGACCCTTCGTCGTCGAGAGCCGGGTGCCCGACAGCAAGACCATTCTGGTGAAGAATACGCAATGGTGGGACAAGTCCGACGCCAATGTCGACCGCATCGAGTTTACACCCATCGTTTCGGCAGCAACCCGCGTTGCGGCGCTGCTTTCAGAAGAGATCAATTTCACGGACAATGCTCCATCGCAGGATATTCCGCGCCTTGCGGCTCAGCCAAACCTTAAAGTCATGGAGCGTACCGATCTTCGGACCGTGATGATCGGTTTCAACCGCAAGGCCAAGCTCGACAATGGCACGGAGAACAAGTTCAACGATCTGCGCGTGCGTCAGGCATTTGCTCATGCGCTCGATCCGCAACTGATCCAGAAGCGCATCATGCGCGGCAAATCGCGAACAGCCGGAGCAATCATTGCACCGGAAATTCCAGGCTATACGGAAGCGCTCGACAAGCCCGTACCATTTGATCCGGAACTGTCCAAAAAGCTACTGGCAGAAGCTGGCGCGACCGATTTACCCTTTACCTTCGTCTGCACCACCGACGCCTATGTCAATGAGGAAGAACTGTGCCAGGGCATGATCAATATGCTCAGTCGCGGTGGTTTCAAGCCTCAGCTCGATATTGCGCCAGCAGCCGCACAAACGCCGAAACGCGCAAATGGCAAGGCGGATGTTTACCTGATCGGCTGGGCAAATGAGCCAATGCTCGACAGCTATTCCATCCTGCTTCAGATGATCCAGACAAAGACGGATAATGCCGGAGTCTTCAATTGGGGTGGATGGTCTTATCCTGAAATCGACAAGCTGATCGTTCAGGCGTCGACCGAGATGGACAGGCCCAAGCGGTTGGAACTGCAGACCAAGGCCCTGCAAATGGTCAAGGATGAGATCATCATGCTTCCTCTCCATCAGCAGCCCATGGCCTGGGTAATGACGGGCAAGGTCGATAGCATCGTTCAGCTGGCGGACAATAAACCTCGCCATTGGCTGACACATATTGCCAAATAAGTCTGGCGGTCGGCTTCGTTAGTTGCGAGGCGGACGGATAGGGAGCGCACTATATGCTGGTTTTTATTGTGAGGCGTTTAGGAAACGCAATTCTGGTTATGCTCGCAGTAGCCATGCTCGCCTTCCTGATTTTCCGGCTCGCAGGTGATCCGGTTGAGTTGATGGCGAACGAACAGATGACGCAGGCAGACAGGAACGAGCTGCGCGAGCGGCTTGGTCTTAATGATGGTTTGCCAACGCAATATGTTCGCTTCGTCGTCAATGCAGCGCAGGGCAATTTCGGAATTTCCTACCGCAACGGACAGGATGTTCTGACGCTGATTGCCGACCGTTTTCCAGCAACGCTTGAGCTTGTGCTGGTGGCAACATTGATATCTCTTGTCCTTGGAATACCACTTGGCGTGCTGACAGCTATCAAGCGCGGCAAGTGGTACACTGAGGGATTGCAGTTCATTTCCATTGTAGGCGTGTCGTTACCGAGCTTTGTTGTCGGTATCCTGCTTATTCTGGTCTTCTCGGTCAGTCTCGGCTGGCTGCCCGCTTTCGGGCGCGGCGACGTGGTCAAGCTTGGCTGGTGGTCGACGGGGCTTCTTACTCCATCGGGGCGTCTGGCGCTTATCCTGCCATCAATCGCGCTGTCGCTTTACCAGATTACACTCATAATGCGGCTGGTGCGCGCCGAAATGCTGGAAGTGCTGCGCTCTGACTTTGTAAAGTTTGCGCGGGCGAGGGGTATCCCCCGTTGGCGGATTTATTTCCGGCACGCCTTGAGAAACTGCCTGATGCCCGTTGTCACCATGACCGCCATGAATATTGGTTCATTGATTGCTTTTGCCCTGATCACCGAGACCGTGTTCCAGTGGCCGGGAATGGGTATGCTGTTTATTCAGGCGGTGACATTCATCGATATTCCGGTCATGGCCGCATATCTGTGCATCATTTCTTTCATTTTCGTTGTTCTGAACATGCTGGTGGATATTGCTTATGCAGTGATCGATCCCCGCTTGCGCAGCACACGCTAGAGCAGAGACCGGATCAATGACCATTGATGCAACCAAGCCACCCAAATTGCCAAGACCGGCGCGACCGCCTTTGCACAAGCGCATTCGCAACAGTGACCTGTGGTGGTCGTTCAAGCATAGCAAGGTTGCGATTGCGGGCGCGGTCATATTGGCAGTGCTCATTCTGACAGCGGTTTTCGCGCCGCTGATCGCCATGCAAAATCCCTATGATGGTGCGCAGCTCGACATGTGGAAAGCAGAGCTTCCACCCTATTGGCAGGAAGGTGGCGAGTGGCCCTATCTGCTCGGAACCGATACGCAGGGCCGCGACATGCTTTCGGCAATTTTGTACGGGACGCGGATTTCCATTTTCATCGGCATAGCATCCGTGGCGCTCTCCTTGCTGATCGGCATGAGTGCGGGTCTGGTCGCGGGCTATTTCGAAGGCTTTATCGACAATCTTCTGATGCGCATTGGCGACATAACGCTGTCCATTCCCACTATTCTAGTTGCCATACTGGTTTCGACAGTGGTGAGGCAGATGTTGCCAGCGGACCTTCGCGAGATGGGCGCCTCAGCCGTGTTGGTGTTTGCGATCGCCCTGTCCGCATGGGTGCAATATGCGCGAACCGTACGCGCCCAGACGATTGTGGAATGCGGCAAGGACTATGTGCACGCGGCACGGCTGATCAAGGTTCCTGCGCGCAGGATCATGGGCAAACACATTCTCCCAAACACGCTCACGCCGGTGCTCGTCGCCGCCACCTTGAATTTCGGCATGGCCATTTTGACGGAAGCCACGCTGTCCTTTCTGGGTATCGGCATGCCGCCAAGCCAGCCTTCACTCGGAACTTTGATCCGTATCGGCAATCAGTTCCTGTTTTCCGGTTCCTGGTGGATCGTGCTCTTTCCGGTGCTTCAGCTATGCCTGCTTGTCGTTGCAGTTAATCTGCTCGGCGATTGGCTGCGCGATGCCCTGAATCCAAAATTGAGATAGGTGATTTATGACCGATTTGCTGCTTCGCAATGTGCGACCCATGGCTGGCGAGACCTGCGACATCCTTGTCGAGAACGGTGAAATTTCCGGTTTCGGTCGTTTCGAGCCCAAGCCTGGCATGGCGGTGGAAGATGGGGGCAACTCTATCGTTATCCCCGGACTTATCGATGCGCACACCCATCTCGACAAGACCACATGGGGCATGCCCTGGCATGTGAACAATCGCGCGGCGATCCTGCGCGAGCGTATCGACTTTGAGCGGGAAAACCGCAGCGAGATCGGGATTGATCCGCATCGCCAATCCATGCGTCATGCGATCGGCCTGGCAGCGCACGGCGCAACCCATATACGCAGCCATGTCGATATTGATCCCACCCATGGGCTTTCCATTGTCGAGGGCGTTTGGGAAACGCGCGAAAAACTGCGCGATATCATCGATATCGAGATTGTCGCATTTCCGCAGTCCGGCCTTATGGTCATGCCCGGAACGAAGGAACTGCTTGATGAAGCGCTTGCGCAGGGCTGCGAAGTTCTCGGCGGTATTGATCCTTGCGGTATCGACCGCGATCCGAAAGGTCAGCTCGACACGATATTTGCGCTGGCCGTCAAGCATCAGCGGCCAATCGATATCCACCTCCATGAGACAGGCGATCTTGGCGCCTTCACGATGGAGCTGATTTTCGAGCGTATCCGTGCCAATGGCATGCAGGGAAAAGTGGCCATAAGTCATGCTTTCGCGCTCGGCATGAATGATTATCTGCGCGTCGGCAAACTGATTGATGAGCTAGCCGCGCTGGATGTGGCAATCCTCACAACCGGCGCGCCATCGGCGGCAGTGCCATCCGTCATGAGGCTCAAGGAAGCAGGCGTTCGGGTTGGCGGCGGATGCGATGGCATTCGTGATACATGGGGGCCTTGGGGTCAGCCTGATATGCTCGACCGTGCCAAGATCATCGGCATGAAAAACGGAATGCGGAAAGATCACGAGTTGGAGCATGTCCTGCACATTGTCTCGCAGGGTGGTGCTGATGTCATGCGGATCGAAGGATATGGCCTGAACATTGGATGCAATGCGGACATGACATTGCTGACGGGCGAGACGCTTGCCCATGCTGTTGTTGACGTGGCGCCGCGTCCATTGGTTATCAAGCGCGGGCGCGTGACAGCCCGCGCCGGTCAAGCCATTGTGGATATGCCATGACAGGAAATCTGGATAGTTTGCAACTCGGCGTCAGGTCGGCAGGCAGGACATTGCTGACCGCCGATTGGGTGCTTGGTCACAGCGATGGCACTCATCGCCTGTTCCGCAAGGGAGAGGTTGTGTTCGAAGATGGCAAGGTGCTTTTCGTCGGCCATAATTTTGCGGGCGAGGTGGCTCGCCGCGTCGATTTTGGAAAGGCTTTGATCAGCCCGGGACTGATCGATCTGGACGCCTTGTCCGATTTGGATACGACTATTCTGGGTATCGACAACCATCCCGGTTGGGCGAAGGGCCGTGTCTGGCCGCGATCCTATGTTGAAGCCGGTCCCTATGAAATGTACACGCCGGAGGAACTGGTTTTTCAAAAGCGGTTTGCCTTTGGACAATTGCTTTTGAACGGCATAACGACGGCGGCTCCCATCGCTTCGCTTTTTTATCGTGAATGGGGCGAAACAGTCGCCGAATTTGAAGCGGCAGCGGATGCAGCGGAGGAAATGGGTCTGCGGGTCTATCTCAGCCCTGCCTATCGTGCTGGCGGCATGGTGCTGGAAAGTCCGGGCCAGATCATTCCCGTCTTTGATGAAGAACGCGGGCTACGCGGTTTGGACGATGCAGTGCGATTTATCGCAGAGCATTCGGGGCGGGGCGGCGATCTTGTGCGCGGCATGCTTGCGCCGGATCGGGTGGAAACCTGTACAATAGAATTGCTCAAGCGCACGGACGCTGCTGCGCAGGAACTTGGCTGCAAGATACGCCTGCATATGGCGCAGGGCATAATGGAAGTTGAAACAGTGCGGGCGCTGCATGGCACGACGGCACCCATTTGGCTTGCCAAGCATGGATTGCTGAGTGAGCGGCTGATTGCGCCGCATGCGACCAACGCAACTGAAGAAGACTTGCGCCTCTATGCGGAAAACAATGTTTCCATCGTTCATTGCCCGCTGGTTTCAGCGCGTGGCGGAAACACGCTCAATTCCTTCTCTGCCTGCCGCAGCCGAGGCATCAATATCGCAATGGGTACCGATACGGCGCCGGCCGATATGTTGATGAATCTGCTGGTCGGTTTGATAACCTCCCGCATCAATGATGGCGTGCCGGACCGTGTGCGTTCTGCTGATCTTTTTGATGCGGCGACCCTTGGCGGGGCAAAAGCACTGGGCAGAACGGATATTGGCCAGCTATCACCGGGGTCGCGGGCGGATATTGCGGTGTTTGCCCTTGATGATGTGATCATGACACCGGCAATTGATCCGATCACAACCATTGTCACAGGCGGATCAGGCAAGATAACGCGCGCGACCTTTGTCGACGGACGACTTTCAATGCTTGGCGGCAAGGTTGCAGGTATCGACATGCAGTCCGCGCAGCTACAGGCGCAGGAACAGTTCGACCGCCTTGTCGCAAAATATCCGGAACGAAGCTGGGCGCATCCGCCGCTATCCGAGATATTTCCTTCCAGCTATCCAATGGAGAGCAACGCAAATGGGTGAAGCAGCCGGTCAACTCATTCTTGACGTTCGTAACCTCAGGGTGGAATTTCCCGGCCGCCATGGCACGGTCACCGCGCTTTCGGATGTCAACCTCGACATAAGGGCTGGCGAAATCCTTGGTGTGGTAGGCGAGTCCGGCGCAGGGAAGTCGATGGCCGGTCTGTCCATATTGGGACTGCTGGAACGGCCCGGCCATATTAGCGGCGGCGAAATCTGGCTCGAACAACGGCGGATCGACACGCTCGACGATTATGAGATGGAGAAGATTCGGGGGCGCAAGATTGGCGCGATCTTTCAGGACCCGCTGACCTCGCTCAATCCTCTGTTCACGGTCGGCGCGCAGTTGACCGAAACAATCCGTCAACATCTGGATATGAACAAGGCACAGGCGAAAGCACGGGCGATTGAACTGCTGGGCGAGGTGGGCATTCCTTCACCTTCCGAGCGTGTCGATCATTATCCGCATCAGTTTTCCGGCGGCATGCGGCAAAGAGTGGTTATTGCCTTGGCGCTTGCCGCATCGCCCCGGCTGATCATTGCCGACGAACCGACAACGGCGCTTGATGTTTCCATTCAGGCGCAGATCATTTCCCTGTTGCGCCGACTGTGCAAGGAAAAGCAAACCGCGATCATGCTTGTCACCCACGATATGGGCGTCATTGCTGAAGCCGCGGACCGGGTAGCGGTCATGTATGCGGGGCGGCTGATCGAGGTCGGTCCGGTGGAACAGGTGCTGCACGCATCAAAACATCCCTATACGCGCGGCCTTATGGCTTCCATTCCGGCGCTTGCTGCCCGGGTCGAACGGCTCAACCAGATCGATGGCTCCATGCCACGGCTTGATGCCATTCCTGATGGCTGCGCCTTTAACACACGCTGCAAATCGGCTGGTCCGCGCTGTACCCGCGAGCAGCCGGTTCTGATCCCGGCCGGTGCTGGTGCGAGCGCCTGTTGGCTGAATGCGGGAGGAGTTGCATAATGGATATTCAACAAAAAATGCCGGCCTTTACCGCAGAGCGCCTTGTCAAAACATTCGATGTTTCCGCGCCATGGCTCAGCCGGGTTCTGGAGAGGAAACCGCGCCAATATCTCCATGCCGTCAATGATATCAGCTTTACCGTGCCTGCCGGCGGATGCCTGAGCATTGTCGGCGAAAGCGGTTGCGGCAAATCCACCGTTGCACGCCTTGTGACGGGACTGCACCGGCCAACCAGCGGCGCGCTTCGCTTTGCACCCGGAGCGCAGGGCGCGCCACTTTCCGTGCAGATGATTTTCCAAGACCCGTTTGCATCGCTCAATCCGCGTTGGCGCGTCAAGAACATTGTCGCCGAGCCCCTGCGTGAATTGAAGTTGCTGAAGACACGAGCAGAGATTGCGGACCGCGTTGAGGAATTGCTTCAGATTGTCGGCCTGTCGATCTCCGATGGCGAAAAGTTTCCACATGAGTTTTCGGGCGGACAGCGACAGCGCATATCGATTGCGCGCGCGCTCGCCAGCGAACCGGAATTTCTCGTATGCGATGAACCGACTTCTGCGCTCGATGTGTCTGTTCAGGCCCAAGTTCTCAACCTCATGCGCAAATTGCAGGACGAACTTGGCCTGACTTATCTTTTCATCAGCCACGATATGAGTGTCGTCCGGCACATGTCGGATCGCATTGCCGTTATGTATCTCGGCCGGATCGTGGAAGAGGGCGATACGGAAAAGCTTTTCGCCGACCCCCGCCATCCCTATACGCAGCTTCTGCTGCAAACGATCCCGAATGTGCAGAACCCGAACAGAAATCGCGCACCCGCCAGCGGTGAAGTGCCAAGCCCGCTCAAGCCGCCTTCAGGCTGCACATTTCATCCGCGCTGTCCGATTGCAACAAAGCGATGCTCAGTGGAAATTCCCGAAGTGCGCATGTTGAGCAATGGTACCCGCATTGCCTGTCATCTGGTCGATGAACGCGAAGCCGCCGTGGCGCTATGAGACAGGGTATTTATGCCAGGGCGGACTTCAGATCATGAGACTGGTCGCGGATTTCGCTCAGGTCAAGCTCGGTTTCGACATGTTCCAGATGATGCTCCATAAGCTTTGTCGCAGTCTCTGGATCGCCACGGGCAATCGCTTCAACAATATCCGCGTGCTCGTCCGGGCCGCAATTGAAGCGATTGGTATTGCGGTAGACCGCCGTAATCAGCGAGCTTCTGGAAATCAGATCGCGCATCGTAGCAAAGAGGAAGTCGGAACTGGCAACTTCGGCAAGCAGCAAGTGAAAGCCGCCGGACAATTTGATAATATCGGTCGTGATGTTCTGGGCGTTGGCGGTTCTTTCCTTGGCAACGTGGGTTCGCAGTCTTGTGACATTGGCCTTGGAGATGGATTTGCAAAGCCGGTCTACGATGCACCTTTCGACCGCTCTTCGTACGAAGAATACGTCGCGTGCTTCTTCCACCGAGGGCTGGCAAACGAAGGCACCGCGATTGGGGATGATCGTGACAAGACCGTCGCGCTCCAGCGCGGCAAGAGCCTGGCGGACGCGTGCGCGGCTGACATCAAAAATCGCTGCGAGCTGGCCTTCTTTAAGCTGGACGCCTGGACGAAGCCGCCGCTCGGCGATGGAAAGCCAGACACGTTCAACAATATCCTGTGCAGAAACCCCTGTTTGTTCAGTCATTTGCGCGCCTCCTCTTGAACACAGACATTCGCGATCAAACGAAAAATGTCAACTTATCTTGTCTGCATAATTGTAGACAATTCATACTAGAAATTGTACACGATAATTATAGAGAGGGGAGGTTGCAATGCAGTTTGACTTTACAACATTGGAACCGGACAGCCGGTATCGTCTGCTGACCAACTTTATCGGCCCGCGACCCATTGCGCTTGTGACCACCCGCTCGCAGGCTGGACACAGCAATGCGGCGCCCATGAGCTTCTTCAATGTTTTCTCCCATGATCCGGCTATCGTGGTTCTTGGTGTGCAACCGCGCCAATCTGGTGAAGAAAAAGACACCATGATCAATATTCGCCGCACTGGCGAGTTCGTCGTCAATATGGTTGATATGACCATTGCCCAGCAAATGCTTGTTTGCGGCTTGGGCTTTGACAGCGAGATCGATGAATTGGAAATGGCGGGCCTTCAGGCGGAAAAATGCGCCAAGCTCGATGCCAATTATGTGGCCACGGCCCCATGCTCACTAGAATGCCGTGTGGAACGCCTGATCGAATATCCGCGCCGCGTGCTCATTCTCGGTGAGGTCGTGCACATGCATGTCCGCCGCGATTGTCTCGATGCCGAAGGGCGTTATGTCAATCCTGAAGTCTATCAGCCCATCGCCCGCCTTCACGCTGACAATTACATCACATCTGACCGACAGTTCGTTCTCGAACCCCCGTCAATCTCTGATTTCATTAAATCCCGGCGCGACTGACGCGGTGAAGGAACTGAACCATGCATATTCATCTGATTAATCCAAATTCAACGGCCTCCATGACTGCCCAGGTGCTTGAGAGCGCAATGCGGGTTGCCAACCCGACAACACGCGTGACTGCCGTCAATCCGCTGGATACACCCGTCAGCATCGAGGGCGGCACAGACGAGGCAATGGCGGTTCCGAGCATGTTGTCGGAAATTGTCAAAGGCGAAGCGCAGGGTGTCGACGCCTATGTCATCGCGTGTTTTGATGATCCGGGGCTGCATGCGGCACGGGAAATTGCGCGTGGTCCTGTTGTGGGCATTTGTCAGGCTGCGGTGCAGGTGGCAATGACGATCAGCCGCCGATTTACAGTCATTACCACCTTGCCCCGCTCCATCCCTATCATTGAAGATCTCGTTTCAGCCTATGGCGCTGATCGCCATTGCCGCAATGTTCGTGCAATCGACCTGCCGGTGCTTGGGGTGGACAGTGATCCTGCCGAGGCAGAGCGGCTTTTGACCATTCAGATTCATAAGGCGAAGCTGGAAGATCGCGCCGAAGCGATTGTGCTTGGCTGCGCCGGAATGTCAGCCTTGTGCGAGCGGCTAAGCATTGCGACCGGTCTTACCGTCATTGATGGCGTTACCGCCGCAGTCAAACTCGCCGAGGCGCTGGTGGGGGCGGGATATGCGACCTCGAAAGTAAACGCCTATGACTTTCCCCGGATCAAAACACCATCTCCAGCCAAGATTGTCGAGCAAGCCTTGATCAGGTAACAGGCATGCTGCCCATTATTATTGACAATATATCGATAAAATGATGATATAAAGTCATTAAAAGGGGGCAGATATGATGGCCGGGCCGCAGGATAATGATGACGCAGAGAAAGAGCAATTTGCGACAGCACTGCCAAAGCATCTCAAGCCTGTAACGTCAATCGGCCCCATCGTGTCTTCGGCACATCTTGCCGATGGTGGTTCCCCTGGTCTTTCCGAAGTAGAATATGGTTTGATCCTCGCTTCCCATGCCTTTTCGCGCTGGATGGTTCGATGCATGGCCGCTGCCGGACTGCCGGGGCTTTCAGCAACAGAAATTCTCATACTCCATTCGGTACGCCATCGAGACCGGGAAAAGAAGTTGGCGGACATTTGCCTGGTGCTCGATATTGAAGACACCCATGTTGCCACCTACGCTATTCGCAAACTGGAAGCTGCCGGCTTGGTCAGCACCGGTAAAATTGCCAAAGAAAAAACTATCAGGATTACGGAAAAAGGCTCCGACGCCTGCGCGCGTTATGCCCAGATACGGGAACGCTTATTTGTAGCGTCAACGATCAATGCGCGCCCTGCAGAAGAAACCCTTTCGGAGATAGCCGCAGTTCTGCGTTTCCTTTCAGGCGCCTATGATCAGGCATCGCGCGCTGCCACCACGCTGTAAGGCTTCCTGTTTTGCGGCGGACGAATCTGATCCGGCCGGGTTGATGAAGAAGGTCGTAACCGGTCGCCCGCGTGTTTTGCCCGAATGGATGACCCGGCCCACGACCAACTCCTCATCGATCAATCTGCGAAGAAGCAACCCAATCGATACGGGATGCAATGACAATCGGTCGGCCAGTTGTTGGCGGGTAAGACCATCGCTGCTTTCCAGAGCCTTCAAGCATTCCAGAAACCGGCCATGATGCAGGGTATTTGCTACTCTCAATAGTCTTCTCGTTACATTGATGAATCACAGGGAAGGGCGGAAAGGAGGCATCAGTGCCTTACCAACGCGTTCCCGCTTTCGGGTCAGGCATCGTTCGGACAAGTTAAACGCTTGTCTGTGAAGTCCATGTGACACGCTCCAAATTCGCGGCGCTTCAGACGCGCAAAATACCCTGCCGGAACCTTTTAAAAAGCGGAACCTGTGCCAATCCCCAAAAAGTCTACCACTACTGTCCACTTATAGTTGCAAACTCAACCGGCTTGTCTTAACGAAAAGATGAGTGGAAGAGTCAAGATTACATTGCGCTTCCAGTAGACGTGGAAAAAGCGAGGCAGTGCCCCGCAAGACGTGAATGATAAAGGGTCCCAGATGACTGATCTGAACGATAAGACGGGATGCGGCTGGCTCGCATCAACCGCCCTTGGCAGCGTGCTGCTGCTGGCATCCGGTGGTATGGTGCAGGCGCAAACGACGAATGCGGCACCCGGAACGCAACCGGCGGCCAATGGCTCCATCACGCTGGATACGATCGTCATTGATGGCAGCGCCGAAGGCGTCAACGGCATTATCGAATCCGATGGTTATGTGGCTAAGTCTGGCCGAACCGCGACAAAAACCGATACGCCCGTGGCGCAGGCACCGGTTTCACTTTCCACAGTCACCCAGAAGCAGTTGCAGGACATCAAGCCGCAAAATCTCGTCGAAGCGCTGAATTATACGCCCGGTGTACGCGGCGGCCTTTTCGGCGCTGAACCGAGATTCGATGCTTTCAAGATTCGCGGCATGGATCTGACCTATACGGGTGTATTTCGCGATGGTTTGCGCCAGATCAGCAGTCCCAATGGGCTGTTCCGGCTCGAACCCTATGGTTTGGAGGCGATCACAACCTTGAAGGGGCCGGCAGCTTCAATCTATGGAGCGAGCAGTTCGGGCGGGATAGTGGATGTTGTTTCGAAACGACCGACAGAAGAAAGACTGCGCGAGGTCGAGATCCAATATGGTTCCTATGGCCGGGTGCAGGGTGCCTTTGATTTTTCAGGGCCGGTCAATGCGGACAATACGCTTCTCTACCGCCTGACTGGCGTTGCCCGTGACGCGCGAAATGAGATCGATGCGGTCAAGGACGACCGGCTGTTCATAGCGCCTGCTTTGACATGGCAACCGGATGACGGCACGAAACTGACCGTTCTGGGCGAATATATGGATAGCACGACCGGTGGAACGTGGGGCTACATCAATAAATATGGTCCGGGCGGCACTTCCATAGGCGCGACGCCTGAATATGGCGGCGATGCCCGGTTCAATGATTTCAGCCAGAAGCAATGGCGCATAGGCTATGAGCTGGAACAGGCACTCAGCGATTCGGTGACACTTTACCATAAGCTGCGCTACTCAGACCTTTCCACGCGTCAGGAATGGGTCTTCGAGAATTTTCCCGGTCTTGGCTATGAGGACAATAGCGGCCTCGCGACCGACACTTATCTGAAGAGCGATTTCGACACCGGAGCGCTCGAGCATCAACTGGTTACCGGTATTGACTACAGCTATATGAAATATACCGCCCGGCAGGGCAGCGGGCCGGATAACTTCACCGACGATCATACCTATGTTCCGGAAATCACCTATGAGGAGATGCAGCGGCAGCGGTCCGTCGGCATTTATGCCCAGGACCAGATCGCTTATGATGCCTGGCGGCTGACAGCCGGAGTGCGCCATGACTGGGTGGACAGCGAATATACACCCGGCGGCGACAGCTATGCACGCGACGATAGCGAAACAACCGCACGTATCGCGCTGGCCTATGTCACACCATTCGGGCTGACGCCCTATGTCAGTTATGGCACATCATTCGTGGCCAATCCCGGCGTGATCCAAACCGTGGGCAGCGTTGCACAGCAGGCGCGCCCGACATTGGGCGAGCAGGTGGAAGTCGGCGTAAAATATGCCGTGCCCGACACCAATATCCTGCTGACCGCTGCGGTGTTCAACATCGACCAGAAGAATGCCACGGTTTACGAAACCTCGTCGGGCACCAATCTGCTCAGGCAGCTCGATCTCAAATCCCGCGGCTTCGAGCTTGAGGCGACAGCGTCGATGGATAATGGGCTGAGCTTCATCGCCGCCTATTCCTATAATGATGTCGAGATAACCCGGCTGACGCCGGAGACGGAGGGCAAGACGCTTAATTCCTCCCCCTATCACACAGCCTCGCTTTGGGTGAATTACGACTTCCAGGATGGGCCGCTGGACGGGCTCGGAGTCGGGGCAGGCGTGCGCTATGTCGGTTCGAGTTTCGGCGATAATGTCCATACGCCGGTGCTCGACAACAAGGACCGAACCTTTGTCGATGCCTCCATCCGTTATGATTTCGGCAAGCTGGATTCAGCCCTCGAAAATGTTCGCCTGCAGGTCAATGCGACCAATCTCCTCAATGAGGTCAAGCAAATCTGCACCACCGGTTTCTGCTATTTCGATGAAGGCAGGAAGGTTGTTGCCAGCATGCGGTATCGTTTCTGATGGCGAAATTATCCAATCCTTCTCCGGTACTGGTCTTTGTTGCAGTTGGCGGCCTTTATGTGGCGCAGAGCGTTATTGGCGGGTTGACGATGCTGGGACTCCCGGCGGTGTTGCGGGACCAGGGTCTACCGCTTGACCAGATCGGACTTTTATATCTGACGGTCCTGCCATGGGCGTTAAAATTCCTTTGGTCACCCTATGTAGAGCGATACAGACTGCCGCCAGTCGGGCGCAATCGATCGCAATTGATCGTGCTCGTCGGAGGACTCCTCTGTGCGGCCGGTCTTGCCGCCATGGGGCTGATCGGACCTTCACCGCTGATGCCGGTATTGTTCTGCCTGACATTCATTGCCTTCATAACCTCAACCGTGGACATAGCCTGCGATGGCTATGCGGTGGAATCGCTGGCAAAGGAACATCATGGCTGGGGAAACGCCGCCCAGGTTGGCGGCGCCTATCTCGGTTCCGCAATCGGAGCAGGGCTGTTTCTCGTTCTCGTTGACAGGATGGGCTGGAGCCCAGCGGTATATCTTATGGCGCTTGGGGTGCTTGTTCTCGGCCTGCCTTTCATTTTCGGGCCACCCGCGCGTTCGGTCGTCGAGATTCGCGATCATGCGCCGTCATTGATGGTGGCGCTGCGACGCCCGCAGATCAGAAAGGGCCTTCTGATCGCGGCGATTTACGTTGCCGCACAGAAATGGGGACTATCCATGCTTGGTCCCTTCCTTATCGATTATGGTTTCGATCTTGCGACGATAGGGGTTTTGAATGGCCTTGGGAGCATGCTGGTTGGTTTCGGCGGGGCTCTTCTTGGCGGCGCGCTCGTTCGACTATGGGGAGCAAGCTTTGTGTTGATCCTGACGATCCTCGTGCAGGCCGCTCTGCTTTTCGCCTTCGCTTTCTTCAATTTCGGTGGCACTGCATCAAAGCCCGTTATCATCGCGGTTGCCATTGCCAGTTCCTCCGGCGTGATGTCGGTCGGTTTCGTAGCCCTCTATTCGCAGTTCATGGGCTGGTCTGATCCGAAACAGGCTGGCGTCGACTTTACGCTTTTCCAGTGCATGGACGGGATGGTCAGCATGGTAGGAGGCCTCGGTGCCGGTTGGATCGCCGAGCATCTGGGCTATACGGTCTTCTTTTCGATCGCAGCGGGGATTGCCGTCGCTTCTGCTCCGGCCATATTCTGGCTAATGAGCAAAAGCGACGTGGCTATTCCAAGGCTCGCCTTCAAGTCGTCCGGGTCGACGTGATGGCCAATTCTGTCTCGTAGTCAAAGAGGTGGAGATTGTCCGCAGAAATATGCAGGCGGACTTTCTCACCTTTGCCGTTTCCGGGTCTGCCGCTATGGGCCATGATTACCGGCTGGTCAGCAACATCGAGGACGACGAAAGTCATGCTGCCGGTGGATTCGATGCCGGTTACAACGGCATCAATTGCCACATCGTTCGAACTCGCGTGAAGTGAGAGATGTTCGGGTCGCATACCGACCCATAATTTCCGGCCCGCCTCGATATGGAAGTTTGATTGGATAGACTGCGTGCTATCCTTGTTGAAGACGATCTTGCCATCAGCCTCTGCCGTCGCCGGCAGGAAATTCATGGCGGGCGAACCGATGAACCCGGCAACAAATTTATTGCCAGGGTGATCGTAAAGATCCAGAGGGCTGCCTTGCTGTTCGACCACGCCGGAGCGCATCACCACAACATGATCGGCCATTGTCATTGCCTCGACCTGATCATGGGTGACGTAGACAGATGTCGCCTGCAGCCGCTCATGGAGCTTGCGGATTTCCCCGCGCATATGGACCCGCAATGCGGCATCAAGATTGGAAAGCGGTTCGTCGAACAGAAAGACCTTCGGATTGCGAACGATGGCCCGGCCCATGGCTACGCGTTGCCGTTGTCCTCCCGACAGCGCCTTGGGCAAACGGTCCAGAAGACCGCCAAGCCCCAAAGTATCGGCGGCAGCGCGTGTCCGCTCCGAAATTTCATCCTTCGGGCGGCGTTTCAGGCGCATCGAATAGTTCATGTTGCGCTCGACATCCATATGCGGATAGAGCGCATATGACTGGAACACCATGGCGACATCGCGCTCGCGCGGCGGTTTGCCGACAACGCTGGTTCCAGCAATGCGCACATCGCCGGAGCTGATCTTTTCAAGCCCCGCCAGGGTGCGCAGCAATGTCGACTTGCCGCAGCCGGATGGCCCGACCAAGGCGACGAACGAACCCTGCTTTATGGCAATATTGATGTCCTTGAGTGCATGAAACCCGACATAATGCTTGTTCAGGTGGTCGATCTCGATCTGGAGCATGGTGGTTGACCTCACTTGAGCGCGCCGGCGGTGAGACCGCTGACGATACGTCGTTGCAACAGCATGAATGCGATAAGGATCGGCGTCACATAGATGGCCGCATATGTCATGATGCCGTTCCAGTCATTGGCCTCCGGACCCATGAAGGTCTGCAAACCCACGGTCGCAGTCTGTAGCTCATTCTTGGCGATCAGCGAGCGCGCATAGACATATTCACCAAAGGATTGCAGGAAGATCAGCACGGAAGTGATCAGGATACCGTTGCGGGCCAATGGCAGCATGATGCGGAAGAAGGCACCGATGCGCGATGACCCGTCGACGAGCGCTGCTTCTTCCAGTTCTCGTGGTACCTGCACGAAGGTTGCGCGGCACAGCACGATATAAAGAGGCAGCATCTTGGCGGTCTGCGCAAGAATGACTGCAAATCTTGGACTGGCGAGAAGCCCGATCTGATTGAACATCACGAATATGGGCGTCACCATCAAGGATGAGGGCAGGACCTGCATCATCAGGATCGCAAACAGGGCCAGATCCATCCAGATATTGCGCACCCGGGACAGCACATAGGCGCAGCCCGTTCCAAGCATTGTAACGAGAAACGTCACGCCCATGGCGATCAAAAGGGAATTCCAGATATAGCGGCCCATATCACGGCTCTTCCAGACATTCAGGAAGTTCCATTGCGGATCGCTCGGCCAGAAGGTTGGTGGATAGCGGAAGATCTCCGTACCGCCTTTCAGCGCTGTCAGATACATCCAGTAGAGCGGGAAGAGATAGATCGCCGTTATAAACAGGCCAATGAGGAGGAGAATCGTGCGTTTCATCTTTCCGTCCTAATAGCTGTGTTCGTGACGGGTGGAGCGGACATAGACTGCCGCTACGATGATGACGAAAATGATCATGAGGACGGAGACGGCGCTGCCGAGCGAGATTTCATAGGTCTGGAAGGAAAGCTGCCAGGACCAATATTGCGCGACATTGGAACTGTCTGCGGGGCCGCCCTGCGTTAGTGCCGCGATCAGGTCGAATTGTTGCAATGTGAAAATGACGCCGAGAGAAATGACTGCGCCGAGCTGGGCACGCATCAGCGGCAATGTGATGGATCGGAACCGCTCGAAAGGTCCCGCGCCATCAAGTTCGGCGGCCTCGTAGACATCACGCGGTATGCTTGCAAGCCCCACCGAAAGCAGCAGCATGTTGAACGGGATACCGAGCCAGACATTGGCAATAATAACGGCATAGAGAGTGACATCCGGGTCGGAAAGCCAGAAGATGCGCTCGTCCGCAAGCCCCAGCGCGGTCAACGCATAGTTGATGACGCCGAAGTCACCGGCGAAAAGCCATTTCCAGATGGCACCAACGACAAGAGCCGGCATGATCCATCCGGCAAGAAACAAGCCGCGCAGATAGGTGGCGCCGGGAAAATCCTGCTGGAAGAAGAGGGCGAGACCGAACCCGATGGATAATTGGAAAACAATCGACAGCACCACAAATTTCAGAGTGTTCCAGAAGACAGAACCGGCGATGGGCTGCGAGAAAATATCGTAATAATTTTGCAGGCCGACAAAAGGCCGGTTGAACGAAGTGATCGTGAACATGTCCACGGTCTGCAGCGACATGATAATATTGTAGATGATCGGAAAAGCCGAGAAGGTGATCAGATAAATGAGGGCTAGCCCGAGCAGCAGGATATCAAAACCGCTGCCGTCCCGGATGGTTCTCATAATGCCTTGCATAGCGTCCTCCGCTCGCCGCCGAACAAATAGGCTTCGCTCTTTCGCATGAAGGAAAAAGCGAAGCGCAATTTATCAGTTCAAAATACTGTCGATCTGGGTTTGCGCAGTATCGAGCGCCGTCTTTGCATCGCTTTTCTTGGTCAGCGATGACTGGATTGCAGTGTAGATGGCCTTGGAAATCTTTGGCCATTCAGGGTGCGGTCCGCGATTGCGAGCATATTTCATGCTCTCTTCGAAGACCCCGTAAATCGCAGGCGTATTGGGATTGTTGGACTTGATATTTGCTGCCGGCAGAAAGCCGAAACGGTTCCAGACATCGGGCATTTTGCCATAGAGGAATTCGAGGAGAATGAATGCTTCTTTCGGATGATCGCTATTGGCAAGGATGACATTGACGCCTTCACCCAATGCAGATGCGCGTGTGGCGCCTTCCTGCGGGACCGGGAGCAATGCCGCCCGATAGTCAAACTTGGCGTCGCGGCTCATGCGCGGCAATTCCCATGGACCAGAGATCGCCATGGCGGCGTTGCCGGAATTGAACGTACCGGTTGAGTCATATTGGCTGCGGATCAGCGTATCCGGCGAGGCAAGCTTCTCATCAAGCAGCTTGCCCCAAAAGTCGAGAACCTTGACGCCGCCTTCAGTATTCACCTTGTTGTAGTCGCCGCCCGCCATTTGCAACCAGGGCAGAAACTGAAACGTGCCTTCCTCGGTGGCCACGGCCGAAAACGCCAGACCATAGACGTTCTTGGCCGGGTCGCTCAGCTTCTTGGCTGCATCGTAAAGCTCATCCCACGTTTTCGGCGGATTATCGGGATCAAGCCCCTTGGCCTTGAACATGTCGGCATTGTAATAGAGCGCGATTGTATTTGCGCCGCGCGGCACACCATAGATTTTCCCGTCCCAGCTGACCGAGGAAAGCGGCCCGGGGAAAATATCCTCCTTCTTGATGACTTTCGATTCATCAAGCATCGGCGTGAGATCAAGCAGCAGACCGCGGGAGGCAAAGAGAGCAACCTCGGGATTGTCGATATAGGTCACGTCCGGAGACTCGCCCGTTGCCGTTGCCCGCGCCAGATCATTGACCATGTCGCGGAACTGGACTGTCTTGACGTTCAGCTTGATATCGGGATGGGATTTTTCAAACTCATCCTTCACCAGATACATATACTGGTCCGGGCGGTCGATGGTCCATACGTCCAGCGTTACCGGCTCGGCTCCGGCCGCGCCGGTCATAAGCAGGGACGCGGCTGTTATCCATTTTAGAATAGGCTTCATTGCTTCCTCCTCTTGGGGTTGGTCCGGCTTCCCTGCTTCTCAATGGCGGGGTTGGCCAGTCGAATTCAGGGATTGGCGATATATGAACCGCCACGGCTCTGTTTCAGATAATTGAGCGAATGGACCTGGCCGGTCATTTCCAGCGCATCGCGATATACGGGATCATGCCAGCCTTCGATGTCGATGGAACCCGACCAGCCGGCCAGGCGCAATTCGGAAATGACGTCCACCCAATTTGTGTCGCCGAAACCCGGCGAGCGCATGAAGACGAATTTTTCCTTGCCGAAAATGCCGTGCTCGCGAATGACTTCCCAGCGGATCGTCGCATCCTTGCCGTGCACGTGAAATATCTTCGATGCCCATTTGCGGATTTGCGGCAATGGGTCGATCAGATAGACCATCTGGTGGCAGGGCTCCCATTCAAGTCCGATATTTTCCGCGGGCACTTCATTGAAAATCATTTCCCACGCATCGGGATTATGGGCGATATTCCAGTCACCACTTGCCCAATTGCCATCCATGGCGCAGTTTTCAAAGGCGATCCTAACGCCTTTATCGGCTGCTCGCCTGGCAAGCTCAGACCAGACCCGCTTATATTGCGGCAGGCTTTCCTCGATCGGCTTTCCACGAATACGACCCGTAAATCCGGCAATGGTCGTTGCGCCGAAATGATGGGCATTATCGATCAATGCCTCCCAGCCTTTGAGCGTTTCCCGGTCTATTTCCGTATCTTCCAGCGGATTGCCAAACATGCCCAGCGTTGAAATGGTAACATCGGCATCACCGATGGCGTCTTTCAATTGCGCCGCCAGCGTTGGCAGGTCCTTGTTCATCACTTGCCAGAAAAACGGTTCGATACTCTCAAAACCATGCGGCAAGATATTTTTCACATAGGCCGCAGGGTCGGGCGCATTGCCCTTGATCATTGTACCGATGCGAATGGCTGTTGCTGGATTACTCAATTCTCATATTCCTTCAGAACGTAATTTCGACGCGCCGCCCGGACTCGGCGCTATCGATAGCGCCGAAGACCATGGCAAGGCTTTTGATATTCTCTTTTCCGGCGGTTTCCGGTCGCGGGCCACCGCGGGTCGCCGCGATGAAATCCTGCATCACTCCGAGGTGACCGCCGACGCGATCAGACGTATCGAGGGGAGGTATCTCGACTGCGGTCACCCCGGAAAACAGGCCGTCTTTGCCGGAGGTGACGGCTTCGGCCCGTATGTCATCATGTCCATCCCAGACAATTGATCCTTTGCTGCCAATGATGCGCCAGCCACTTTCCCAGCTTGTGCGCATGCCATCGGCGCACCAACTGCCGCGATAGGTGAAAATGGCTCCATTGGAGAATTCAAAGATTGCGGCAGCGGATGATCCCTGAGCGTACCAGGAATTGCTGGGTTCCCATTCGCGCGCATAGACCGCATCGGCGGCGTCATCGGCAAGAAAGCGTGCTGCGTCGAAAGTATGGATTGCCATGTCAAGAAACAGGACATGGCGCATTTCCTCGCGGAAGCCGCCAAAATGGGGAGCAAGAAAGAAGTCGCAATGAAGGCTTGTCACTTCGCCAATAGCGCCGGATTGGATCAACCGGCGGATGCGGCGAATTTGCGCGAGATATCGCCTGTTCTGCACGATGGCATGGATGCGTCCGGCGGCCTCGGCACGATGAACGAGATCGCGTGCCTCGTTCATTGTTTCCGCCATGGGTTTTTCGGAAAGCACGTGGCAACCGGCTGCAAGTCCCGCTGCTACGGTGGCATGACGGGCGGCCGGAACAACAATGTCGAAAAGCAAATCGGGTTTGGTGCGCGCAAGCGTGGCTGCCAGATCGCTGGATGCATTTGCCGAGGTCAGGTCAAATTCTGCGATACGTGCTTGCGCACGCTCTGCAGCAAGATCGACCACGCCGACGATCTCAATGTCGCCGATGGTGCGAACCGCCTCGAACCACGCTTTGCTCATGGCTCCGCAACCGACTAAAACGGCACTTTGCATTCCTGCTCCTCCCTACAGAAACTCGCCATAAACCGAGAAAATCGGTTGTAAAACGCTTCCGTAAACGTTTACGATCTAAGAATGGCGAATTATTTTTGTCAATCCCTTATTTCGGTGTTTTATGTGGGAAGGACCCTCACATCGAATCGTTGGTGGAGTGAATTTGACATTTGCATCCGGTGCGTCTGCAGGCACTTGCGCCAATGTCAGGCTCGCAAACTTCACCGAAAAATATATGCCTGCCAGGGGTCTTGTTAATTTCTTTAGCCGGGAGAAAAGCGTGAGCATTCGGGACCTTGCCCGCCATCTGAATATTTCCATCGGGACGGTCTCGCGCGCGCTGAACGGCAAGAGCGATGTTAATCCGGAAACCCGTGAGCGCGTGCTTCAAGCTGCCAAGACGCTTGGCTATGTGCCGAACCAATCCGGACGCAGCCTGCGACAGGGAACGACGAATACAATCGGATTCATGATCGAATCGACGGTTGAAACAGCGGAAATCGGCGATAGCTTCTTTTTCATGCCGGTATTTGGAGGCGTGCAATCGGTGTTCCGGCGGCATCAGCTCGATCTTGTCGCGCTGTTATGCGGGACAGATGAAGATCCGGGTGTTTATCTCAACCGGGTGGTCGGACGGCGCTTCGTGGATGGCTTGATCATATCGGCAACGATGCGGGAGGACCCGCGCATCCCATTTCTGCTGGAGCGGAAGATTCCATTTGTGGCGCTGGGGCGCAGCGCTGCTGATGGCTCATTTCCGTGGATCGATCTTGATTTTGAGGGCACGGCCATCACCGCAGTTACGCGTTTGGTGGGCTTTGGACACAAGCGCATCGCCGTTGGTGTTCCCAATAGCGATGTCAATCTTGGCCATGTATTTCTGAGCGGCTACAGGCAAGGGCTGGCAAAGGGCGGCATCGAGTTCAATCCGGATCTGGTTCTGGCCGCGCCCAGCAATGAGGAAGGCGGCTATCAGGTCGCCTGCGCTATGCTTGAGCAAAAACCCATGCCGACAGCCGTCGTTCTGGTCAATGAAAACATGGCGATAGGGCTCTACCGGCGCTTTTACGAGATGGGTATTCATCCGGGGCGGGATATTGCTGTCATAGGATTTCGCGAAAGTACGCAAAGCCGCTTTCTATCGCCAACGCTGACCTGTTTCCGCCTATCGCTTCGCGATCTTGGCATCAAGCTGGCCGAAACATTGCTTTCGACAATGCCTGCTTTTGAAGACAATTATCCCGCGGTCAAATCCGGCATCATATGGCCAATGGAACTGGTGGTTGGAGAAAGTGACCGCCCAGCGCCGTAAGGTTCGTCACGCGATCTGAGAGCCAACCATTTTGTCAGGCAGCTCTAGGTTCCTTGCGCTTCTGCTTGCGTATGCGGGACTGATATTTGGTTCCCACGCGCAGCAGCTTTTGAAATGTGGGGCATTGCAAATGTGACGGGGCGGAGCATTCTGCCACGTGGCGCATGATCCCCGCCAAAGCCTTTATCTCCTGCGCCTTTTTATCCAGAGCATCGGCGCGCGTTCGCAATTCGTCACGCGGGATCGCAAGTTCGCTGTTGCGGCCCAGAATATCTGCCACATCACTAAGCAGAAATCCCGCTGTGCGGGCCATATTGATCAGAGCAAGCCGCTTGAGCACGTCCGACTCATATTGGCGTCGCAATCCGTGTCTGGCTACGGAAGCGATAAGGCCCTGTTCCTCATAATATCGTAGCGTCGAGGCGGGCAATCCGCTTGCGCTGGCAACCTCGCCAATGTCGAGAAATTTCATGCTTGACCTCAAGTTGACTTGAATTCGTATGATGCGCGTTCCTGATTAAAAAGACAATGGAGACGATAAAAATGCAGCTGACAAATGAACTTGAAGAACGGCCGATCCGCCGCGATCCGCGCGCTGTGGCCTTGATGTTGGTTGCATCGCTTACAGTGATGACCGCCGCTACGATCAGCCCCGCTTTGCCCGGTCTTGAAACGCAGTTTGCGGGGGATGAAACTTACAGCTTTTTGATCCGCCTGCTGGTTCCCGCCCCATCCCTGGCGGTCGTGCTCTTCGCGCCGTGGTGCGGTGTAATTGCCGATAGAGCGAGCCGGCGATCAATGCTTCTGGCGGGGTTGATCCTGTTTATCATTTCGGGAAGCGCCGGACTGTTCCTTCCGACACTGCCATTGATCATGGCCAGCAGATTGTGCCTTGGTATTGCACTTGCCATGATCATGACCGCGCAATCGGCATTGCTGGGCGATTATTTCTCCGGCAAAACGTTGCATATTGTTACGAGCGCCCAGGTTTCTGCCCGCAATCTTGGTGGTTTTGTCTTCATCATGATCGCTGGCCTGCTTGCCACAATGGGACCAAGGTTTCCCTTTGCGGTCTATGCGCTGCCTATACTGGTCATGCCATTCTTCTGGCGGGTCATTGTCGATCCACCGTCCAGCATGCCGGCTGAACAAAACCTTTCTTCGATCAACGCAGGGAAGACCCAGCCGCTTATATATCTGCTTGCTCTTGGTCAAATGGTCGTGACCATGCTGTTCTTCGTCATGCCCACGCAATTGCCCTTCTTTTTATCAGGGCAAGGTTATTCATCGCCCGCCATGACCGGGGCTGCGCTGGGGACGCTCATGCTGGCGGGCGGGGCGGCGGCTCTCTATTATCCGCGTCTTCGTGAGGCGATTGGTTATGCTGGCAATTGGGCCTGCGGCTTTGGTCTGATGGCTATGGGTTTTGCCACCCTTGTGACAGTTAAAGCCGGAATGGCAGTCTTTTTCGGCTGTGCAGCCATTGGCGCGGGCTACGCTCTGGCCATTCCAGGATTCGTGGCGATTTCCTTAAGCGCAACCTCTTCCAATAAACGGGGAAAAACCGGTGCGCTGCTGACAGGATCGGTCTTCCTTGGCCAATTCCTGTCGCCTCTGATCAGCACCCCGGCAATATCGGTATGGGGCTGGCGCGCCAGTGGCATCGGACTTGCCGTAATATTGGGTGCCCTGGCGCTGATTTCAGGGCTGGCATTCCAGCGGTCGCGGCTCGTTGCGCTAAGGAAGAATTGAGGAAACCGCTTGGGATTTCGCAACTTAATGGCATCACGCACCTTCGAGCGCGACTGCCCTTAAACTTTAGTGCTGCGTCCTAATGTCAGACTTGCACAATTTTCAAGCATGCGCAAAATTCAGGCATGATTGCCGCTTTGTCCATAATGATCTTCGACGAGAATCGCATCCGCGCCTCAATTATTGAGGAAGGATTGCGCGAAGCCGGGCATGATAAGGTTGTTGTTTTGCATGATATTGTCGGTCTTGCCCGGCAGATCGAGATTATCGGGCCCGATGTTATTGTTATCGATATCGAGACGCCGAACCGTGACATGCTGGAGCATCTTTTCCAGCTGACCCGATCCGTTCGCAAGCCTATTGCCATGTTTGTGGACCGGTCCGATAGCTCCTCCATTGAAGCAGCGGTAGAGGCGGGTGTTTCCGCCTATATTGTCGATGGGCTGAAGAAAGAGCGGGTAAAGCCCATTCTTGATATGGCAGTCAGCAGGTTCAAGGCATTCAGTCGATTGCAGCAGGAATTGGCTGAGGCCAGGAGCGCCCTTGAGGAGCGAAAAATCATTGATCGCGCCAAGGGCATTTTGATGAAATCCCGCTCAATGTCGGAGGATGAAGCCTATTCATTGTTGCGGCAAACCGCGATGAACGAAAAGCGGAAGATTGCTGATATCGCGCAGAGCGTTGTCACAGCGGCCGCGCTGTTAGGATCTTAGGAAGGGTTACAATGAGTTTCATCCGCACCGGTATCGATAATGGCGGCTTGGCAGCGCCGGCTACTATCGCCAGTCCGGGTTCGAGGCTGGTTCGCGCGGGGTTCATCCCTTTGGTTGATGCTGCGATCCTGATCGCGGCAGCCGAATTTGGTTTTGCTGCGCGCGAAGGCATTCAACTCAGCCTGATCAAGGATGTGTCATGGGCCAACATCCGCGACCGTCTGGCCTTCCGGCAGTTCGATGTTGCCCATATGCTGGCACCGATGCCGGTGGCGGCCAGTCTGGGCCTGGGTTCCAATCCATCTCCTGTCATAGCGCCCTTTATTCTTGGGCGCGGAGGAAACGCCATCACGCTTTCGCTTGGCTTGTACAGGCGCATGCAGACTATGGCGGACCTGTCCGGCAAGCAGGACGCTCTGGTCAATGCAAGGGCGTTGAAGCGCGTGATCGAGGTTCGCAGGAATGAGGGGCTCGACCCGATTACGCTGGGCATAACATATCCCTTCTCATCGCATAATTACGAGCTGCGATATTGGCTGGCGGCCGGTGGCATTGATCCTGACCTTGACGTGAAGCTTGTTGTGGTGCCGCCGCCCATGACTTCGGACGCATTGTCGGCGGGCGTTATTGACGGGTTCTGTGTCGGCGCGCCCTGGAACATGGTGGCGGTCTCGCGCGGCGTTGGGTGTATTGTTGCAGTCAAAGAAGACATTTGGGCACCCAGCCCGGAAAAAGTCATCGGCATGCGCCCGGACTGGTTTGAACAAAATTCTGAGACGGGTTCGCGCCTGATCGTTGCGCTGGACCGTGCCGCCCGCTGGTGCGATGACGGGGAAAACCGGCGGGAACTGGCGCAGCTCTTGTCGGGCCCCAATTATCTTGATGTGCCGTTTGATCTTTTGCATCGCGTGCTGCTTGGGCAATTCACAATTGATCCGGATGGCGCCGAACGTACGGTTCCTGACTATTTCAATTTCCATCGGGATGCAGCGAACTTCCCATGGGTTAGCCAGGCGCAATGGATTTACAGTCAAATGGTTCGTTGGTCCCAGGTGGACTATAGCCCATCGCTTGCCGGTCTGGCGGGCGCAGCCTTTCGCCCCGACCTTTATCGCAATGCCATTGGGGTCCGCCCTGATACGCCCGTTAATGATACGCGCGTGGAAGGAGCGGGCACCGCTGATGCATTCCTTGACGGGGCAGTTTTCGACCCTGCAAATATCACGCGCTATCTGCAAAGTTTGGGCTCAACCAAGGGAGATGAATAGATCAGGTAGCTGCTTATTTCTTGTGCATCGCACAAAATATCCGCAGAAACTGCGCTGACAACGACAATGTTCTTGTATGCGCATGCATTCAGAAGAATAACAGAAATTAAAAAATACATTTAAATTCAATAAGATAATAAAATACCTCTCTAATTGGCACGCTTATTGCTTTGATAAATATGTTCCGTCAATGAAGACAGGAACCGCGAGCACCGCATCGGGTGCTTTCAAAAGACACAGACGTCGCTTGGCTCAATTCATTCCAACGGTTCTACCGGGAGTGAATGTGATCCGGCGGCGTTTTTTTTTCGATCAGCCTTTATGGCCAATATTGCAGGGAAGCTTATGGATCAGAAACGTTCGAATGGCATAGCGAGACGCAAATTCCTGAAGGCGGGCGGTGCGCTGACCCTGCTTGCCGCTGCAAAAGCGGCGTTTCCCGGCGGGGCTTTTGCTGCCGCTGCAGGTCCCGAAACGACCAAAGCCGTCCTTGGCTTTATCGCCCTCACAGATTCGGCGCCGCTCATCGTTGCTAAGGAAAAAGGTTTCTTCGCCAAACATGGGATGCCGGATGTCGAGGTCGTAAAACAGGCATCATGGGGAACAACGCGCGACAATCTCGTCTTGGGTTCTCAAGGAAACGGCATAGATGGCGCGCATATTCTGACGCCTATGCCCTATCTGATAAGCACGGGCAAAGTTACCCAAAACAATCTGCCTTTGCCGATGGTTATATTGGCGCGGCTGAATCTCGATGCTCAGGGCATTTCTGTCGGTTCGGCCTATGCGCAGAACAAGGCGGGTGTCGATTCCGGAATGTTGAAGGAAGCATTCGCCAAAAAGAAGGCTGAGGGAAATGCGGCCAAAGCCGCAATGACATTCCCCGGTGGAACGCACGATCTCTGGTTGCGCTATTGGCTCGCTGCGGGCGGTATCGATCCCGACAAGGACGTTGAAACAATCGTCGTGCCACCGCCCCAGATGGTTGCCAACATGAAAGTTGGAACGATGGACTGCTTCTGCGTGGGCGAACCGTGGAACGCCCAGCTTGTCAATCAGGTCATCGGTTATACTGCCGTCAACACGGCTGAAATCTGGGCGAAACATCCGGAAAAATCTTTCGCCATGCGCGCAGATTGGGTCGAAAAGAACCCGATCGCCACCAAAGCCCTTCTCATGGCGATCATGGAAGCCCAGCAATGGGCCGACGAGATGGCCAATAAGGAAGAGTTGGCCGAAATGGTGGGCAAACGGGCATGGTTCAACGTTCCTTCGAAAGACATAGTGGGACGCTTGAAGGGCGATTACGACTATGGCTCCGGACGGCAGGAAACAGCTAGCCCGCACCTCATGAAGTTCTGGAAGGACAATGCTTCCTATCCGTTCCAGAGCCATGAAAAATGGTTCCTTACAGAAAATATCCGGTGGGGGAAATTTGCCCCGGATACGGATATTTCAGCGCTGGTCGGACAGGTGAATCGCGAAGATTTGTGGCGGGCGGCTGCCAGCGAGCTTGGTGTCGCGGCGGCGGATATTCCCGCCTCCAAATCGCGCGGTATCGAAACATTCTTCGATGGCAAGGTTTTCGACCCAGACAATCCGCAGACCTATCTCGCCAGCCTCAACATCAAACATTCTGCGTGAGGAAAACGAATGACCGCCAATCCTGTCCGCCTGAAATCCATGGAGCCTGTTAAACCACAGGCCGATATAGTTCCCCTTGCGGTTGCCAGGCGAAATCCTGCGGGCAGGGCACTGCGTAAATGGTTTGCATCGGCGATGTCGCACGTCCTACCGCCGCTCGTGACGCTTCTGTTTCTGCTGATCTTCTGGGAGATCGTCTGTTCTTCCCCCACTGCAAGCGTACCGCCACCCTCGCGTGTCGTTTCAGAAACCTGGGAGCTTATTGTTCACCCATTTTATGTGGGGCAGGGCGTCGATCAGGGATTGTTCTGGCACATCTTTGCAAGTCTCAAGCGCGTTGCACTTGGCTATTGCCTGGCCGCATTTGCGGGCATCGCGCTTGGAGCACTGGTCGGCCAAAGTGAATGGGCCATGCGCGGTCTCGACCCGATCTTTCAGATTTTGCGAACGGTCCCGCCACTTGCCTGGCTGCCTCTGTCTCTGGCCGCTTTCAAGGATGGCAATCCATCTGCAATCTTTGTGATTTTCATCACCGCGATCTGGCCGATCATCATCAATACTGCGGTGGGTATCCGCAATATTCCGCAGGATTACCAGAATGTGGCGAAGGTGCTGCGGCTTAATCAGCTGGAGTATTTTGGAAAGATCATGATCCCCGCTGCAGCACCCTATATATTCACGGGCCTTCGCATTGGTATCGGGCTTTCCTGGCTCGCTATTGTTGCCGCTGAAATGCTGATCGGCGGGGTCGGTATCGGGTTCTTCATCTGGGATGCATGGAACTCATCGCGCATCAGCGACATCATTCTCGCGCTCATCTATGTCGGCATCGTCGGATATCTCCTTGATCGCCTCATTGCCTTCATCGCCAAGGCTGTCACCCGCAACACGGCAAGTGCCTGAGGAGCTCATCATGGCAAAACCTTATCTTTCGCTGGAACAGATCGACATGGTGTTCAGCCGTGGCGGTGCCACCACGCAGGTTCTCAATCAAGTATCGCTGACCGTCGAGAAAAACGAGTTCATATCGATCATCGGCCATTCCGGCTGCGGAAAGTCGACACTGCTCAATATTGTTGCGGGGCTGACGCAGGCAACGCGCGGCGTTGTTTTTCTTGAAGGCAATGTGGTCGACAAGCCCGGACCGGACCGGGCCGTGGTCTTTCAAAACCATTCGCTTCTGCCATGGCTGACAACCTATGAGAATGTGAAGCTGGCGGTCGACAAAGTATTCTCGTCAACCAAGAGCCGCGCGGAGCGGCATGAATGGACTATGCGCAATCTTGAACTTGTGCAGATGGTCCACGCCAAGGACAAGCGCCCTTCGGAAATATCGGGCGGCATGAAGCAAAGAGTGGGCATTGCTCGTGCATTGGCCATGGAGCCGAAGGTGCTTTTGCTTGATGAGCCTTTCGGGGCGCTTGATGCGCTGACGCGCGCGCATCTTCAGGATCAGGTGATGCAGATTCATGCGGAACTCGCCAATACAGTTCTGATGATCACCCATGATGTCGATGAGGCAGTTCTCCTTTCAGACCGTATCGTGATGATGACCAACGGACCCTCGGCCAGGATCGGCGAAATTCTCGACGTGCCATTGGAACGGCCGCGTCGCCGCATTGAGCTGGCCTCGGATGCAACCTATATCCGCTGCCGCTCGGCAGTGATGAAATTTCTTTACGAACGTCATCGTCTTGTGGAGGCGGCATAATGGCAGCGGTAAAACAAAAACTGGTCGTCATCGGCAATGGCATGGCTCCGGGCCGCGCGCTGGAGCATTTGCTGGAACTGGCGCCGGATGCCTATGAAATTGTTATCTTCAACGCCGAGCCACGGGTAAATTACGACCGCATCATGCTTTCTCCAGTCCTTTCGGGTGAAAAGGATTTTGAAGAAATCATCATCCATGGCGATGGCTGGTACATCAAGCACGGCATTACCCTCTATAAAGGCCACAAGGTTATCAATATTGACCGCGAAGCGAAGACGGTTACCTCCGATGCTGGCACGACGGAAAGCTATGACAAGCTTCTCATCGCCACCGGCTCGGTGCCTTTCATTCTGCCACTTCCGGGCAAAGACCTTCCGGGCGTTTTGACCTATCGTGATCTTGATGATGTCAACGCCATGCTGTTGGCCGCGCAGTCACGGGCAAAGGCAATCGTTATTGGCGGTGGTCTGCTTGGACTGGAAGCGGCGGCGGGTCTTGCTTCACGCGGCATGGAAGTGACCGTGCTGCACGTCATGCCGACACTGATGGAGCGGCAGCTTGATCCGGCGGCAGGCTACCTGCTTGAAAAGGCTGTAGAGGCACGTGGCATCAAGGTGATCACCAAGGCCAATACCAAGGAAATTATCGGCGACGGCAAGGTGGAAGGCGTTTTATTGGCCGATGGCACCACATTGCCAGCCGATCTCGTTGTCATGGCAGTCGGCATCAGGCCGAACGGAAATTTGGCGAAGGATGCAGGATTGGAAATCAATCGCGGCATCGTCACAAATGCCGGCATGCGGACTTCGGATCCTGACATTTATTCCATAGGCGAATGCGCGGAAGTGGGCGGCCAATGTTACGGGCTTGTCGCGCCATTATATGAAATGGCACGCGTGGTTGCCGCGCAACTTGCAGGCGATACAAGCGCAGCCTTTGTTCACAGCGAGACGCCGACAAAATTGAAGGTGACAGGGATCAATCTGTTCTCGGTGGGTGATCTTGCAGAGGGTGACGACCGGCAGGAGATCGTGCTGCGCGACGCTGCCGCCGGTGTCTATAAGCGCCTTGTCCTGAAAGATGACCGCATCATCGGAACCGTGCTTTACGGTGAAACCTCCGATGGCGCATGGTTCCATGACCTCACCAAGAAACGCACCGACATTTCGGAGATGCGAGAGACCCTGATTTTTGGCCAATCCTATCAGGGAGGGTCCCCGTTGGACCCTATGGCGGCCGTTGCAGCATTACCGGATGATGCGGAAATCTGCGGTTGCAACGGCATATGCAAGGGAAAAATCACCGGCGCGATTACATCCAAGGGCTTGAGCTCTCTTGATGATGTTCGTGCCCACACCAAGGCATCGGCCTCATGCGGCAGTTGCACGGGTCTTGTCGAGCAGCTGCTGACGCTGACGCTCGGCGACAAGTATAATCCATCAGCCGTCACGCCCATGTGCGGCTGTACCGATCTTGGTCATGATGATGTGCGCCGCCTGATCAAGGCAAAGGGGTTGAAGTCGATCCCCGCGGTCATGCAGGAACTGCAATGGAAGACATCCTGCGGCTGTGCAAAATGTCGGCCCGCATTGAACTATTATCTCGTTTCCGATTGGCCGGATGAATATGCCGACGACTATCAGTCGCGTTTCATCAATGAGCGTGTGCACGCCAATATCCAGAAAGACGGCACTTATTCGGTCGTTCCCCGCATGTGGGGCGGTATGACCAACTCATCGGAATTGCGCGCAATCGCCGATGTTGTCGACAAGTTCGCGATACCTGCGGTCAAGGTCACAGGCGGCCAGCGCATCGACATGCTGGGGGTCAAGAAGGAAGACCTGCCCGCCGTTTGGGCCGATCTCGGCAAGGCCGGTTTTGTATCGGGCCAGGCCTACGCAAAGGGCCTGCGCACGGTCAAAACCTGCGTCGGGTCCGATTGGTGCCGCTTCGGTACGCAGGATTCAACGGGCCTCGGCATCCGCATTGAAAAGTTCATGTGGGGATCCTGGACTCCGGCAAAGCTGAAAATGGGCGTATCCGGCTGTCCGCGCAATTGTGCGGAGGCCACCTGCAAGGACATCGGAATTATCTGCGTGGATTCCGGCTATGAAATTCACTTCGCCGGTGCAGCGGGTCTGGATATCAAAGGAACGGAAGTGCTTGGTCTCGTCAGGACAGAAGACGAAGCGCTGGAGCACGTCGTTGCTCTGACGCAAATGTACCGCGAGCAGGCGCGCTATCTGGAACGCATTTACAAATGGGCCAAACGCGTCGGCCTCGATGAAATACGCCAGCAGATCATGAATGACACGGACAAGCGCAAAGCGTTTTTCGAGAGGTTCGTTTTCAGTCAGAAATTCGCACAGGTCGATCCGTGGTCGGAACGTGTATCGGGAGTGGACAAGCACGAGTTCCGGCCGATGGCGACGATCGGCTATGCGCAGGCAGCGGAGTAAAGGCGATGAGTGATTGGATTGCGATAGGTTCGATACACGATATTCCACGTCGCGGCGCCCGCTGCGTCATGACTCCGCAGGGAAAGATCGCAGTCTTCCGCACCATGGAAGATCAGGTTTACGCCATTGATGATCACTGCCCGCACAAGGGCGGCCCTTTGAGCCAGGGCATTGTTCATGGCGCATCGGTGACATGCCCACTGCATAATTGGGTCATTTCGCTGGAAACAGGAAAGGCGCTTGGCGCCGATGAGGGTAGCGTCAGAACCATTCCGCTCAAGCTGGATGGGGACAACATCCTCGCGCATCTGCAAATCACGGCTGTTGCGGCGGAATAATGCAGACAGTGACAGCAACAACTCGCACCACATGCCCCTATTGCGGGGTAGGGTGCGGCGTTCTCGCCACCAGGGAGGAGAGCGGAGCCATCGGCATCAAGGGTGACCCCTTGCACCCTGCCAATTTCGGGCGTCTTTGCTCGAAAGGTTCCGCTCTTGGCGAGACCGTTGGGCTGGAAGAGCGGTTGCTCCAGCCCAAAATGTTTGGCGAAGAAGCGGGCTGGGATGAAGCATTGGGGCTGTTGGCGAGCCGCTTTTCCGATGCGGTTCGCCAGCATGGGCCGGACAGTGTTGCATTTTATGTTTCGGGCCAGTTCCTGACAGAGGATTACTACGTTGCCAACAAGCTGATGAAAGGCTTCATCGGCTCGGCCAATATTGATACGAATTCGCGCCTGTGCATGTCTTCTTCAGTTGCAGGTCATGTGCGCGCTTTCGGTTCAGACACAGTTCCCGGGACCTATGAGGATTTGGAGCTGGCCGATCTGGTCATCCTCACCGGCTCAAACCTCGCATGGTGCCATCCCGTTCTCTATCAGCGATTGATTGCAGCCAAAACAGAACGACCGGAAATGAAGATCGTCGTTATTGATCCACGCCGGACAGTGACCGCCGATATTGCTGATATGCACCTTGCCATCAGGCCCGATGGCGATGTTGCGCTGTTCCTCGGTCTGCTCGGTTTTCTGGCGGATTCGGCAAATCTGGATCATGATTATATTGAAAGGCACACATCCGGCTTTGCGATGGCTGTCGCTGCCGCGCGTCAATTAAGCATTGATGAGCTGACCCGAAGAACGGGTCTGGATACGCAGCAATTGGAGGCTTTCTACACACTCTTCATTGCCACGCAAAAAACAGTCACTTGCTATAGTCAGGGTGTAAACCAGTCTTCTTCGGGAACAGACAAGGTAAACGCCATTATCAACTGCCATCTGGCAACGGGCCGTATCGGCAAGCCGGGCATGGGGCCGTTTTCGCTGACAGGCCAGCCAAATGCCATGGGCGGGCGGGAAGTCGGCGGACTTGCCAATATGCTCGCTGCCCATATGTCCATCGCCAGCGATGAAGACAAAGACAGGGTGGCGCGGTTCTGGGGCGCGCCACGCATCGCTTCCAAACCCGGCTTGAAGGCGGTTGACCTGTTTCAGGCCGTTGCCGATGGCCGGATCAAGGCCATCTGGATCATGGCGACCAATCCCGTTGTCTCCATGCCCGATGCGGATGCAGTCAAAGCCGCGATCAAGGCCTGTCCATTCGTGGTCGTGTCTGATGTGACCCAAACCGATACAAGCCGCCATGCGCATGTGTTCCTGCCCTCGCTCGGATGGGGCGAAAAAAGCGGAACTGTCACCAATTCCGAACGCAGAATTTCACGGCAAAGGTCATTCCTGCCCATTCCCGGCCAAGCGAGGGCGGATTGGTGGCAATTGACCGAAGTGGGCCGGAGAATGGGCTTCGAGGCCGCTTTCCCATATAATTCGCCCGATCAGATATTTGCAGAACACGCCGCTCTTTCTGCTTTTGAGAATGACGGCACCCGCGATTTTGACATTGGCGCCTTTGCGCAAATTGACGGGCAAGCCTACGACGCGCTTTCTCCCGTGCAGTGGCCACAGCCACAATCAGGGTCAGGTGGGGCAGAGAGGTTTTTTAGCAATGGCGGTTTCTTCCATGCCGACCGGAAGGCGCGTTTCATCGCAGTAGAGGCTGGAAATGTGGAACGGACAGCTAGCGCCTTTCCGCTGGTCCTCAATACGGGCCGTATCCGCGATCAATGGCATACAATGACAAGAACCGGCAAAAGCGCTCGCCTTGCAGCGCATATTGCCGAGCCCTTTGCGGAAATTCATCCCTTTGATGCAAAGGCGATCGGAATTGAAAGCGCCGATCTGGTGGAGCTGGAAAGCCCCTATGGCACGGTTATCGTCAGAGCATCGGTGACGGATCGGCAGGCGAAGGGCAATATCTTTGTTCCCATGCACTGGAATGATAATTTTGCCGCCAGAGCCCGTATTGATAGCCTGGTCGCGCCTCTGGTTGACCCATTTTCCGGACAGCCGGCTTTGAAAAGCAGCGCCATTGCAGCGAGAAAATTTGCAGTAGCTCATTACGGTTTCGCCGTCTCCATCGCTAAGCCGGATGGTATCGATCTGCCTTATTGGGCAATGGCAATAGCGCAAGGTGGCTGGCGCGTTGAATTTGCCGGAAACGATGTTGCTGACTGGACCGAGTGGGCGCGGGCAAAGTTCGGCATTCCGGCAGGAATAGAACCATTGGGCTATCATGACGGGCAATCGGGCGATTATCGGCTGGCGTTTTTTGACGAGGGCAAATTGTTGGCCGCCATGTTCATTGCAGCCAAGCCCGTAGCGGTTTCGCGCAGTTGGATGATTGAGCAGCTCTCCTGCGATCATGCCGATTTGTCAACGCGGTTTTCCATCATTGCAGGCCGTCCTGGAGACAGAAGCGCGGATCGGGGTGCTATTGTCTGCTCCTGCTTCAGCGTTGGCCTGAACCAGATTGTTGCAGCTGTTCGCAGCGGCTGCGGCAGTGTCGAAGCTGTGGGAGCGACCACGAATGCGGGAACAAATTGCGGTTCCTGCCGCGCTGAAATCAGAGGGATCATCGATGGATGCAACGTTGTCGCCGCTGAATAAGCGGCAGGAAAAACAAATGAATGCGCGGGTTACCGATTTGGCGAAACTGCCGGTTTTCTGGGATTTGAAAGGAAAGCGTGTCGTTATTGCCGGTGGGTCGGACGCAGCGGCATGGAAGGCCGAGCTTCTGGCGGCATGTGGCGCAATTGTGCATATTTATGCGGAAGAGCTATCAGGCATCTTCGCCAGTTTGGTTGATGTATCCCAGGCTTCGCAGCGGCGCCGTTATATCCACCATGCAAGGCCTTATACAGCCGCCGATATGAAAGGTGCCTCGCTCGCAATTGGCGATTTTGAAAGCGAGGCCGATGCGGATATTTTCTTTAACGCGGGTGTTGCTGTGGGCACCCCTGTCAACGTGATCGATAAGCCGGCTTTCTGCCAGTTTCAATTCGGTTCGATCGTCAATCGCTCACCCGTGATCGTGTCTATATCCACCGACGGCGCTGCACCCGTTCTGGCTCAGGCAATACGGCGCAGGATCGAGGCGATATTACCCGCTTCGTTGCAGCTTTGGGGACAAATGGCGCAAGGTCTTCGCAGCAAAGTAAATGCCCGGCTGGAATCGGGGCAAGCGAGGCGACGTTTCTGGGAGGGTTTCGTCGACCGTGTTTTCACCGGGGTGCCGAATAGCACCGCGCTGGCGGAGCTGCTTGCTGATGCAGCAAAGGGTGACAGCCGCGTCGCCCGCGTCGGCAAGATTACATTTGTTGCTGCTGGGCCTGGAGACCCCGAACTGCTGACGCTGAAAGCCATTCGTGCATTGCAGGCAGCCGATATCGTTCTTTTCGGATCGCAGGTATCAAACGAAATCCTCGAATTCTCAAGACGGGAGGCGCGCCGGATACAAGTTGACCGGTTTGCAGACCAAACGGTCGATAGTATTGCAGCGTTTCTGGATGAGGGAAAAAATATTGTCCGCGTTGATTTGAGCGGCACGCTGGAAGGCCGCCGGTTTCGCGAGGAAATTACCCGGCTCAAAGCAAGCGGGGCGCGCGTAAGCACGGTTCCTGGTGTAACGGAAAGTGCCGAAGTGCTGCACTATGCGCTTACCGCTGTTCCCTTTGGGGGATACGCCAATGCAGGGCATGGCGAACAGTTTGGGAGCGCAAGATAAGTATGGATCAGTTTGCTCCGTTCCTGCTAAGCATGATCATATGCCTTACCTTGCCGGGTGTTCAGGGTATCTTTAACACTGGAACGAATGCGGCATTGCTCACCACTGTTCAAATGACAGTGGCAACCGCTCTGGCCATATCAAGCATTGGCCTGGCTTTGAGCGGCCTCGCTCCGGCGCATGCAAGCATTGTTATATTGCTTGGCATTTTGTCAGCGCCGGTCGCAAGTCAGTATGCGCATAAGCCTTTATTCAGGCTTATGGCATCTTGTGTCATGTTTCTTTTATATCTGCGCCTGGGACTTCCGCAGGCAGGATTTTAGAGCGTGGCCATATCGATGACGAAACGGTAGCGCACGTCGCTCTTCAGAACCCGCTCATAGGCTTCGTTGATGTCCTTGATGTCGATGGTTTCGATCTCGGCAACAATATTGTGCTTGCCGCAGAAATCCAACATTTCCTGGGTTTCCTTGATCGAGCCAATCATGGAGCCGGCAAGGGTTTTGCGCCCGCCAATCAGGGAGAAGGCATGCACGGGAACCGCATGTTCCGGAACGCCCACCAGCACCATTGTGCCATCAAGCTTCAGCAGCGTGAGATAAGCATTCCAGTCAATCGTGGTGCCGACAGTGCAAATGATCAAATCCAACGTGCCTGCCAGACTTGTAAACGTCTCAGCATCGCTGGTTGCATAATAGTGGCTGGCGCCAAGCTTCAACCCGTCTTCTTTTTTCGACAGGGTTTGGCTGAGGACTGTGACCTCGGCACCCATGGCGTGTGCGATCTTGACGCCCATATGGCCAAGCCCGCCCATGCCGACAATCGCGACTTTTTTGCCGGGGCCAGCTTTCCAATGATGAAGCGGCGAGTAAAGGGTGATGCCCGCGCAGAGCAAGGGCGCAGCTGCATCCAGCGGCAGGTTCTCGGGGAACGAAAGAACATAGCCTTCTTTTACGACGATCGAGTCCGAATAGCCGCCATAAGTCGGGGTGGTACCATCTGCCTCGTAATCATTATAGGTCTGGACGAGACCGGGCATATATTGCTCCAGATCGACGTTCCGTTCGGCGCATTTCGTGCAGGAATTGACAAAACAACCAACACCGACGCGATCACCAGTCTTGAATTTTGTCACTTTGGAGCCGACCGAAGTTACAATACCTGCCACCTCGTGGCCGGGAACCATGGGGAATATGCCATTACCCCATTCGCTGCGAGCCTGATGGATATCGGAATGGCAAACGCCACAATATTTTACCGATATGACAACATCGTCTTCGTTTGGCTCACGGCGTTCAAAGGTGAAGGGTGTAAGAGGTTGTGACGCATCCGTCGCAGCGTAGCCTTTTGCAATAGCCATGGGTATTTCCTTTTTGGGGATGTAGAGCGCTACTATGCAGCCCATCGGAATTGGAGCGGTAGAGCAATCCTGCAAGCTTATTGCACAATCCTGCAAAAGTGATGGGGCGGCATGATGCGGAGCCGCTCAAGCGTGGTATAAGTTCTGTCTCTTGGCAATCCGGAACCCAACACTATATGACACTACCATTCTCTCCCTATCAGGAAATTGCTTCGATCATTGATCGTTTTACCGGCGCGGACGGTAATTTTTCGACAGCGATCAGCAATCTCAGTTTTTATCGACACAGTGCCCCGACGATGCCCCACCATAGTGCTTATCGACCCGGCTTCGCCATTGTCGTGCAGGGCGCAAAAAGCTTGACCGTAGGGCAGGAGATTTATCGCTATGGCGCGGGTCAATATCTTTTGACCTCACTGGACCTGCCGGTTGAATCGCATGTGACGGAGGCCACTCCGGAGTCGCCTTATCTGTGCCTTACCTACACGATTGACAGCGCCCGTTTGAGCGACATGATTGCTCGTGTCAGTATTCCGCGTCAGGCGACAGCAGAGGGCATAAGGGGCTGGGCCGTGAATATTGCATCGCCGGAAATTCTTGATGCGTCAGTGCGGCTGCTGCGGCTTCTCGACAGGCCCGACGATATTGAAGCCGTCGCCCCGTTGATAGAACAGGAAATGCTCTACCGCCTTCTCTCCGGCCCTGACGGGCCGCGTCTGCTCCAGATTGCAATGTCCGAAAGTCAAAGCAACAAGGTTGTCCGCGCCATTTCATGGATAAGGGACAATTTTGCCGAAACATTACGGATTGAGGATCTGGCGGGACGTGTCAATATGAGCGTTTCTTCGCTGCATCACAATTTCAAGGCTGTCACTGCAATGACGCCTTTGCAGTATCAAAAGCAGCTTCGTTTGCATGAGGCGCGTCGGCTTATTTTGGTGGATCGGCTGGATGTCGGCATGGCTGGACACAAGGTCGGCTATGACAGCCCGTCTCAATTCAGCCGCGAATATAGCCGTCTCTATGGCTCGCCTCCACTGCGCGATGCCGAGCGGATAAGGGGCGCTACCGGCGACAGCAAATCATTGCCTTGATCGCTGGCGGAAGCGCCCCTCATTCTTTTAGTTGGATTTGGCGGGAACTCTGCGGAGCACGTCGTCATAAGGTGCAAGGTCGAGAAAGGCGGTTACTTCGACGGCCTTTCCATCCCGCATATGGAATATCCAGGCATAGCTATTGCTGTAAGGAACGCCATCTCCCGCCACGGCAACACCTTCCCAATTGATTATCACGTGGTCTCCATCGGCCCATATCTTTTTGCTGACCGGTGTGACCGGTTTGGACAGGCGGGATACGAATGGGCGAACTGCCTGCTCAAGGAATGTTTCGCGCCCCCGAAACAGGCCAGCGCTTGGCCCGGACCCTTCGATCCTCCAATTGACTTCCGGTGACAGCATATCGGTAAAGAAGCTTTGTCCACCGGCAGCCCAGGCATCGAATGCCTCGGTTACGATCTGCTTGTTGCGCGAGGTGACATCCTGAGACGCTTGCGCCTGCGTGGTGGGCAGAAGGGGGAGCGTCAGCAAAGCCACTGTCAATGCCGCGCTGCGGATCAGGGATAATATTGATTGCATCATTTTACTCCTTCAGATCTGTGATTAAGCGGGTTTCAAAAGGCAATCAGTGGGGGCTGGCTGTCGGGCGGATAATGATTTCGCTCACATCCACCTCTGCTGGCTGGCTGATGGCATAGAGAATGGAGTTCGCGATGGCTTCCGGACTGATCGTGACGGCGCGAAAGCCTTTCATCGCGTCACGGGCAATAGGGTCACTGATTGTGTCGGCAAGTTCCGATGTTGTTGTGCCCGGTGAAATGACGGTAACCCGAATTTTATCGTTCTCTTGCCGCAAGCCATCGGAAATGGCGCGCACAGCAAATTTTGTAGCGCAGTAAACGGCGGCCGTCGGCGACACGGTGTGGCCGCCAATCGAAGAGACATTGATGATCTGGCCGCTTTCCTGTTGCTTCATGATAGGAAGCGCTGCTGCAATGCCGTAAAGTACGCCTTTAATATTGACGTCAACCATCCGGTCCCATTCGTCGACCAAGAGAGCGTCCATTGGTGATAAGGGCATGACACCGGCATTATTGATCATCACGTCGAGACGACCGAATTCCGAGACGGCAAAATTTACAAAACTGCTGACGTCCTCCCTGTCGGTGACATCCAGTTTTTTGGTCAGAACCGAACCGCCATCAAGCGCGATCTCTTCAGCCAATCTGTCGAGCCGGTCGGCACGCCGCGCACCGATGACAATATGCGCGCCAGCCTTGGCAAGAACCCGGGCCGTTGCTTCGCCAATACCGCTACTCGCACCGGTAATGGCAATGACTTTTCCTTGAATATCAAGCATTTCAAACTCCATGGTTTCTTGAGATTATTGGATATTATTTGCGGCGCAGGATCATCCCGCCGTGGTGAAGCGTGTTTTCGTCCACGAAATCGCCATCGGCGGTAAAGCCTGTGTCGTCCCAATATTCGATATGATTGCCGGTCACTTCGTAACGGCCCTGATAGGCACTTTCGCGATTACCGCGTGCCTCGTCATAGCGGTTATTGGGAAGCAGTTCATGGCGGACCCGGCCATCATCGGTGACCCACATGCCAACATATGCGTGTTGCAACATTTGAACCTCTTTTGTTTTGCTATTTTCTGTGTCGACGGATTTTTGCATCTTTTCCGATGCCCCGCTGAAAGAACCAGACATCGATGCAAGAAGAGCAGTCATGACGCCTGCTGCTATTTTGGAGCTGTGCATTGGCATGAGTTATTTCCTTTCGAGCCGGTGTGAATTCTATGTACAGGACGAAAATACGTGGTCGTATTAGGATTATAAAGTTGCCAATAGCGGATGAGCTGGTTAGTAATGCTTACTAATGATGGATGATCTTGAAGGTATCCCGGTATTTCTGGCGGTTGCTGAAGCGAAGAATTTTCGCATCGCAAGCGAGCGTCTCGGCGTTACGCGCTCTGCGGTCAGTCAGGCGCTTCAACGTCTCGAGGATCGTGTCGGCGTGGCGTTGGTACAACGAACGACCCGGAGCGTAAGGCTGACGGAAGCCGGCGAATTATTCTATGACGCAGTGCAGCCTTCTGTTTCGCAAGTCCGACAGGCCGTTGAGGCTGCGCGCGAGATTCAAGGCAAGCCCAGCGGGCTGCTGAGGATTGCTGTTTCGTCAATCGCAGAGAGCTTCCTGTCTGGCCCGCTGCTTGCGGGATTCATAGAGCGCTATCCTGACGTGACGCTCGACATCACTGTTACCGATGAAGAGTTTGATATTGTCAGCACCAGATTTGATGCCGCCGTGCGGCTTGGTGAAGTCATCGAACAGGATATGATCGCTGTTCCTGTATCATCGCAGCAAAGGCAATGTGCTTTCGCCTCGCCGGAATATCTGGAAAAAAATGGCAGTCCCACGCATCCAAGCGAATTGCCGGACCATATTTGTATCGGCTGGAGGCCCCGCCCGGACAGTGCGCCCTATCGCTGGGAGTTTACAGAAAATGGCCGCGACTTTGATGTCGCCGTCAATCCCGAAGTGACCACCAACGACATGCAGTTTATGATACGCATGGCCTGCGCCGGTGCCGGGATTACCTTTGGCATGGTCGATACATTTCAACCATGGGTTTCACGCGGCGAACTTGTGCCGCTTTTGGGAGCTTTCGGACCACCGTTCAACGGCTTTTATCTCTATTATCCAAGACGCCACAGGCAACCCATCAAGTTAAGGGCGCTGGTGGATCATATACGTGCCGCACGTCATGGCTGATCAGATGCGATGCCCATCCTTGTCGAAAAGATGGATCGGAGCGCTAGACAGCGAGAGGTCAATATCCATGCCTGAGGCAAGGTCATGCTGTCCGGGGATAACGACCAGGAATTTTTGCCCCGCGACTTCCGTGTGAAGCACCGTTTCGGAGCCAAGCGCTTCAACGAGCTTGATTTTGGCTTTAATACTCTTGTCACCTGAACCGAAAGTGACATGCTGCGGACGAATGCCCAGGGTGATCCGCGCGCCCTGCTCAAGACTTGTCTCGCGAGCAGGAATCGCAAGCTGATAGCCATCGGCCAGCGCGACCACCAGATTTCCCGATTGGACGGAACTGACAGTTCCCTCCAGAAAGTTCATATGGGGAGCGCCGATGAAGCCCGCTACAAACCGGTTTGCCGGCGTATTGTAGAGTTCAAGCGGTGTGCCAACCTGTTCGATTTTTCCGGCGCGTAGTACGACGATCCGGTCAGCGAGGGTCATCGCCTCCACCTGATCGTGGGTTACGTAAATCATGGTGGATGAAAGGCGGGCATGAAGTGCGGCCAGCTCGGCCCGGGTGGAAACCCGCAGCTCAGCATCCAGATTTGACAAAGGTTCATCCAGCAGAAAGGCGACGGGGCGGCGCACGATAGCCCGGCCGATTGCAACTCTCTGTCGCTGGCCACCGGAAAGCTGACCGGGCCGCCGGGCCAAATAGGGCTCGATCTCAAGCATGCGGGCGGCTTCCGTTATCCGCTCGTCAATCTCGGCTTTGGGCATCTTGGAGTTCTCAAGGCCAAAGGCAAGATTTTGGCGCACACTCATATGCGGGTAGAGTGCGTAGGACTGGAATACCATGGCGAGGCCGCGATCAGCAGCTGTCACATCGTTGACCGGTTTCCCGTCAATGGCAATCTCGCCGCTGGTGATTTTCTCCAGCCCGGCAATGGCGCGCAGCAAGGTAGATTTTCCACAACCCGACGGGCCGACGAAAACAACAAGTTCACCATCGTTTATGTCGAGGTTGATGCCATGCAGGACATCGATATTTCCGAAGGATTTTTTGACATTGGAGAGTGTGATCTGGCCCATATGAGTTTCCTTATTTTAGGCCCGTGCCGGCGATGCCAGTGGTGATGAAACGCTGCAGGAAGATGAACACAAGCACCACCGGGATCATGGTGACGACGGTCATCGCCAGGATGAAGTGCCATTGCACATTAAGTTCGCCGGAATAGATGCTCAGGCCAACTTGCAGTGTGTAAAGCTCTTTGCGCGATAGAACGATCAGTGGCCAGAGGAAGTCATTCCACCGCCAGACGACCGAGAAGATTGCAAGCACTGCAAGCGCAGGCGCAGTCAGTGGCAGGACGATGCGCCAGTAAATCTGCCACTCGGACGCCTTGTCCATCCGCGCCGCATCGATAAGCTCATCGGGAATGGTCAACATGTACTGGCGCAGTATGAAAACGCCGGTGGGCGTTGCGACTGTCGGTAAAATCACGCCCCAGAGATTGTTGAACAGACCGAGCGCCGAGATAATTGAATAGAGCGGCACCATGATGACCGAAAGCGGAACCATGAGCGTGGCAAGAATGATCAGCATCGCCACCGAGCGGCCTCGAAACTCGTATTTCGACAGGGCGAAGGCGGCCATTGAATTGACGATGAGCGTAATCAGCGTTGCCATGACTGTGACGAACACCGAATTCCACAGATAGCGGAAGAAGTCGAAATGCACGAATGGTCCGGTGTAATTCTCCGTGGCGAAGGACAATTCCTGTACAGGTTTGCGGCTATTGATATTGACCCGAATGGTTTCGTCAGGCTTGGCGGGATCAACCATCTGGCTGAAAAGCCCGATGCGGCGCACTTCGGCAAGCTTCTTCGTCGTGCCATCTGGCAGTGTCACATCATAGAGAGTCAAAGGCTTGTCATGCCCCTCAACACTGACCTGCTGGCTGGTATAGGGCAGGATTGATGGAGGGAATTCCGCCAGTGCCGCCGGTGTCTTGAAAGAAGAGAACATCAGCCACAAGGCGGGGCCGAACATGATGAACAGTCCGCCTATGAGCCAAACCCAAGTGACGATATCGGTCCAATGCCAACCCTTGCCGCCCCTGCGGCGCAGAATGAAAGCTGCGGCTCTTCCCATCAGCGTTTCCCCTTCTTTTCGCCGCGACGGCCAAGGCCAAGCTGCACCAATGTGAGCACGACAAGGACGAGGCCCATGAGTATGGATGCTGCGGCTGCAAGCCCGGGATTGCGTGGCTGCGAGACAAAGCCCGTTTCATAAATATACTGGGTGATGAACAAGGTGCTCGTTCCCGGGCCGCCGCCGGTGAGTATGTACACCTCGTCAAAGACCTGTACGGAGCGGATCAGCGCAAGGACAATAACGACGACGAGATTGGGCATAAGAAGCGGCAGGGTGATACGCCAGAAGACTCTCGCCGGTTTAGTGCCGTCCATATCGGCGGCTTCATAAAGATCTTTCGGGATTGCCTGCAGGCCAGCCAACAGGATCAAGGCGTAAAAGCCCATATGCGCCCAAAGCGAAACCCCAACCGCGGCGGCGAAGGACCAGGTGCGGTCTGTCAGCCAGGTATAGGGGTCAATGCCAAACGGATAGAGAATGAAATTCAAAAGACCTTGCCGCTGAAGAATCCATCGCCAGATGAGCCCGACAACCACGGGCGAGAGCAAAACCGGAAAGAAGAATACCGCGCGCCAGAAAGAACGGGCCGCAAGGTTGCGGTTCAAGATCAGCGCAGTCACCAATGCTGCGCCGATCATCAGGGTTACCTGCAAAACCACAAACCAGAATGTATTGCTGACGGCGGTCCAGAATGCATCTTCCTGACAGGTGAGAGGGTCAAGATAATTGCTGCAGTCGAAAAGACGCTGATATTGATCTGCGCCGACATATGAGCGCTCCGGCAGAAATAGCGCGGAGCCGCCGGTCGTTGAATAGACGAAGTTGATGAACAGCGGCAACAGCACGAAAATGCCGAAAATCAGCATATTCGGCGCAAGGAAAAAGATTGCCATGCCGCTGAGACCGGTCATTCTCTGCAATGCACGCAAAGGGCGGTCGATCAAGCCCATGACAAGCCGGACCGGGGCAAGCGCAATAGCGCCCAAGTGCTGGACTGCCGATGGTTTTGATGCAGTTTCAAGCGGCGCCGTCATTGCGCATCTCCTGTGCCGAGGTGTCAGGATTATGCGGCTTGTCTTCGATTATGAAGGGGAGAACAAGCCGCATTCCCAGTTCTGTCAAAGGCCGGAGTCCTTGACCTTGGTCGCAACGTCAGAATCGATACGGGTGAAGGCGTCGTCGAGCGGCAGCTCGCCGGCAATCACCTGAGCCACACGGGTAACCAAGGCGCCATAAACCGTGTCAGCCCAACGCCAGCCGGGCATTTTCTGAGCGGCGGGCGCAGTCGTCTTGCTGGCTTTGACGAATACATCAAGCGCTGCTTTGACCTGTGGGTCTTCGGTCTTGAAGTTGAGATCGCCCTTGTCGAGAATTCCCTTATGGGCCGGGATGAAAAGCGTTCGCTCGGAAAATTCTTTGACGACTGCTTCGCTTGCCAGATAGTCCATGACCTTGGCAACGTCTTTCGGGTTCTTTGTATATTTTACCGCAACCAGACCTGCCCCTCCAGGCATGCCGGTGCAAGCAGCCGGGCCACAAGGGCTGCCGGTTGCAACCCAATCAAAGCCATTGCCGATTTTGGTCGCGAAATTAGGGATCTGCCATGAACCGGAATAGTAATAGGCAAGCTGCGCGTTGATAAAGTCGTCGGCGGCAGCGCGGTAGGTCTGGCCAGCAGCGGAAACCCACACATCCTTGCTCATCACCCCGTCATTCGTCCATCCGACAAATTTGGTGATGAAGTCCTTTGCGCCTTTATCCAGCGGCGCGGGTTTGCCATCAGCTCCGATGTAATTTGCACCGAAAGCAATATTGGGCGCCGTGATGCGATGGCCGGAACGGTCCAATGCCATGGCAAAAGGAATTTGCTGACTGTCGGCGACCTTCTTTGAAGCCGCCGCCCAATCGTCCCATGTTGCATCAGGGCCGGGCAGGGGAACGCCTGCCTGTTCGAACAGGGTCTTGTTGGCAAAGCCACCGGTCAAAGTGACCTGCGTCATGAAACCCGAAATCTGGTTGGAGCCATCAGGCCGCATCCAGTCGGCCTGAGCGCCGAAATTGGCGTCCCAATAGGCTGCGTCCGATATAAGGGGGCGCAGATCCAGCCAATGCCGGCTGAGGTCTTTCAGCGCCGTTACACGCGCAATATCCGGACCATGACCTGCTTCGAGTTGAACCGGCAATTGTTCCTTGATGACACCAAAAGCAACATTGTCGATCGTCACTTTGATATCCGGGTTTTGGTCCATGAAGCGCTTCATGAGGTCAGCCAAGACCTCACCTTCAACACCATCGGAATACCACATGATACGTACATCGCCAGCATAGGCCGTCGATGTCAGAAGCGCGAGCGTAGCGCCCGCCAGAAGCGATCTCAATTTCATGCCTGTTTCCTCCTCCAAGGACAAGGCGAGCCTCCACCCGCCGGGTTTATTCTTATGATTGGTCCAGCATTTTCGCTTCGCCCTTTACGCTATAATCGGCTCTTGTAAGAACGCGGCCTTCAGCCTCAATGCTGCCATCGGCACGGAAACGGACAGTCCCATATTCGGGATCGTCAATGATAATGGTCCCGTCACTTTCCTCACGGGCATCAAGGCGACCAAAGCGTTCTTCGACAGATGCCAAATCATTCGAGGTGCAGACGCGCACAAACCAGCGTGTTTTCATGCCATATTGGCGCAATTCCACATTCGCAGACGGGCCTTCCGTAACCTGCAACAGTGGTTGGCTGGCATGCAGCAAAACGGCTCCCGTTCCCGAGCGGGCTACAGCTAGATTGCCCGAGACATGGCTTTCATCAAACTCGGCAATCGGAAACCAGGCATGGGTAAAGTCTGGTTGTTCTTCGTGGATCGAAAAGTCGAGAACAGCCAGACCGCGATATTGCTGGGCGCGGGGAATGGTACCGCATCCGCCCCAGTAAGATGGCCGTCCATAACCGAACTGGATCGTTTCGCCCGGATGATTGATCCAGATCGCCGCCTCGGGCTTTTCTCCCAGGCGCAAATGTAGAATGGTTTCCTGATAACCCCATTCACCCCAGCGATAATGAGCGGCTGATCCTATGGCGAAATCAGCACTCTTATAATGGTAGAGCGCGGCAAAGGCGTTTTCGCCTTGCGCAAAGCGCCATTCCTGATGCTGGTCTTCCCGGTAATCGGCGATCTTGGAAAGAGCTGCGGGAATTGCAAGGCCGTGATCACGCAGGCAGACGGCGAGTTGCGGAAGGGCATGAACGCGGCGGCCATACCAGCCCTTGCCCCAAAGGAGACGAGCCACACCCGACAATTCGAGCGAACGCCCTGCACAAAGCGTGTGTTCGTAAGAACGGCCCTGCGCTGCCGTCACCATGCCATGATGGGCAGAGCGGGCAATGATTTCACAAAGCCGGACAATACCTGCCTTGGCGCGTGTGGCAATATCATTATCGGGAGCCAGAGCGGCAAGCGCCGTCAGACCCTTCAGATCAATCGGGAAATAGGGCGCGGAGTTGAATTCCGCCATTTCCCAGTTTTCGAAATGATCGAGCCATGCGCGTACCCGCTCCGCACCGATCCTGCTCTGCTCGGATCCCGTACGGCCCGAGCGGACAAAGGTGCTGTCCGAGAGAAGATGGCCGGCAAGATAGGCTGATGTATGAAAAAGCAGCGCGTGGTTTTCCGAGAAATACCACTGGACATCATTGCCCGGCTCATCCATCCAATAGCGGTAATTGAGAATGGCGGCATCAATCCGATCGCGCGTTTTGCTGTTGATGTCCTTGCCCCAGACTGTGCGCGACCAGATGAGCGGAACGAGCGAGAAGTCTGCGCAATCATGGCAATCTTCGATGGAGGGGAGAATCTCCTCAATCATCGCATCGGTTTGCGCACCGGCGCGACCGCTGGCAAGACGGGCAAAGGCCCGAACAGTGTCCCGTTCCGAATGTTCCGAAATTTCATCAAGCGTTTCGGCAATGCGGCTTTCAAGCGTTGCCCCGGCTTTACCTTGTCGTTCGGCATGACAAATCTCGACACCCAAGGAACGTGAGGCGACAAAACCGCCAGCGTGCAAGGTGATGCGGAAATGGCGGAAATCGGCAGGAGCTTCTTCTGACGGTCCAATCAGCAAGCTGGTTGCGCCAGCCGCAAGCTCGAAATCGAAATCAAACCGTTCGCGTGACATGAAGTCACCTTCGACGGCAACATTAACCTTGACGTCAACCGGTAGCGGCTGTGCGAGCAGGAGAGTAATATCGCCGCCAAAATAATGCGGACGATCAAGAGACATTCCGTCAAGCGCCGCTTCGAGGCTATCGGCAATCGATCCGGCAACCGGCACGGGCAGTGCTATCTTCGCCGCCGGACCAGAGAGATAATCGAACTGGAAGAAATAGCGGGCGTCACGCTCGGCCAGATCATCGAAGAAAAGCGTAATTTCATTTATGCCTTCGATGAGGGGGAGTTCGAATTCCTGTTTTGCTTCGAGATTTCGGCTATAGGGCGCCATCCAGCCAATCTCAGCCCCGTTAAGCCAAAGAACTGCGCCGCCACAGGTTCCCAATTGAATTGTTGCGGTTCCGGCGGTTTCAGCGTCGATATAGGTCCGGGTCCAGGTGGCAAGACGCGTTGGCCGGAACCAGAAGCCGGATAAATCCAGCCGGGGCGAACCGAAAGGCAGCCACCATTTTGCAGCGTCAAATGTGCCGCGGACATCCGGGCGTTTGCCACGATAGGTATCGGCAAAAATCGTGCGGCATGGATATTCATGCGGAATGAAATTCTTGACCTTGGTCAGGAAGAAGAACGGGTCCATCTCACCCTGCATAGGGGCATCAGCCACATCGAAGCGTTCTTCGGAAAGAGCGCTGACCTGCCAGTAGCGCAAGGGTTCTCCCGGCTTGAGGGGCTTGCGCATCCAATGAGTTTCCGCGTTCATTTCAAATCCGCCACGGCAACCGGTGCCACATCATTATATTCCTGATTTTCTCCCGTCATGCCCCAGACAAAGGCATAAGGACCTGTGCCAGCGCCCATATGGATGGACCAGGCCGGAGAGACGAGCGCTTCCAGATCGGCAACCACGAGATGGCGCGTTTCATCGGGACGGCCCATGAGGTGGATAACGCGATCTTCAGGAGCAAGGTCGAAATAGCAATAGGCTTCCATGCGCCGTTCATGCAGGTGGGGTGGCATGGTATTCCAGACACTGCCATCGGCAAGATCGGTAATACCCATCAAAAGCAGGCAGGACGGGGCGACTTCCGGATGAATATACATGCGCAGCTTGCGCTTGTTGGATCGTTGTTCGGCACCAAGTTCGAGCAATTTGGATTCTGATCTGCGGATCAGGCGATGCGGGATATCGCTGCCTGCGGGAACAGAATTCATGTAGAATCGGGCAGGTGCATCGCCGGACACGCTTGATAGCGAAATTTCTTTTGCGCCACGCCCAATATAAAGCACGTCGCGGTTTTCCAGGGTGAAGCTTTTGCCATCAACAGTGATCGTGCCGCTGCCACCCAAATTGGCGACGCCCATTTCGCGAGCGGAAAGCAGATAGGGCGTGCCGATATCATCGCCAGTCCCAAATACGAGTTGTTTTGTTACCGGCACTGCACCACCCAAGATCAGGCGATCCACATGGGTGTAGGTAAAGCTGACTGCGTCCGGCTGAAACAGATCCTCAAGAAGGAACTCAGCGCGCAACCGCCCCGTATCGAAAGTCTTCGTATCCTCGGGGCCTGCCCCGTAAAGAACTTTCATTGTCATGCTGCCTGTTCTCCTGCTTCCACATGCTGCAACGCTTCGGAAAGGCAGAGAATGGAAAGTGCCTGTCCGTAGCCTGTCGGCTGAATGGGAATGTCTTTATAAAATTGCAGATCGTGGCCCATGCGTGTGCCATATGAGACGTTGAGCACGGTACCGGTTTCGTCGATATTATTCAGAACTGCCTTTACGGCTTTCAGCCCAGCCTTTCGCCATTCCGGTGTGCCAAGCCCGATGCGATATCCCTTCAAAAGGCCATAGCCAATACCGGCGGTAGCGGAGATTTCTTCGTAGGAAGACGGATCGTCGAGCAAAGTGCGCCATGCGCCCGATGCGGTCTGCAAGGGTAGCAATGCATTGACCTGCGCAACCAGCACGCCCATGAGAAAGTCCTTCACGGGTTTGGGCATATCTGCGAGATCAAAAAGATCAAGCATTCCGGCAGTTATCCAGGCATTGCCTCGCGCCCAACGAGCCTGCGCGAAATTATGACGTCCTCTGAAAGTCCAGCCATGGAACCAAAGGCCGGATTTTGTGTCAGCAAGATAACGGGAGTGAACAAGGAACTGGCGTGCAGCTTCATCGACCAGCTCTCGGCGGCCGCTTGCCTGCCCGTAAGAAGCAAGGAACAGGGCAACCATATAAAGTGTATCGTCCCAGAGTTCATGATCGTTCACCTTGTCTGAGACATGGTGTTCGAAGGCACCTTCTTCGGTGCGGGACATTTGCGACATGACCTGATCAGCCCAATCATCCAGCGGCTTTTTCCAGCGCGGATCGCGCGTTTCCTTCCAGAGAACAGACAGAGCCAGCATGGGAGCAGTGGTATTGACGTTGAGCGCAGGAAGGCCAGCCGCAATGCGAGCGGTGTACCAATCTTCAATCAAGGTCTTGAGGTCATCACGGCCAGTGAAAAGCCATAGACGGACAAGCCCATAAAGCCCGACGCCTTGCGGCCATTCCCAACTTTCGAATGAGATGTAGTCGCCCGCAGTGCCGTCGAGATTAGGTTCATCGAAGCGGCCATCATTGTGGAGTCCGGTCATGCCGGCCACGATCAGATCCAGCTGGTTGCGGATATTCTGGCCAGTAAGGCCCATCTGCTTTCCTCCAAGTCCCGCCATGCAGATGCATGACTGCAATCTACGCTTCTCCCGAGCGATAAGACTATGGAAGCACCAGAAAATAATTTGCGCAATATGAAAATTTTTTGCAGTGTGGGTTCAGCGGAGAAAAGTTTCATGATCGTAAAACCCGAACCCGGGAAACGGGGAAAACAGAGCAGGCGTGTCAGACTTGAGGATATTGCCGAGAAAGTCGGTGTTTCGCTGAGCACTGTGTCGCGGGCGCTTTCCGGTGAAAAAGGCGTGCGTGCTGATATACGCGAAAGGGTGGTGGAGGCCGCCAAGGCCGCCAATTACACCGTGCCGACGCCGGTTGCAGGCAAGAAAGTTATTGTTGCCGCCTCAAGCGCTGCGATGATTGATTATGTGCGCAACCAGTTCACTCTTTACGTGCTCGAAGGATTGCGGGACCGGGCACAGGTGCTTGGACTGGAGATCATCACGCGCGCCGTGGCCGGGCAAGCGGAAGAAAACGCCATGCTGGAGGAGGCGCTGGCCGATCCGGATGTGGCAGGTCTCCTGTTTCTTACTGTCGACGACGAATCGATCCTTGCGGCGATGCGGGATTTCGGCAAACCGGTTGTGATGATCAATGGCGACGATCCGCTTATGCGGCTTTCAAGCGTAACGCCCTGCAACCGATCCGCTGCGCGTGTGGCGGCGGAACATCTGATCAAGCTTGGCCATGAACGTATTCTCTTCCTTATGCGTCCGGGCCGTCACACAATTGAGAGGCGGCGGGAGGGATGGCGGGATGCGCTGGTGCATCACAATCTTCCCTATACGGATGATCTGGTTGTCCCGGTTGAGGACTGGTTGCCGGAGCTTGCAGCTCAGGCAATCACCAAGCGGCTGAGTGAAAAAGGCCTGGATTTTACAGCAGTGCTTGCTGCCGGAGACAGTCTGGCAGTTGGTGCGATGATGGGCGTTCAGCAAGCGGGCTATTCGGTGCCGGGTAACGTCTCGGTCATGGGAATGGATGACCTGCCACAAGCAGCTTTCCTCAATCCGCCATTGACCACCATGCATATTCCCATGCGTGAATTGGGTTATGTGGCGCTGGATCTGTTGCGGGACAGTCTGACAAGTGTTCCGATGCCACCCCGCCGTGTCGAGCTCGCTTGTCATCTTGTGTTGCGGGCTTCTACTGCCAGCAGATAAAAGCGAAGGCGGCGAGTTTTCACCCGCCGCCTTGCAATCTTGTTATGGCAAGGATTAGAAATTGCGCTGGAAGCGGATGATGCCGCCAAACGCGTCATCGCTGCCGCCATTGGCAATCGAGTCGTCCTTACGTGCGCCGTCAAACTTGGTGTAGTTGATTTCCGGCGTGATCTTCAGGCCTGGAACCAGTTCATAAGCCACGTTAACTGCGAAAGCGTAGGTGCCTTCTTCTTCATAGGCTGCCTGTGCATTCAGGACTGCCTTTTCGGAGAGCTTGGCGGCAACGCCACCCCAGACAGCATAATCACCCTGGAACTGGGCAAACCAGTTGGTGTCATGATCGTAGAAGCTTTCGCGTCTGAAATCTGACTGGTATGCACCCATGACCCATGCGGAGATGCGGTCAGTGATGTTCACGTCAAGGCGAAGATTGACTGCAACATCTTCGACTTTGGAGTCGTAGCCGACAGTACCGGCGATCTTACCCCATGCCTGCTCAAACTTCGCACCGGCAAGAACGTGAGGCATGTAATCATCGATCACATTGTCGCCGAACTCATCCGAGCCCTGTTCAGCTGCGATAATTGCAGAGAAGCCATTGCCCGCTGCGAATGTATAGCTGATCTGGTTGGACTTACCCGACTGATAGTTGATCACATCGTCCTGAATGATATCGCCGGCATAACCGACCCAGGCGCCGAAGATTTCGTCGGCGACACCAACGCGGAAACCGCCAAGTTCGATATAGGCTTCAGGAATGGTGGCGTCGGAATTATCGCCGTCATCATACTGGAAGCGGGTTGCGATGTAGGAGCGCAAGGTTCCGAGTTCTGTCTCGGAACGGGCATCGAAGGTAACCTGCGCACGGGTACGGATATGATAGCTTTCATCATTCCGGCCTGACTCGTTTCTGCGGCCCGAATTCGAACCATCATAGGGATCATCGCCCCCCTGCAGGTCGAAACGCAAATATCCACCTACCTTGAGGCAGGTTTCTGTGCCTGGCAAATAAAAGAACCCGGCGCCATATGTATCGCAGACGCGAACATATTCAACCGGTTCAGGTTCAGCGACGACGACAGCGTCGGCGGCGCGGGCTCCTGATACCGCTGTCAGTGCAGCGGCGGAACCAATAAGAATGCTTCTAAAATTCATCTGGAATCTCCAGTAAAGATCATGAGTGAGGGATCACATTCAAGAGAGTGAATGCCTCCACTATGTCTTACTTTCGGGCCGTTCAGGTCAAAGGACAAAACCGGTTGCTTCTTACAAGCGCCATAGTGTTGCTTAATTGGCACGAATGAATATTTGAGTGAGGCCATTCTGTGGATAAATCTGCTTGAAAACATGGATTACGGGCGTGAAGCGCACATATTTATTCACGATTCCGTGAGCGGTCTTGAAATCATAAGTCGGAGTTACGGTGTCTAAAAGCCGTTGAAATAGTATTAACTACTACATATATCGATAAAATTAGAAAAAAATACCGTATGGAAGCAACTGATTATGTCCTTTGACGCCCGGGGCATTTCATTGCAGATTGTCTGCGCGTCCTAGAACCTTTTGATGTTTCATAAGAAATCAGGACGATTGAGTTTACTTGATCTCCAGTCAATGCTCAAAGACCCCGCCCTAACCGGTGGGGTCAAGTCTTTTTATGTATTTGTTGATTGGAGTTCCCAAATAATTCAAAATTTGAAATATAAATGACGATATAAAATCAAGCACAAAGCTCAGCAGGAAGAAGATCGTAGTCTTCATTTGCAAGGTGAATATCGAATTGCACCTTGGCGATATGGGAGGCGACAATATTGTTGAACACCTCTTTCAAGGGCGGCAGCAATTCGATGTGTCGTCCACCAGCATCAATAAGCCGGACCATGCCTTCGGTCTCGGCCTTCTTCATCAAACGCCGGATATGGGTGCGCGACACACCATAAAGATGGCCGATCTCATCAAAGGGCAGGCTAACGACATTCTGGTCGCGTTCGGTCCGTCCTGCCATCAGCTTGCAAAGCAGCATTTCCCCGCTGTCGCTCGTGGCGAACAGGCGTGAACGGCGATCCTCAATGATCAAGGGTTCTATATCAAACAGCGAATGCAGGCTGGTGGCGAAATAGCGCTCAAGAAAACCGGACGAACTGTCGAGCAGAGCGCGATAGCGCCGCAAGGGGAAAAGCCGGTCTGCCGCAGAAAGGCAAACCGCAATAATATCGTGCAGAACTGAAACCAGTTGCCCTGTGGGCTCGATAAGGTGGCTGCGGTGGTCCGCCTCGTCTTTGACCCGTGTTACATGACCGATATTCTCAAGCAGATTAACAGTAGCCGCTGTGGTGCTCTTGCTGCAAAGACCAAGTTCCGTGGTGACGTGCTGAAGATTTGAAATGGACGCACCGTGATGCACCTCATCGCGTCCGTAATGCATGGCGGCAATTGCCATGCAGATAACTTGCCGTGCAGCATTGGCCATGACTTTATTGGCCATGTACTGGCCTTCGAAAACCCCGACAATGCCATGGGCATATTCAAACGAGGCCTGGCAGAAATTCGGATTATTGCGAAGGATTGCAACACGCTGTCGCAGCCAAAGAGAACGGGCCTCATTGCGTCCACACGATGAGATCTGAACTGCGCTGCCGTCCATGCGATTTATCCTGACTGATATGCCCCGCTTTTATATGGGCATGGGCCGACTCAATTTAAACCGGTCGGTTCGATTTCAATAGAATTATTTTTTGCGGCGGTTTTAGGGTCGAGAGCCTAATGTCCTGCCATGAAGGTGGCAGCAATAATCAGAAGCCCTCCCGCGCTGGCTTCAATGGTCCGTCGGCGCCTGTCATTGAAACCGCTACGGTGCCCGGCTTTGCCGATGGCGATGCTCAAAAGCGTGTAGACCACCGCGCACCAGCACACAAAAACGGCAGAAAGGATGCCGGCTTGTAAGGCGCCATTGCTTCCCTCACGCATGAATTGCGGCAGGATAGCTATGTAGATCATCATGCCCTTCGGGTTGAAAAGTGCCGTCAGAAATCCGCGCTTGAGTTGTCCCGAAGAGGATTTTGCCGCGATGCTTAAAATACCGGGCGTAAGAGAGGAGCGTATCAGCCGGCACGCAAGGTAGATCAAATATGCAATGCCCAGCCAGCGCAGGCCTTCGAACAAAAGAGGTGAAGCAGCAATGATGGCGGCAACACCGCATGCGACAAGTACGGAATGGATCAAGTAGCCGAGGCAAATGCCAGCAGTGGCTCGCAGGCCAGCAATGGTGCCTGCGGACAGAGCCTGCGATGCCACGAAAAGCATGTCCGGCCCCGGAGTGCAGATCAGCGGCAGCACGGTTGCAGTGAAAAGGGCTATCGTTTGAAATTCCATATTGAAATATTAAGATAGTGCTGCCGCAATTTGCTTGCAAAGATTGCTGGAAATTGGAAAAACTTAGCATCAAATAATGATTGTAAGCACTTATATGGCATGGAACTCCAATGGTATTCGATGAGATCGACAAGCGAATTTTGAAGGCGCTGCAGCGGGATGCGCGCATGCAGAATGTAGAACTAGCGCAGCAGGTCGGTCTGTCGCCCTCCCCATGCCTGCGCCGTGTCCGCTTATTGGAGGAGGCGGGTATAATTGATCGTTATGTTGCCGTTCTTAATCCAGCCAAGCTCAATCTGGCACTTTCCATGTTTGCCCGCGTGTGGCTGACGGCGCAGGACGCGGAAACTATCGAGCATTTCATGGATGCCATGAAGAAGCTTCCCCAAGTGGTCGAGTGTTACATCATGCTGGGTGAAAGCGACGCTCTGTTGAGGGTAGTCGTTGCCAATCTCGATGAGTACCGGCGTTTTCAGTCAACGCACCTGACGAAGATCAATGGCATACAGAACGTTAAAACTGATGTGCCCAGCCAGATCGTTAAACAGACCTATGCCTTGCCGATTGATTAGAGCCGTGTTCTGGCGAGTTTTCGCAGGTCGGAGGAATTGGAGGTGCCATATTCCGAATTGTCTGGCGAACACACTTCTTTCACCGATGACCAGTTGCAGATATAGGCACCACATTCCCGGCAATGCACGGGGGCTTCGTCAAACGATTCCTCCGGAATTTGCAGGAATATGGTTTTGCATTCCACACAGGTAAGTGGCTGCTTGAGCTTAAAGAAATCCGACAAATAACGCGACAATGATCCCGCTCCAATCTCGGAGCATTCACGCTCGATTCAACTAAAGATGAATTGCATCACATTTTAATAAAATTAGAAATGAGTCAATTGTTGTTTTATGGCGCAAATGTTCAATCGGCAGAAAGATCGATTTTCCCGTCGGCATCAAACGAATTCGATCCAATAAGTTGAAAAAATTGCGGTCTCCGCGGGCTGTGCGGAGACCATCTTGACGGTGTGCAATTGTAGCGGTTGCTATGTCGGCTGTTTGGTTTTGCGCAGATAAGGCAAGATGCGTTCAAAGCCGCCAAAGCGGGCATTTGCATCTTCGTCTGATACACCGGCGGTGATGATGACGTCCTCGCCCTGTTTCCACTGAGCAGGCGTTGCCACCTGATGCTTGGCCGTCAATTGGATACTGTCTATGGCGCGCAGTATCTCATCAAAATTGCGCCCGGTCGTCATCGGATAGGTAAGAACCAGCTTTATCTTCTTGTCAGGGCCAACAACGAAGACTGAACGAACAGTGGCATTGTCTGCAGGCGTACGGCCATCAGACGAATCTCCAGCCTCTGCTGGCAGCATGTCATAAAGCTTGGCCACTTTAAGGTCGTGATCACCGATCAGAGGATAATCGACCTCATGACCCGTTGCCGTCTTGATATCTGCTTTCCATTTTGCATGGCTTTCGACGGGATCAACAGAAATGCCAATGATCTTGGCATTGCGTTTTTCGAATTCAGGCGCAAGCCCGGCCATGTAGCCAAGTTCTGTGGTGCAGACGGGTGTGAAATTCTTCGGATGACTGAACAGAACGGCGTAGCTATCCCTTATCCAATCATGGAATTTGATCTCGCCTTGCGTGGTTTCGGCGGTAAAATCCGGCGCAACATCATTTATTCGTAAGCCCATTTTGTTCGCTCGCTCATTATTTGAATGTAAAACTTCGAGGGAAGATTAGAAAATTCTATTATCTGAGAGCAACTCTCATGTAAGAAAATAAGGCTACAAATGTAATGCCGGTTGTTCCAGGGGTTGCTAGTACAGCAAATAGTTGAGTGCATTGATCGTGATGACTGAAGGAGTGCGTTTCCGCTTCCTCAGATATTAGCTAGTCTCGATGCATTGGGGTTTGCCGAATAAAAGTCGGTGTACAACATCAGGTTGAAAAAGCTACTGAGCTCCGAAACGCCCAGGGATGAGGGGGGGATTTTCTCCGAGCCAGGAACGCTTGGCGACTGCTCGCCAACAAGCACCGCTTGGCGTTTCATTGACTTTGAGGAAGCAAGCGATGTCGAATGCATGAGGTTCGAGGGGCAATCTCTGCCGCAGACGTGTTCTTTTGGCTTTCTCGTTCCGTCCGACATGTCCGGTCGTATCGCGTAATTCAAACGACGTCTCAAAGCTCTAACAGCGCTAAAAAATCATGGTGAACTTCTGCGGATGTTCGTAGACCCGCGTCTCAAAACAGTCGAATTGGAATGCTTCGCCTGCTCCAAATGCTAACGGCACAAGCGCCCCACGACCGGATGTATTGTCCACGCCCCAAGCCGGGGCTTCCTGGGAAATGCCAACGTCAAATAACGCTTAGTAATGCCATGTCGATCACTCCATAGTCCCCCGATCACATTACGCAGCGACAGGTGGAAACACGAGTCATTCTCAACGGAAATATTATCGATACCGGGTTGGTTCCAGGCAGAAATCAGCATCCATGGCGCCTAAGAACTAGAGACCGATCTTGCAGAAATAAATATCGCGATATTTATTTCTGCAATTAACTACGCTATATCTAACTGACAAAGGAGCATGCCATGACCCAAAAAAAGATAAACAACCCTGTACCACTCGATGATCAGCTTTGCTACGCAATCTACTCTGCCGGCATAGCGATTCAGCGGGCGTACAAACCGCTGCTTGGAGAGTTGGGGCTGACGTATCCTCAATATCTGGTACTAAATATCCTATGGCGCGAGCACGAAGAATCTGTGGGAAGCATCGCCGATAAGCTTGCGCTTGAATCAAGTACGCTGACGCCGGTTCTCAAGCGACTCGAGAGTGCCGGTTTGATACGCCGCACACGCAATCCGCAAAATGAGCGGCAGGTAGTGCTAACATTAACGGATGATGGGCGTAACCTCAAGTCCAAAGCGGGTTGTTTGGGCGATGAACTCCTGATTGCATCGGGACAAACGGCCCAACAACTCGGGATATTGAACAAAGATGTTCGCGAGCTTCGTGATGCAATCTATGCACATAGCGGGAAATGGAACGCGCCAGCATAATGTATGCTGCGTTGGTAGACTGAAAAGTCTGTATGAGTTTCCTACTTGATGGATATTGGAGCGACACTACTCCAGCTGTCGATTCAAGGAAAGTAAAGCATTGAGTGAGCGTTTGTTATGTGTTTTCCTGGGGGCAGTGCTAGCCGTTTCTCCAGACCTTCAGGTGCCTTGTTTCTGTCATCGGATAATTCGAGTGAGGCAAGGAAAAAGCGGTGGCTTGGCGCTCAAATTGAAGTTCCGATCAAAGCCTTAGCCATCTTTGTAATAATAGCTGTAGCTGTTCAGTGCAGCGCTCCACCGAGATGAATGTAACGTATTTGACCCTCCCAGAAAAAGCCCGTGCGTGTCAGATCAATCATTCCTTGCATGGATTTACCTTCATGTACCGGATCGAGTGATCATCGCTTCGGTACGGGCAGCAAGCCTTCTCGCGTCATTGATTTCTTCAGACGGAACCCCATAAGTAGGGTAAGCGTAATCGGGATTGATGACGATTTCGCTCTCGCCGATTGTGTGCTCCAGCGTGCCGAATGCGTCGGTGCCAATTACGCGATCAGCACGACCCTGGGTTGCGAAACGACGCACACTACAATGCCGACATATACAAGTGCTTCACATTTGTGGACCGAAGCGTCTGCAGTAACCTGCCTCAGGCAGTAGTCCCGAGCGAGACAAGTGTATTGTTGAAAGCTCTCAACCATGAGACTTCAGGCAGAAGTTCAACTCGTCTGGTCATAAACAAATGTATCATGGGAAACTGTAGTGTCGATTGCACTTGGTAGTGTCCTCGTGATGCCAATTTTCAGTGCCGGAATCCGCGCATCAATGACACCCGACCAGGTACTTGGAGAATATGATTGGGTAGATTCTAAATCATCTGGCCAAACGTGTCGGGTAAACAATGACAACAAGTCCCGCTGTCGTTGGCTTGCGATCGACCTCTGACTAAGGCAAAGCCCTTTCATTGTCGCCTTGACATGCGCTACGTGGCATTTTCGTGCGCTGGAATGTCAAAACGCAGCACAATGCTCTCTTCAACCAGGCCCGGCAGCTGGTCATGGAAGTAACTTTCCAAAGGAACTCACGATTTTCCAATTGCGATTTGATTGCGCAGAACGAAGGAAGCATCTCCTTGGTCTGATTACGCAACCAGGTAACATATTAACAAGTCCACTATCATTGTAGAAATCCAATTAACTTGCATAAGACTTCCCACAAGCTGTAGGGTGACTAGTATTCAGGGCGGCCGAGTTGAAGGACACAAGTCCATCAAACAAACAGGGTTTCGCCATCAGCTGGGGTAAAGAGCTTATGTTCAAAGCCATTGGCCAACGCAAACTGGCGTAGTGCGGCGCGCGTTAGTGTGCGGTGATTGATTGATCCTCTCCATATGAGAGGCGACATTATCGTTTCGGGAGCAACCTTGCGAACAGCAGCCACATCCGGGGTGCCCACAAGGATGGCGTCCGCAATACCCACAACTTTTGTACAGCCTGTATTAAGTATCGCGATATCAGGCTTATGTGTGGCAAGCGCCCTCGCAATATCATCGTTCCAGATTGTATCGCCTGCGACATAGACAGTCTTATCGCCTGAGCGGGCTAGTACAATACCAGAAACGTCTCCGGGACACCGCCAATGACGTCATAGGCTGCATCGGTGCTATGGCGGCCACTGATCTTGATGAGACGGATACCAGCCAGTTCTGATTTTTCAGAAAGGACTCGCACATTGCTGAACCCTTGGGAACGGATGATTGTAGCATCTGTTTCGTTTTGCACGTAAAGCGGCACACCCTTCGAAATGGCGGCCTGTGCGGCTATGCCCATTGGTCCGGATGGATATAGATCACGATTACCTGTTGACCGTGCCTTAAAGCCTGGCCAACTATGGGATCAATCAGGAACCGGACACCGGCGGACTAAACACGTTGAGGTGAAGTCAACAGGATCTTCTATCCAGCCCGGCGCGTCGTCGTTGTTGAGCGCCCACTAGATGGCTACACCAAGGATAGCTGCACGCGACCTCACATATTTCCATTGCAACCACATTTTCGGATTTAGAAATCCGATTGGTTTCCGGACAACTACCATCAGCAAATACATAATACGCCGTGCAGGATGAAATTTAGCCGCCACAAATGCAACCAAGATTGAGGAGGGGAATGGTGGCCAACCACCCATTGATGACTCGATTGAAACTCGTACTGACCATGCTGAAAAGTGCATGGATGTGGTATTCTCACCACACGTATTTGCGCAATGCGATCGCCCCATCTGTGCAAGCAAAACAATTGGCGCTGGCCGACATTGGCATCCGGCGGAATGAGATAGAGATGGCTGTCCGCAACAAGCGCACTTCTCATCCCACGAGCAGTTGTTGCGGCGTCGAAACCGGACTTAAACCACGTGGCGAGGGTGTCGGAGTGTTGTCGGGGCCGGCATTGCGAAATCAATATTGCTGATTATGCAGCAAAAAATCAGGTCGCAATTAAAGCGGCATTAGAGAACAGAAGCGGAAGCTCACGCGATATGAAAAAAATCGAAGCAATAATCAGGCCGTTCGTACTGACTGATGTGAGGAAAGCACTTGAGGTATTGGATGTTCAGGAAATAACTACATTCGAGGCCATGATGTATCCATTCCAGAATAGCTACAAGGAGCAGCATCGCGGTGCGAGCTATGAAATGGACTTTCTTCCCATGATCAAAGTGGAAATTGTTGCCGATGAAAACCGTGTCGAGGCCATTATCGAAGCAATCGGTGTTGCGGCTGCTATGAATCAGGCTGGCGGGGGCAAGGTCGATGTCCTAAATATTGAAAGGGTCGTATGAGACCAAGTCAGAGTGTTGGTGTGATCCGACTTTCAAGCTAGCGACTCGTATGACACATCGCGATGCGATGTTACGGGGAACCCATGTTACGCTCTGAGCTCTTCTCGCAGTACACTACGCCCCTCCATTGTTTATTTAATGATTTGCGACGTAAAAAATACTTGCGCTTAACTGGTGTGGATTGCTCTCAAGTGACATTTGCAACAAAAAAAGGGGGGGGTGAAACTCCCCTGTAGCCCTGATCATAAATGGTATTTTTTGACTCTCAAGAGGGATATGATGTTGGAACCGTTACAAAACCAAAGAGGCATAGCTCTTGACGAGCGGCCCAAGGCTGCTGCTGCCATAGGAAGAATCCTAGAATCCGCGGATATTAAGCTAAATGGACGAAATCCTTGGGATGTTCAAATTCTCAATGTTCGGGCACTCGACCGAGTAACAGGGGAGGGCAGTCTGGGGTTGGGGGAAAGTTACATGGATGGCTGGTGGGAATGTGAATCGCTCGACCAGTTTTTTGACCGGATTTTTCGGGCCGATCTCAATAAAAAAATAAAAATACACGACCTCATCCTTGGAATGATGTCGCGGTTTCGCAATCTGCAAAGCAGAAGACGTGCTGTTCAGGTTGCGAATTCTCATTATAATATTGGCAATGACTTTTTTGCTTCGATGTTAGACTCGAGTATGACTTACACCTGCGGGTATTGGAAGCAGGCGAACAGTTTAGAGGAGGCGCAAATTGCAAAGCTGGACCTTGTTTGTAAAAAACTCGGTCTTGAGCGTGGAATGCGGGTTTTGGACATCGGTTGCGGGTGGGGGAGTTTTTCAAAATATGCTGCTGAGGAATATGGCGTCAGTTGCGTAGGAATTACAAACTCGAAAGAGCAGGCAAGCTTGGCCACCCAGCGAACGAGCGGCCTGCCAGTCGAATTTAGGTTGACTGACTATCGCGCCTTTAACAAGAAAGGTGATGAGAAATTCGATCGGGTATGTTCAATCGGGATGTTTGAAGCCGTAGGTCACAAGAATTTCAAAACGTTTTTTCAGATGGCGCGTCGAAGTTTAACAGATGACGGAGTCTTTTTACTTCATACCATTGGACGGAAGCGCTGGAAGTTTGCACCGGATCCTTGGTTTGACCGGTATATTTTTCCAAATGGCGAATTGCCCAGCCTTGATCAGATCTCCCGCAGCGCAAGCGATTATTTCGTCATCGAGGATCTTCACAATTTTGGAGCAGACTACGATCGTACTTTGATGGCCTGGTATGAAAAATTTGAGGCATCGTGGCCCCGTTTTTGCGACCAGTATGGCGAGCGGTTTTATCGGATGTGGAAATATTATCTGTTGGCCATGGCTGGATGCTTTCGTGCCAGAGAAACACAGTTGTGGCAGATCGTGCTCTCGCCAAATGGCATCGGCGGAGGGTATTGCCGCCCCGAACAATAAAGGCTGGATTGCGGATATCGCATTTGCCTTCCGAATAATAAATGTGAAACGCTCGATGATGAGCACGCTTCCAAAATTTTTTAGTTTCCATCTCTTGGCAGGTCAGAATCGGCGGGCGGTTCGTATTGGATTCATCCGGAAAATGCGGATCAGCGGGTCGAGATGATCTTGGTTTCATTTATTCGAAGGTTCGGCAGTCAAGCCGCTCCTTATTGAGATGGTTCATATAATTGCACAATAGATACCCGGCTACGCTATAACACGGTGCCACCGCGGCCCGAGCAACTCGACATCTAACTGCTCAATGTATAGCGCATATGTCTCCAATGACTGCTTTCATTTGAAACGATCTCGCCAAATTCTGAAATCCAGTTAGAGATGGCGTGATGATAATCTGCACCATTCAGAACGAATGAAGCAGGAGAGGTAATGTGATGAACGCGCAGAAGAATTATTTTCCGGTACGGAGAAGGTGGGCGCAGGTGATCAAACCCTTGGTTCGAGCCTTTACCGAATATCTACCAATCAGGCGTTTTCAAGCCACCGCAACTTTTTTGCTCATCTCCAGCAGCGCTGTTGTTCATGCTACCGAAATCGGTACCACGATTGAAACGCCATGTCCTTACGGCGATTGCTCTGCAGGTATATCCTTATCTTATCTCGGCGAATTTGTAATACCGACCGGCAAGACGGCAAATGGTATAGAGTTTGGTGGCATCTCCGGCCTAGATTTCGATGCATCGACCGGTCGATATATTGGCCTCAGCGATGACCGGGCCGAACGAGGGCCGGTTCGCTTCTATGAGCTTGATATAGATATCAGTGCAGGAAGCTTAAAAGAGATTACCGTAGTCAGGCATGTGGACCTTTTGGACAAGAATGGTGAACCCATTGGCATTCATACGGCGGACCCAGAAGCCCTCCGCATTGGAAATGACGGTATTTATTGGTCAAGTGAAGGTGATGGCAAAACGCTCGCCGCTCCGTTTGTCCGAGTTGGGAAGCCTGATGGGAGCTTTCTACGTGAGTTCAGACTGCCTGACGACTTTACCCCCACAGCCGACCAATCAAGCGGTATCCGCGACAATCTTGCTTTCGAAAGCCTAGCAATATCACCCTCTGGCGAGGTTTTTGCTGGTGTCGAGGGGGCACTTTACCAAGATGGCCCGGTTACCAGCCTCACCATCGGAGGGCTAGCGCGCATCATTCGTTACAACGGCTCAACAGGCGAGCCAAAAGCCCAATATCTTTATCCCGTCTCTCCCATTCCGCAGGCAGCAGTCAAGGCCGAGGGTGACGCGGATAACGGGTTGGTGGAAATGGCTGCTCTGGATAATCGCCGTTTACTTGCACTAGAACGTAGCTTTTCCCAAGGCTTCGGCAATCACATCAAGCTCTTCATGATTGATCTCGACGGTGCCACCGATATCGCCGACATTGCTTCGTTAGCACGATATGATCAACGGGTCGTTCCCATCCGCAAAAGTCAGATACTGGATCTGCGTGCCATTGGATTGATGCCGGACAACATCGAAGCCATGGCTATCGGAAAGACAAAGGATGGCACCGATGTCCTGATCCTAGGAGCGGATAATAATTTCTCTTCCCGTCAGAAAACACAATTTTTTGCATTTAAAATCAACCGCCGCCCTGGAACTTGACTTGGGCATCCGCCTGCCTACTGCCGCACATTCCCAAATGTTACGTCTGTTCTGCTACATTCGACAGATCTTACACCATCTTTTGAATGGATTTCATAGTGACAATAACAACGAATATGGTTGTCAACAGCTCCTTCGAGTTACCTGGCAAGAGTATCAATTTCAGACCGAAGAAAAAAAGAAACATCCGTATCATGTCCTAGGCCAAGACGATCGCAGAAAAGCATGTCCAAGTAGCCCGACTAGTGTGAGTTACACGCTTTCAGAACAAGCTTTCCAGGATGTTTTCAGGCTCGTGTTACCGGAATCGCGAAGGTATATCCGATACCACGTTCAGTCTTGATTACCTTAGGCATACTTGCATCCGCTTCGAGCTTGCGGCGCAGACGCAATATCTGGACATCAATACTCCGGTCAAAGACGTCTTCGTGAATGCGTGTGGCTTGAAGGAGGTATTCCCGTGACAAAGGTCTTCCTGCTGCTTCGATAAATGCTAACAGAAGTGCGTACTCGCCTTTGGTTAAAGCAACCGGCATGCCCTCAGGATCCAGCAGTTGTCGGGTTTTTACCCGCAACTCCCATCCACCAAAGCGCCATTTACCCCTATTTGTCTGGCGTCGTACATTAACAGTCTGCCGGCGCATGATTGCCCGAATTCTTGCCAAGAGCTCGCGCATACCGAAGGGTTTGGTTATATAGTCATCAGCTCCAAGTTCGAGGCCGACGACTCTGTCGCTTTCCTCAAGCTGTTGACCTGTCATAATAACCGGCACATCTCCATTGGAACGCAGATCACGCAGAACGTCCAACCCGTCGCCGTGATGAAGTTTCAGATCGAGAATAATAATATCCGGATCCAACTTTTCGTAAATGGACAAAGCCTCAACGCGGGTTGCCGTCAACTCGGCTAACATGTCGTTGCGTTCGAGGTACTCTGCTATCGTCCTTCCAAGGGCATGGTCATTTTCGACGATCAACACACTCGGCATGTTGTGGGTGCTTGTCATGGCGAACTCCAAAGGTTGCGAGTAGGATTGGCGGTCCATTTTGATCACGACGGCCACTTGTTTATTGGCTGGCTCAATTTGTGTTTGCTGCGGCGTTTAAGGCAGGCGAGATTTGAGGTTCGCCTGCCCATGTTTTTTACGAAGTGT
>NZ_JBBCBN010000004.1:273866-406056 GCF_037203775.1 Phyllobacterium sp. CCNWLW183 | reverse complement strand
GCGCGCGGGCAATCGCTTCACCGATACCACCTGTTGCGCCCGTAATGAGAGCCTTGCGGCCAGTAAGGTCAAACATTGCGCGTTCCTCTATTCCAGTGTTTATCAAGCATTCAGGGCGGCTACAGCCGCTTCAATATCTTCCGGCGTCCCAACTGCTACACCGGAAATGTCTTTATTGATACGGCGCGCAAGCCCTGTAAGCACTTTGCCTGCGCCAATCTCATAGAGCGTCGATACCCCATTGGCACCAAACCACTCAACAGTTTCGCGCCAGCGAACCCGTCCGGTCACCTGCTCAACTAGCAAGGCTGCAATTTCATCGGCAGAACTAACCGGCGCCGCTTTGACATTGGCAATAAGCGGCACGATGGGATCATTCTTGGCAACGGCTGCAAGAGCATCCCTCATCGCATCTGCGGCAGGCGCCATGAGAGCTGAATGAAAAGGAGCGGAAACAGGCAACATGATCGCACGCTTTGCACCCTTGGCAGAAGCCAGCGCAGCGGCCGCCTCGACCGGAGCTTTTGCACCCGAGATAACCAGTTGTCCGCCGCCATTATCATTGGCGATCTGAACCGATCCTTGCGCCGAGGCCTCGGCGCACACGGATTCGACGTCCGCATACTCAAGACCGATAATGGCAGCCATAGCGCCCTGACCCGCTGGAACTGCTTTTTGCATGGCGTTGCCGCGAATACGCAAAAGCCGCGCGGTATCGGCCAAGGAGAACGTACCAGCCGCGCAAAGCGCAGAATATTCACCCAGCGAGTGGCCAGCTACAAAGGAAACCTTGTCCTTAAGCGAGATGCCCTGGGATTCCAGCACGCGGATCACCGCAATCGATACGGCCATCAAAGCCGGCTGCGCATTGGCAGTAAGCGTCAATGTCTCTTCAGGCCCTTCCCATATGATGGAGGACAGCTTTTCACCCAAAGCCTCGTCCACCTCATCAAAGACGGCCTTGGCTTGTGCAAAATTGTCGGCAAGCGCCTTGCCCATGCCGACGGACTGACTCCCCTGTCCGGGAAAGGTGAATGCTATGGACATAGAAATGCCTCCAAATGAAACCGGGCTCAATGTGCCGCGCGGTGTGCCTATCAGCAAGCGCGAAGTCAAGCTCTCTCATGGGCCTTTGAAAAAACTGACTTGCATATCACACCACTGCAATGCACGATGTTGCCAATATCGCAGGGTTCAATCCCACCTTACATATTATAACGCAATACATTTTCAGCTAACCATTTCAACCTCAGACGCCCCAATGCTACTCCGGAATTCAGCAAGCTTTTTCGGCTGTAGACGGTTGGTTCGGTTGCCAATTTTTTGAAGCCAATGTCCATCACCAGATCAATAAAGAAGATCGAATATTACTCCAGAAACATTATCAGAGACCTGTTGCCTCAGCATTTATTCCGCAGGCAGCTGAATGTTCTATGTGAAGATTTCCAGATATGCGAACGGGATCATCTCAGATCCCGCCTGAATTATTACAACAAGATTGGAGAACGATCACCGCGCATTGAAGCAAGCTCCAAAATCTCCAATTTACCGAGAAACCAGAGCATGTACTATTACGACCTGAAGGAACATGCCCGGTACTTCCCTGCTGAGTTGGAAATAGCACATATTTTCGGCGATGTGACTTCCGTTCCTCACGTACCGTCCATTGTGAAAAGCCGCCCGATCCACGGAGACAATAAAGAATCGGTTTTACTGAAGCTCAACAAGCTTCGCCATTTTCAAAAATTGGATGTTCCCGTAACCTTCGCCGAAAAACAGCCATTAGCAGTATGGCGAGGTGGCAACAATAACGAAAAACGCTCTTCCTTGGTTAAACGTTATTTCGACCATCCACTGTGTGATGTTGGAATGGCGAGTCATGATGCCTCCTCCCCCTGGGGCAAGCCATTCATGTCGGCGGTGGAGCAGATAAGGCGATTCCGCTACATAATTTCGGTGGAAGGGCATGATGTGGCGACAAACCTGCAATGGATAATGGCGTCCCAATCACTATGCATGATGCCAGACCCTGTCTACGAAACCTGGTTTATGGAAGGGTGCCTGATACCAGGACATCATTATGTGCAATTGCGCCCTGATTTTGCGGATCTGGAAGATAAGATTTGCTATTATAACAAGCATGCCGACGAAGCAGTTGCCATTATCCGAAATGCCAATGCCCATGTCAGCCAATTCGATGACCAGACACAAGAAAAATTGTTATCACTCCTTGTGCTCTACAAATATTTCGCAATGAGTGGGTCATTGGAGCCAACTCCAAAGATCGCGACCCTATGGGACTAATTTTCCCAAGCCGGGCTTGAACCCAAACCATTAAAATTGGCGAACGGGTTGCTTCTTTCACGTTTTGCCCGTATAGAGCGCCCGTTCATTGCTCGGCGTCAACTGGGGGCTGAACGGAGGGCCGGATTTCAATCCGTCGGAGCGAAAAGCTTCAGCCTCCCGTGTCTCCTCTCTCGATCGTCTCCATACGCGTCCTTTCTTCGCCGTTCACCGGCCTGAGAGATTCGCAGAGGTTCATCCGTTGATCCGGGCAATACTAACGAAGAAAGGCAAAGACAAATGGCTCTTTATGAACATGTGTTCCTTGCTCGACAGGACATTTCGCAGCAGCAGGTCGATGCGCTTGTAGAACAATACAAGGGCATCATCGAGACCAATGGCGGCACAGTCGGGCGTATCGAAAGCTGGGGGCTCCGTGCTCTCACATATCGTATTAACAAGAACCGCAAGGCGTATTACTCGCTGCTCAACATCACTGCTCCTGCAGCGGCTGTTGCAGAGCTCGAGCGTCAGCAGCGCATCAACGAAGACGTCCTGCGTTTCATGACGATCCGCGTTGACGAACACGAGGAAGGCCAGTCGGCCATGCTCGCTCGCCGTGACGATCGCCGTGATCGCGATGACAACAAGTTCGGTGGCCGTGATGACGACCGTCCGCGTCGCCCACGCCGTCCACGTGACGAAGCCGGTGAAGGAGCAGAATAATGGTTGACATCAATCAGATCCCGACCCGCCGTCCGTTCCATCGCCGCCGCAAGACCTGCCCGTTCTCGGGTGCGAATGCGCCGAAGATCGACTACAAGGACGTAAAGCTTCTGTCGCGCTACATTTCCGAGCGTGGCAAGATCGTTCCTTCGCGTATCACAGCTGTGAGCCAGAAGAAGCAGCGCGAACTCGCTCAGGCGATCAAGCGCGCACGTTTCCTTGGCCTTCTGCCATACGTCGTGAAGTAATATTGATTAAGGCGGCGATCTGATCGCCGCCTTACTCTACCGTTTAGTACACCAGTCGCGATGGGCGCGGAGTTGGTGAAAAATAAAACCCAAGTTGAGGCATCGGTTTAAAAACCACCTCTAACTGCTTATGCAAGCAGGACAGCGAGCGAAATGTTACCTACAGCAAAAGATTTTGGCGTTGGAGTATTAGCGGGGCTTGCAGCCGCGCTGCTCTCGATTGGCGTTATCGCGCAGTCCACCCTTGCCATGACATTGCTGCTGTTCTCCCCCCTCCCCATTTTTGTCGCTGCTCTCGGCTGGGGCACTGCCACCGGCTTTATCGCAGCGCTATCCATGGCGGTGATCGTATCGGTGCTGGCTGCCCCTACGGCAGCACTCGTCCTCGTTCTGATTATCGCGCTTCCGGCGGCCGCTGCAGCCTATTTTACAGGACTTGCGCGCCCTGCCTCCGAAGTTGGCGGTCCCAGCGACGCATATGTCTGGTATCCGCTGGCAGATACACTCCTGCGGCTTACGCTGATTGTAGCGGCGGCATTCATCGCAATTGGCATGTTGATTGGCTATGGCGACGAGTTTGCCCAGGCTTTGATCAAATCCTTGGGGCAGCAACTTGTAGCGACCAACCCCCAACTCGCACCCAATGCGGAAGTTGCGCAGGGACTGGCCGAATTTGTTGTGCGCGCGCTTCCCGCAATTCAGCCTGCAGTATGGGTCATCCTCATCGTCGGCAATCTCTATATTGCTCTGCGGTTGACAGCAGCATCGGGCAAGCTTCGCCGCCCGAAAGATGATTGGCCACGGGCATTACGCATGCCGCGCCCTGGCCTTTTTGTGTTTGCGATTGCATGCGCCGCGTGTTTTCTGCCAGGCGGCATCGGATATGCGGCAACAGCAATTGCCGGGGCACTTGGTGCCGGATTCCTGATGGCGGGCTTTGCAATCATGCATGCCAGGACGCGCGGTGCAACTTGGCGGCCGGTCGCTTTGTGGCTGGCTTACCTTGCCGTCATCATTTTCACATTCACACTTTTCTTCTTTCTTGTAGCCGGATTGTTCGACACATCGCGCAGCGCACCGGTTTCGAAGGCAGGAAATAATACCCCACCCAGCAATGATAATTGAAGACACTAAACTATAAGGAAAAACTCAAATGGACGTCATTCTACTAGAACGCATTGGCCGCCTCGGCCAGATGGGCGATACAGTCAAGGTCAAGGACGGCTTTGCCCGTAACTTCCTTCTGCCACAGGGCAAGGCTCTTCGTGCAAACGAAGCCAACAAGAAGAAGTTCGAAGGCCAGCGCGCACAGCTTGAAGCGCGCAACCTCGAGCGCAAGACAGAAGCTCAGGCAATTGCTGACAAGCTTGATGGCAAGTCATTCATTGCTGTTCGCTCCGCTGGTGAGACCGGCCAGCTATACGGTTCAGTTTCGACCCGTGACATTGCTGACCTGATCACAGCTGAAGGCTTCTCAATCAACCGCAACCAGGTTGAATTGAACACACCGATCAAGACAATCGGCCTGCACAAGATTGTTCTGTCGCTGCACCCTGAAGTTGAAGCAACAGTAACCATCAATATTGCTCGTACAGCTGATGAAGCTGAGCGTCAGGTTAAGGGCGAAGACCTTACTTCTGCCGAAGCAATTTACGGCATTGAAGAAGCTCCGCTTTCGGACGAATTCTTTGATGAAGACGAAGACGGCGAAGAAAACGCCTGATTTAAAGAAGATACAAAGCACTCGAAAGAGTTGTTTTCATTTGGTAAAAGTACCCGGTAGCAATGCCGGGTACTTTTTTGCTTTTCAGATTGAAAAAATCAATTAAATTTACTGAGTCCACCCACGCCCGACCAAGACTCCCTTTGAGTCGCCTTATGGCCGAGCTCTATCGTCTAAGATGGAGATTGTTCATGAATGCACTTCTACGCGCCGCCCTTACGCGCATGATTCACACTGGTACTTTGAAAATAACCGATTCCGGCGGAAAAACCCGCATGTTTGGCGACGGGACCGGCGAGGAATATCACTTCCGCATCAATACTGCCGCGGCAGAACGCAGGATCGCGTTCGACCCATCCTTGCACTTTGCAGAAGCCTATATGAACAGCGAGATTGATGTTCTGCAGGGCGACATCTACGATATTTTGAAACTTATCTTCGAAAATACCGGAGCTACGGCAGCCAAGGAACCCTGGATGCTTGCGCTTGAGGGCATACGGCGCGCTACCCGGCGTTTACACCAGATGAACAATCTGACCCGTGCATCAAGCAATGTGCAACGTCACTACGATCTGTCGGAGGATTTGTATCGGCTCTTTCTCGATACCGACATGCAATATTCCTGCGCTTACTTCGAAAGGCCAGATGCGACCCTCGAAGAGGCTCAGCTTGCAAAAAAACGTCACATAGCTGCAAAACTGCTTATCGAAAAAGGTCATAAGACCCTCGATATCGGCTGCGGCTGGGGTGGCATGGGACTGTATCTGGCAAGGCACCTCGAGGCCAATGTCACAGGCGTCACCCTCTCGCAAGAACAGCACGGCATTGCTAATAAGCGTGCTTTTGATGAAGGACTGTCATCACAGGCTCAATTCAACCTGCAAGACTATCGTACAATCGATGACAGTTTCGACCGGATTGTTTCGGTCGGCATGTTCGAGCATGTAGGCATTGGTCATTTCTCCGAATATTTTCAGCACACAGCGCGTCTGCTCAAGAAGGATGGCGTCTTCCTGTTGCATTCGATCGGGCGTTCAGACGGGCCGTCCTACACCAATGCCTTCATTCAGAAATATATCTTCCCGGGAGGTTATATCCCTGCCCTTTCGGAAGTCATTCCACATATCGAAAAAGCCGGCTTGGTCATTACTGATATCGAAATTCTACGTCTGCACTATGCTGATACATTGCGCATCTGGCGCGAACGTTTCATGGCAAATCGCGATAAGGCAAAAGCGATCTATGATGAACGGTTTTGCCGGATGTGGGAGTTTTATCTGGCGGCATCAGAATCAGCATTCCGCTGGCAGAACCTGATGGTGTTCCAGATTCAATTGGCTCATCGACAGGAAGCCGTGCCGTTCACACGCAACTATATCGAACAGGAAGAGAAGCGACTAAAGCGCCTTGAGTGTGAACGCAGCTCGGCCAATAGCCAAGTGAACGCAAAGGAATCGATTGCCGGGCGGTGATTGGACCTTAGTGCGATGGTACTTTAACGCATACTTCTCCGTCATCCTCGGGCTTGACCCGAGGATCTGCTATTTCTCCCATTGCCAATGAGATTGGGTCCTCGGGTCAAGCCCGAGGATGACGGAGAGGTAAGCGCTATTGCATCGCCTTTTCCGCCCGACTCACGTTATGATTGTGGATGCAAGTCAAGCAAAGTTTCTCACACTCGCATTTGTGTGGATGGCATTGTGGATAAATGCCGATATCGGGAAATAGGAGCAAATCTGTCACTCCACAGCTCGTGTCATTAAGCCATAGTGTTGGCGAACAGGAAAATACAAAATGGCAGAAGCTACGGTACGCAAGATCAACGAAGCGCAGGGCACGCTCTATCGCGAGGCCCCCAACAATATTGAGGCCGAACAGGCTTTGCTTGGCGCAATTCTGGTCAATAATGATGCGTTCTATCGTGTTTCCGACTTCCTGAAGCCCACGCATTTCAATGAGCCTCTGCACCGGAAAATCTTCGAAGTCGCATCCGACATGATTCGGATGGGCAAGATGGCCAATCCCGTGACGCTTAAAACATTCATGCCCGCCGACGCGAAGATCGGCGACATGACCGTCATGCAATATCTGGCACGTCTTGCAGCGGAAGCTGTGACCGTCATCAATGCCGAAGACTATGGCCGCGCGATTTATGATCTGGCGACACGCCGGGCGCTGATCACCATTGGCGAAGATATGGTGAATATCGCCTATGACGCGCCGGTCGATGTAGCGCCGCAAGGCCAGATCGAGGATGCGGAACGACGCCTGTTCGAACTGGCTGAAACCGGGCGCTATGATGGTGGCTTCCAGACATTTACCGATGCGGTCAAGAATGCTGTGGATATGGCCAACGCTGCATTCATGCGCGACGGACATCTTTCCGGCGTATCAACGGGTATCCGTGCGCTCGATGCGCGTATGGGTGGATTGCAGCCTTCAGATTTGATCGTTCTTGCAGGACGTCCTGGTATGGGCAAAACCTCGCTTGCGACCAATATCGCCTTCAACATCGCCGCAGCCTACGAGCCTGAACAATTGGCCGATGGCAGTTTTAAAGCTAAGAATGGCGGCGTTGTCGGCTTTTTCTCGCTGGAAATGTCGTCTGAACAGCTGGCAACGCGTATCATTTCCGAGCAATCGGAAATCAGCTCTTCAAAAATCCGCCGCGGTGAAATCAGTGAAGCTGATTTTGAAAAGCTCGTTGCCTGTTCGCAGCATATGCAGCGTGTGCCACTCTATATCGATCAGACGGGTGGTATATCCATTGCTCAATTGGCGGCTCGTGCACGCCGCTTGAAGCGCCAGCGTGGCCTCGACGTGATTGTGATCGACTATATTCAGCTGATGCAGGGATCATCCAAGCGCGCATCGGAAAACCGCGTGCAGGAAATTACCGAGATTACCACTGGCCTGAAAGCTCTGGGCAAGGAGTTGAATACACCGATCATTGCTCTCTCGCAGCTCTCGCGTCAGGTGGAAAGCCGCGAAGACAAACATCCGCAGCTTTCTGACTTGCGCGAATCCGGTTCGATCGAGCAGGACGCCGACGTTGTATTGTTTGTGTATCGCGACGAATATTACATCAAGAACAAAGAACCTAAGCCCGGAACCGAAGAGCACTTCAAATGGCAGGCTGAGTTGAACGAAGCAATCGGCAAGGCAGAAGTCATCGTGGCCAAGCAGCGTCATGGCCCGACAGGAACAGTACGGCTCGCTTTCCAGGCGGAGTTTACCCGCTTTACCGATCTTGCCGAGGATTCGCATCTTCCTGAACGTTTCGAGTAAGGATGACTGCTAAAATGCAACATATTGCTACGACGGGCGCTGATCCACGGCTCGCTGGCGGACGTTTAACCATTGATCTTGATGCCTTGGTTGCAAACTGGCTTCTGCTTGCCGAGAGGTCCAAGCCTGCCCGTACGGCGGCTGTGGTCAAGGCTGACGCCTATGGCCTTGGTATTATCCATGTCGTTCCGGTTTTATGGAAAGCTGGATGCCGCACATTTTTTGTGGCTCTGGCCGAGGAAGGATTGCGTGTAAAGGCTGTCGCGCCTGATGCGCAAGTTTTTGTGCTTAACGGCTTCTTCGCTGAGGCTTTTCCGGTCTACGAACAATCCAACCTCACTCCAGTGCTTGGGTCGTTGCAGGAACTTGCAAGCTGGAAGGCACTCAATGCCGGTCGCACCGAAAAACTGCCCTATGCTCTGCATGTCGATACGGGGATGAACCGCCTCGGCCTCACCGTTAACGAAGCCATCCGTTTTGCCGGTGAATCCAAAGATGACAAGCCGATCCTGCTGATTACCCATCTGGCAACGGCAGATGAACAAAAACATGAGCTTAGCCAACGGCAATTTGAATCATTTCAAAAGCTTCGCGAACATTTCTCTGGAATTGAATCAAGCATCGCCAATTCACCCGGCATCTTTCATAGTTTGAACGCTGGCTATGAGTTGAGCCGTCCCGGCGTCGCCATGTATGGCGGCGAGCCTGTTTCGGGCATTGCCAACCCAATGCGGCCGGTGGTCACGTCAGAAGCACGGATAGTTCAGATTCGCACAGGCCTTAAAGGCGAGACGGCGGGCTACGGCGCTACAGCGAGACTGACCCGTGATACGCGTATTGCGATCTGCTCTGTTGGCTACGCAGATGGCTATTTGCGCTCGGCGTCGGGCAGCGGCGTCCCCCTGCGGCAAACGCTCAATAATGGTGGTTGTGGTTTCATTGCAGGCAAGAAAGTTCCAATCATCGGGCGCGTGACAATGGATCTAACCTCGTTCGATATTTCCGAACTGGACGAAGGCGAGGCCAAGGCCGGTGACTATATCGAACTGTTTGGCAGCAATATTTCGCTTGATGATGCTGCGCGCGCTGCAGGCACAATCGGATATGAGTTGCTTACCAGCCTTGGAAACCGCTATCACCGCCGCTACCTTTACAGCGGAAATGAGATTTAATGGCCAAGGCTAGAATTCAATTCATCTGCCAGAATTGCGGTGCCGTTCACACACGCTGGGCCGGCAAGTGCGATGCATGCGGCGAATGGAATACACTTGTCGAAGAAGGCACATCTGGCGGCATAGGCAGCGGACCCGGCAAGCTTTCTAGCCGCAAGGGCCGTGCCGTTGCGCTGACCACCTTATCGGGTGAAATCGAAGACGCCCCACGCATCCAGTCGGGAATTGGCGAGCTTGATCGTGTGACGGGCGGCGGCTTCGTACGCGGGTCGGCCATTCTGATCGGCGGCGATCCGGGTATCGGCAAATCGACCTTGCTGACACAGGCCGCCGCTGCCTTATCGCGTCAGGGACACCGCGTTATATACGTATCAGGCGAAGAAGCAGTAGCACAGATACGTCTGCGTGCGCAGCGGCTGGACGCCGCCGATACAGATGTGCTGCTGGCGGCAGAAACCAATGTTGAAGATATACTTGCGACCATCTCCGAGGCGAAACGCCCGGATCTGATCATTATCGATTCGATCCAGACGCTTTGGACAGATGCCGCTGATTCTGCACCCGGCACAGTGACCCAGGTTCGCGCCGGAGCACAGGCCATGATTCGCTATGCCAAGCAAACAGGTGCAGCCGTTGTTCTCGTCGGACATGTGACCAAAGAGGGCCAAATTGCAGGACCGCGTGTCATCGAGCATATGGTCGATGCCGTGCTTTATTTTGAAGGTGAAGGTGGCCACCATTACCGTATTCTTCGCACCGTCAAAAACCGGTTTGGGCCGACTGATGAAATCGGCGTGTTTGAAATGTCGGATAAGGGCTTGCGTCAGGTCGCCAATCCCTCCGAGCTGTTTCTTGGCGAAAGGAACGATAAAGCGCCGGGCGCCGCTGTTTTTGCCGGTATGGAGGGAACGCGGCCTATCCTCGTTGAAATTCAGGCTTTGGTCGCTCCCTCAACGCTCGGCACGCCGCGCCGCGCCGTTGTTGGTTGGGATGGAAACCGCCTTTCGATGATTCTCGCCGTGCTTGAAGCCCATTGCGGCGTTCGGTTTGGACAGCATGATGTGTATCTGAATGTGGCTGGTGGATACCGGATAACCGAGCCCGCCGCTGATATTGCTGTTGCATCTGCACTGGTTTCCTCAATTGCTGGTATTGCCCTTCCCGCCGATTGCGTCTATTTCGGCGAAGTCAGTCTATCTGGTGCTGTTCGCCCTGTGGCGCATGCAGTGCAAAGACTGAAAGAAGCAGACAAGCTTGGGTTCAAGCAGGCTGTTCTTCCCAAGGGAAGCAACGATGTCGCAAAGAACGGCAATGCTCGTCTGACCGAGACCGCATCACTGCCGGACCTTGTGGCCCGGATAGCAGCATCCGGACCGGGCAAGAGACAACGCGAAGACTGATCAAATGGTTGGTTTTGATATGAGGACCAAATAAAATGCCGATAACGTTGCTTGACGGAATACTATTGGGCATAACCCTTGTCTCGGCGGTCCTGGCCATGGTTCGTGGCTTCTCGCGCGAAGTATTGTCTGTCGTATCATGGGCCGCCGCTGCCGTTGCCGCCTATGTTTTTTACAAGCCAGTGGTTCCCTTTTTAGCCCCTTACATCAGCAATGACACAATTGCGCAGATTGCGGCTGCCGGTCTGGTTTTCATCATCACGCTCATCGTTGTTTCCATTATTACGATGAAGATCGCCGATTTTATCATCGATAGCCGCATCGGCGCGCTGGATCGCACACTCGGCTTTCTATTCGGAGCAGCACGCGGTGTTCTGCTCGTCGTGGTTGCGATGTTGTTTTTCAACTGGCTCGTTACCGAAAATCAGCCGGCATGGGTGGCACAGGCCAAATCAAAGCCGATGATCGACGAGCTAGGTGCAAAACTGGTTGCGCTTTTGCCGGAAGACCCGGAATCAACCATTCTGAAGCGTTTGAAGCCCGGTACGCCTGCGGCAACGGATACTGCGCCAGACGGAACGACAACGGTTGAACCGAAGGAAGACATTCCTCCGGAAGGCACAACACCAGAGTAACCGGACAATAACATGAACTGCGTCAATACCGCTCTTGGGGTTTCCTTGGTAATACCCCATATAGTGTGGCATAATACAACTAGGCACAATTGACTCGATCCCAATGAACTTGGGGCGAAAGGGCTGGCGGCAATGACCGACATTTCTCGTGACGATAACCAATTGATGTCCCTTGACGATGACACACTGCATGAAGAGTGCGGTGTGTTTGGCATTTTGGGCCATCCTGATGCGGCCACACTGACAGCGTTGGGACTGCATGCATTGCAGCATCGCGGCCAGGAAGCTGCAGGTATAGTCTCATACGATGGCAACCAATTCTGCTCAGAGCGCCGTATGGGCCTTGTTGGGGACCATTATACCAACCCGGCTACATTGGCTCAGCTGCCCGGTGACCGCGCTATAGGCCATGTCCGCTACTCCACAACAGGTGACGCTGCTCTCCGCAATGTGCAGCCGCTTTTCGCCGAGCTGGAAATCGGTGGCATTGCCATTGCCCATAACGGCAATTTCACCAATGGCCTTACCATGCGCCGCAAGCTTATTGCCGATGGTGCTATCTGCCAGTCCAATTCCGATACGGAAGTTGTGCTACATCTCATTGCCCGCTCGCGCAGCACATCATCGAGCGATCGCTTCATTGACGCGATCCGCCAGATGGAAGGCGGCTATGCGATGCTCGCCCTCACCCGCACAAAGTTGATCGCCGCCCGTGACCCGATAGGCATTCGTCCGCTTGTGATGGGCGACCTCAATGGCAAGCCGATTTTTGCTTCCGAGAGCTGCGCGCTGGACATTATTGGTGCCAAATTCGTTCGCGATATCGAAAATGGTGAAGTCGTGGTTTGCGAGATTCAAGCTGATGGTTCCATCAGCATTGAGACGTTCAAGCCGCAGAACCCGAAACCTGAGCGGCTTTGCCTGTTCGAATATGTATATTTTGCCCGTCCTGATTCAGTTGTTGGTGGCCGCAATGTTTATACCGCCCGCAAGAATATGGGCATCAACCTCGCCAAGGAAGCACCGCTTGAGGCTGATGTTGTCGTGCCCGTTCCCGATGGCGGTACACCGGCTGCGATAGGTTTTGCGCAGGCGAGCGGCATCCCCTTCGAGCTTGGTATCATCCGCAACCATTATGTCGGCAGAACCTTTATCGAGCCGACACAATCCATTCGTGCGTTCGGCGTCAAATTGAAACACTCAGCCAATCGCGCAGTCATCGAAGGCAAGCGCGTTGTTCTGGTGGACGATTCCATTGTGCGCGGAACGACATCCGTCAAGATCGTGCAAATGATCCGCGATGCTGGCGCAAGCGAAGTGCATATCCGCGTTGCCAGCCCGATGATTTTCCACCCGGATTTCTACGGCATTGATACGCCCGATGCAGATAAGCTGCTGGCAAACCAATATGCTGATCTTGATGCGATGTGTGCGTATATCGGCGCGGATTCATTGGCGTTTCTGTCGATAGACGGGCTCTACAAGGCCGTAAGCGGAGCTCCGCGAGACCCGCGTGCGCCACTCTTTACCGATCACTATTTCACTGGCGACTACCCGACGCGCCTTCTCGACAAGGACGGCCCGGACAATGTCCGTCAGTTCTCACTTCTGGCAAATAACGGTTGAGTTCACTTCATGATTTCTGACGGCAGTTTTCGGCTGGATGGCAAGCTTGCGCTTGTCACCGGCGCTTCGCGCGGCATTGGCTATCACCTTGCAAAAGAACTCGCTGGACGCGGCGCGCATGTTATCGCTGTTGCACGCACGGTAGGCGGCCTTGAAGAACTGGACGACGAAATTACAAAAGCTGGTGGCTCGGCAACGCTGGTTCCACTCGACCTGACCGATCTGCCAGCCATTGATCGCCTCGGCGGCTCAATTCACGAGCGTTGGGGCAAGCTTGATATAATGATCGCCAATGCTGGTGTGCTCGGTACCATTTCGCCTATCGGCCATGTCGAGGCAAAGGTCTTCGACAAGCTGATGACTGTCAATGTTTCCAGCGTCTGGCGCCTTATTCGGACCACAGACCCTTTGCTGAAGCTTTCCGACGCTGGCCGTGCATTGCTGCTTTCGTCGAGTGTTGCCCACTCTGCCCGCGCCTACTGGGCTCCCTATGCCGCTTCGAAAGCTGCCGTGGAAGTTTTCGCGCGCAGCTGGGCGGAAGAGACCAAACAAACAAAGTTGAGGGTGCATTCGGTCGATCCCGGTGCAACGCGTACTGCGATGCGTGCTCAGGCTGTGCCGGGGGAAGATCCGGAGACATTGCCGACACCTGCAGAAGTGGCTGCGAAGATCGCCCTGCTCTGTGATCCCGCTATTGATGAAACCGGAAAGCTGTACAAAGTGCAGTCAGGCAAACTGCTGAGCTATAACAACCCCAGTTAAACGGCGAGACGAATGACGTTTGTCTCGTCCACCTTATTGTTACGCGTGCGCCATGCTTTCGGACTCATGCCGGTGACACGCAGAAACTCGCGGTTAAAGTTTGATTTGGTCTGAAAACCAGCGTCGAACATGATGCGCGTGATTGGCTCATCGGTCTGCGTGAGAAGGTTGCAAGCGTCCCTCACCCGGTAATCATTCACATATTGTGAAACGCTCATCCCTTTGGCGCGGTTGACCGCATTGGATATCTGCCTGACTGAGAGCCCCATTTTTCGGCCCAGTCTGTTCAAATTGAGATCCACATCGCGATATGGCTGACGCGACTGCATAAACTCATCCAGCGCCAAGGCCACCGCAGCATCGTCAGAGGTAGGCTGGCTGGACAATGCAGGCTCATCGCTGCTTTCATCCGCCAAAGGTTGGCTGGCACCAGCCACAGTAGCCGCAGTTCCAAGAACAAGAAGGCCGATAATATTGGCGATAGCGACAATACGGCCCGAATGAAGTCCGCCCGTTTCCGCGAAATCGAAAGTTACCAGCAGGTCGATCACCGCGGAGCCGACAGTGGAAATCGCGGTAAGCTGCAAGGCCCGATAAGACGTAATGACGCCATCCAGCCGCGATGCGCCCAAGATATTGGGGCCAGCCCAAGCGAGCCGGGCAAGCGCAAACCCGTACCCGAGAAAAATGAGAATGATCGTCAGTGAGATGGGGTCGGGCCAAAAGGCGACAAAACCGGCGACCGCCAACGTCGGAAGGAGATGGAGCAATAGAAAAGGCCGCTCAGACGGTGGTCGTTCAGTTCGCAAACTATCAAAACTGAGCCATGCCAATGTGGGAGCTGCGGCCGCAAGTATTGCCTGAAGCGGCAATATCTCAAGGAAGTCATAACCCCAGCGCACGCCTATAACCACCGCTTGCACGGCAGCAACAATCAACCATGCGAAGAAGAACGGGTTTGATGCCCCCTCTTCCTGCCGCCGGATCATTTGGACGAGCAGGATAAAGAGCAGAAGCGCAACGACGAAAGGTAAAGGCACGAAAAGCATTTTCAACATTATCCGAATGAGTTTGAGGCTCAATATGTCCTCAATCGTGATCGCGGACGACCTGAATTGTGATCAAGGTCGAAAATATCTGAACAATGCCGCTCCCTGATGCTGGCGCTAATCCAAGCGCCGCATTTCAAGGAGATCAACATGCCAGGATTTTTTGCTTCGCTTATTCTGCTCTTTACCACTCTTACGCCTGTCGCCGCAAAGGCCGAGACCGCAGCTCAGCTGGATATGACGAGGATCAAGCAGGTGACGATAACCGGCGAGAGCAGCCGTTTGGATTTCACCACTCTAGACACGGTTCCCTATGCGGCGACTATCACAGGGACCAGGACAAGCTGGCTTGCAAGTTGGTATTCGAATTGGTTCTCGAACCGCTGCGAAACGAAAACGACCACTGAAATCAAAGATCAGACATTAACAATCGACGTTACAGAATCTCCTCTTCTCAGCCTTTCTGATTGTGAAGTTGGGATTATCGTCAATCTGCCCAAGGGCGCTGATATCAGCATTGAGCAACACGCTTTGCTTGCGCGTTTTTCCGGTGAGTATCGCAGCATTCGCATCAATGCAAATGCAGCCGATTTTTCGCTGGACGGTTATGCCTCCAGGCTCGACATCAACGGCGATGCAGTGCGCAGCGACGTTCGCTTTGAGCGAAGCAGCAACAACGAGACCATCCGTCTGGAGTCCCGCGCGCTTGATGCCGCGTTCAGTTTTTTGAAGGACACGCCGATCAGCTATGCGGTTGATGCCAAAGCATCTTTTATCGATAGCAAACTTATGAACACCCCCGGTGCAAAACCCTCCATCGATATCAAGAGCGATTATGTCCGCGCGACAATTCGCTGAGGCCCGAAATCATTTTCATACATCCAAAACAAGGAGTTTCACTATGAAGAAATTTGCGTTTCTCACCGGGCTCGCTCTCGTTACAACACTGCAAATCGCTCATGCTGACGACATGAATGTCGGGGTACGTGAATTCTTGTCCCCGTCAAAAGAAAGAGGCATCAATCTTCATGTTACAATCTGGTACCCAGCACAGATTGGCGGCGAGGAAGCGCTGCTTGGCAATACCCCGTTTTTTAGCGGCACCACCAGCATGCGGGATGCGCCAATACTGAAGGGCAAATTTCCACTCATTCTGCTTTCCCACGGCACAGGTATTGCAGGGAATGCAGGAGCCACAAGCTGGATTGCCGCTTCGTTGGCGAAACATGGTTACATTGTTGCCGCACCAAATCATCCCGGCAACCAGAGTGGAAATAGATCGGCGGGTGAGGCAATGAAGCTTTGGCTACGGCCCGCGGATTTTACGTCTACGTTGGATGCCCTCAAAATAAGTACAGCGTTTCAGAATAAAATTGACTGGGAGAAAGTCGGGGCGCTTGGTCTCTCCATGGGCGGATATACGGCCCTTGCAGTAGCCGGAGCCAAGGTGAACCAGCAACGGCTGGCATCTTATTGCGACAACGGCTCGAGCAACAACTCTTTGTGTGAATGGATCAAACAAAGCGGCGTCGACCTTCACACGATGAATCTGCAGCCCGCAGGCCAAAACTACCGAGACAATCGAATTCGATCAGCAGTCGCAGTTGATCCCGCAATGGTGGGGACGCTAACCACCGAAAGCATTGCCAGCATCACAATTCCGGTCGATTTGATAAACCTGGGACGTAGCGGAGAGGTTCCACCAACGGTAGATGTGTCACAAACGGCGAAGCTCATCCCTCACGCACGTTACTCGACGATTGATGGCGCTAATCATTTCAGTATGTTTGCGGAATGCAAAGCCGGTGCATCCGAAGCTTTGAAAGCTAAAGGTATCACCGAAGCACTTTGTGACAATGTCGAAGGACGATCGCGCGGCGAAATTCACGCGCAGTTAATCAACATGGTTGCTGCCGCCTTCAAACGGACTTTTAACACTGAGCAGTAGAGGTGAGTGGCTCCGACATCAGGATTGGATTTCGGAACCATCCTTTTCGGCATCTGTGCTGGTACTGGCAGCATCCGCCGCTTCAAAACGTTTCCATGCCCTGTAGCTGAACGGCAAGGTCAGGAAGAAGGCGATTGTCGTCAATGTTAGCGTTTCCCATGTGTAACTCATCAGGAATGCCACATAGACCACGATAAACAGGAAGGTCGGCATGACCCAATCTGAACGAAGCTTGGTGCCTGCTGCCTTTCCGCTATAGACCGGTAAGCGGCTGATCATCAGCACCGCCACACCCACCGTATAGGCGGCTGCTATAAAGGCGAATGTACGCGTGGGAACAAGACCGAGGAAGCCCAGATAAACCGGCAACATGACCAGCATGGCGCCTGCAGGAGCAGGGACGCCCGTAAAGAAGTTATTCTGCCATAGCGGTTTGCCGACGACGTCAAGCATGACGTTAAAGCGGGCGAGCCGCAAGCAACAGGCAATGCAATAAAGCAGCGCCGCAATCCAGCCGAAGGATCGCGCCTGATCAAGCATATAGGCATAAAGGACCAAAGCCGGTGCAACGCCGAAATTGACGATATCAGCAAGCGAGTCCATCTGAGCGCCGAACTTGGATGAACCCTTCATCATGCGGGCGATGCGCCCGTCTATGCCGTCAAGGAACGCAGCCAGCAGAACCATTGAAACGGCCAGCTCGAATCTGTTTTCAAATGCCAGCCGGATACCGGTCAGCCCGGCGCAGATGGCCAGAACTGTGATGACGTTGGGCATGAGGTAACGCAGGGGAATGCGCGTGCCTTTCGGTTCGGCATTTTGATGTTTCTCGTCAAACAACGGGTCTGTTTCTTGCTCCAACGGCATTGATTAGCTTATCCGGACCAGAGGTGCGCTTGGCGCGCCACCAAATTCAGCAACAACCGTTTCGCCGCCAACGGCCGTTTGGCCGACTGCAACACGCGGCACAAATCCCTGCGGCAGATAGACATCGACGCGAGAGCCAAAGCGGATCAGGCCAAAGCGCTCGCCGATTGAGATTGAGTTGCTTTCATCGACCCAGCACACAATACGGCGGGCAACCAGACCGGCAACCTGCACAACAGCAACCTCGCCATTGGGGCTTTCGATAACCAGACCATTGCGCTCATTTTCCGCACTGGCTTTGTCGAGTTCGGCATTGAGGAACTTGCCGGGTTTATGGACGATAGTGGAAATTCGACCGCGAACCGGAGCGCGGTTGATATGGCAGGAAAAAACATTCATGAAGACGGAAATTCTGGTCATTTCCGTATCGCCCAATCCAAGCTCGCGCGGTGGCACTGCAGGCCCAACAGCCGAAACGAGTCCATCCGCCGGGCTTATAACCAGCTTGTCATCGGTGGGAGTTACGCGCTGGGGATCACGATAGAAATAAATGCACCAAGCGGTTAGTATCAGGCCGATCCAGAACAATGGGCCCCAAAGATAACCAAGAATGAGTGTGGCAACGGCGAAACCAGCAATGAAGGGATAGCCTTCCTTATGGATGGGCACAAAAGTATTACGGATCGTATCAACAAGGCTCATTCATCTATCCCTGATTATGCCAGCATCATATGTCGCGAAACGCCGTAGGCTATGTCGTTACATGACGGCTATTTTTCAACGAGTTTTCGCGTTCTTATCGGAGATTGGCCGCCGGGGCAAACCATTCACGCGGGCATTGCAGGCTTTCCACGGACAACCACTCCAAGATCGTCCTCGGCCTGTACGCGGCGCAACCGCTCTTCGGCCTCGGTTGCCTCGCGTTGGCGATTCCACATTGACGCATAAAGGCCTTTAATTTTCAGCAGCTTGGTATGTGTACCACGTTCAGCAATCACGCCATCCTTCAAAACAATGATTTCATCTGCGCCGATAATGGTCGAAAGCCGGTGGGCGATAACAAGGGTTGTCCGGTCACGACTGACCAAATCAAGTGCCGACTGAATTTCATGCTCGGTGGCGCTATCCAGAGCGGACGTCGCCTCGTCAAGTATGAGGATGGGGGGCGCCTTGAGGATCGTTCGAGCAATGGCAACACGCTGCTTTTCGCCGCCGGAGAGCTTAAGCCCGCGTTCACCGACCATGGCCTGATAGCCCTCGGGCAACGTATTGATAAATGGCCCGATCTGCGCAAGCTCGGCGGCATTACGCATTTCCTCGTCGGTAGCGCTAACTCGGCCATAGCGGATGTTGTAGGCAATAGAGTCATTAAAAAGCACAGTATCCTGCGGCACCATACCAATGGCTGAGCGCAAGCTTTCCTGTGTCACATCGCGGATATCCTGCCCATCAATGCTGATCGAACCACTTTGTATATCGTAGAAGCGGAATAGCAGGCGCGACAGCGTTGATTTGCCCGCGCCCGATGGACCGACGATAGCCACCGTCTTGCCCGCTGGCACCTCAAAGCTGACACCCTTCAAGATCGGGCGCTTTGGATCATAGGCAAATTGCACATTGTCAAAGCGGACCGTGCCACGATCAATCTGCAAGGCCTTTGCATTAGGCTTGTCTTTCACTTCCTGCTCGACATCAAGCAGATCAAACATCTGTTCAATATCAGTCAATCCCTGACGAATTTCCCGATATATAAAACCAATAAAATTCAACGGGATGGAAAGCTGCATCAACATGGCATTGATGAAAACAAAATCGCCTATTGTCTGGGTGCCTGCCATGACCTCCCTGCCCGACATGATCATCATGACCGCCATGCCGATACCGAAAATCACCGCCTGACCGAAGTTCAACCAACCGAGCGAAGTCCAGATGCGCGTCGCGGAAACTTCGTATCGCGCCATTGCCCCATCAAAGCGGGTTGCTTCCATGGTTTCATTGCCAAAATATTTAACGGTCTCGAAGTTCAACAGCGAGTCGATCGCCTTGGAATTGGCATCGGTGTCGGATTCGTTCATGTCGCGGCGAATATTGATCCGCCAGTCACTGGCGCGCACTGTGAACCAAGTATAAAGCCAAACAGTAGCTACGACGACCGCCACGTAAGACAGGCCATAGGTGAACGCAAATATCACTGCGGTCATCAGGAATTCGATGATCGTCGGGGCTGTATTGAGGATTGTAAAACGGACAATAGTTTCAATGCCCTTTGTTCCACGCTCGATGATGCGCGACAGACCACCGGTGCGGCGCTCGACGTGGAAACGCAGGGATAGTTCGTGCATATGAACAAACGTCTTATAAGCGAGTTTGCGCACGGCATATTGACCGACACTGGCAAAGAGCGCATCGCGCAACTGGTTAAGCCCAGCTTGAACAATACGTGCCAGATTATAGGCAGCGACCAGCATCAGAGGGCCGATGAGCAAGACTGGCAAAAGTTCTGAAACTTCCAGCTTTCCGTTCAACGCATCGGTTGCCCACTTGAAAAAGTAAGGAACCAGGATCAATACAATTTTGGAAATGATGAGGTAGACCGTAGCCCATACGACCCGCATGCGCAGATCTGGACGTTCAACCGGCCACATATACGGCCAAAGGTTGCGGATTGTCTGGAAAGTTTTTCCAGACTCGGATGATACGGTCTTTTCGGGCACGTCTAATCCTCGAGCATGTTTTCGCGCCAGACTTGCGGCTGCGGTGGAATGATTTTTTGTGGTGGACAGCAGAGCTCTGCCATTTTGTTTACAAGCATTGCAACGTGAGCGAATGCTGCCGGGTCAATGCTGTAATGCGAGCTTTGACCGGACTGGCGATAACGAACCAATCCAGCTTCAACCAAAATCTTGAGATGCTGCGAAACCGTCGATTGAGCAAGGTCGAGACCAGCGACAATATCCTTGCAGCACGATGCATCCAGACATGACAGCTGACGGACAATGCGCAGACGAGCCGGATGGGCAAGCGCGGCCAGGATACGGGCGTTCTCAATGTCTTCAAAAGATTTTTGGCAAGTCATCGTATATCGTCGATAAACGATATATATCGCAAACGCAATCCTACCCGCAAATCTTTTGCGTAAAACCGCCGGAATACAGCAGATATTTTCTATTGGACGGCGGGTTTATCCGTTTCAGGCAAGGCGAACACTTGTCCAGGAAAAATCCGGTTTGGATTGCGTATCTGCTCTTTATTGGCAAGATAGATGGTGGTGTAACGCATTCCCTCGCCATAGGTCCGGCGCGAAATCCGCCACAGATTATCACCCCGGCGAATAATGACCGAGCCCTCAACACTTTGCAGTGGTGCGGCAGCATCACCTGTTGCAGCTTGCGCTGTCGCGCTCTCGGCCTGTACAGGCTCATCGGCTTTCGGCGCAGCTGCGACGGCCGATACTCGCTCGCCTGCCTCACGTTTGAAAGGTACGGCGGATCTGGCAAGAACGGTAACACCGTCAGCCGCAAGCATATCGGCGCGAACGATATAGTCGCCAACTGCCAGCTCCTTTACGGTCTGAACAAGAAAACGCCCTTCCGGCGTTGTCATTGTTGATCCCAGCAAATCGCTGTTTGCGTAAACCTTCACAGTCAAGCCTGCTTCGGCAGTGCCAGCGATGAAGAGCTTGTTGCCTTCGATCTCGACAGCTTCCACAGCAATACGGGCTTTAACGGCTGGCTGAACAACGGGCTTGTCGCCCTTCGGGGCAGCAGTGACCACTGCCTGTGCGGCATCGGGCGCGGGCGTGGCCGCTGGTGTCGTGATCATGCGGCTTGGCTGGCCCGATTGCTCGACAAGAGCCAACACCTGTCCGGTTTTGGATTCAGGAATTGATACTATTGCGGTTTCAATCGAAGTCATGGCTGTCCCGCTGGCTCCGGTTGAACGCAGCACAAGCTGATAATCGCCGGGCTTCAACGGATCTTCGAGAACAATAACAAAGTCGCCACTTTCATTGGATTTTGTAGTGCCAATGACTTTAGAGCGTGAGAGCAGATCAACAGTGGCATTGGCCGACGCCTTGCCCGCAATGACAATCGACCCGGTCGGCTCGACACGCAATACATCAAAAGTGGGTGCGCCAGAGCTTGGTGGAACTGTTGTCAGTTCCGGTTGCGGCATTGCTGCTTGCTGTGTCGGGGCAGTGCCCGTGGAAGGCACCGAAGCAGCCGGTTCGGCGGCTGGCTCTGTTGGTGCGGCAGGCTTCACCGAAGTGTCAATATTAGCAATTGCGGCTGGTTTATCAGCGTCTGTCTTACCCGAAATATCTGCCAGATAAAGCGCAACCAACCCCGCGGCAACAACGGCGCTGACCCCCAATAATGCAATTCGTGTGCTGAGCATTGTTTTTCTACCCTCTTGTTCTTTTTTGCTCTAGCGCCTTTTATGCTCCTCTACAAGAAACGACGCAAATCCGGCCTACTATACTTTTAATTCAGCCAAAGCGGTAGGGTGTCCCGATTTGTCGCGCTTGACTGTCAGCAAAGCAAAAGGCACCAAGAATATATGAGCAAGATTCGATCCATTTGTGTTTACTGCGGTTCCTCGCCGGGCCGTGATCCAATTTACAAACAAAGCGGCAAGCTGCTTGGAAACTCTATAGCCGAGCATGGCCTTGAGTTGATCTATGGCGGCGGCACAAAAGGTATTATGGGTGCAGTCGCCGATGGCGTCATGTCCGCAGGCGGCAAAGTGACCGGCATTATTCCGAAATTCCTTATGAACAAGGAAGCCACCGAGCATTCACTGCAGCAGCTGTCAGAGTTGATCGTCACTGAGGACATGCACCAGCGCAAACACAAGATGTTCGAGCGTTCCGATGCTTTTGTCACCCTCCCCGGTGGTATTGGAACTGTCGAAGAAATTGTCGAGATCATGACCTGGGCGCAGCTTGGCCGTCACAAAAAGCCGATGGTTTTTGCGAACATCAATGGATTCTGGAATCCGATGCTGGCTCTACTTGATCACATGAAAGCCGAGGGGTTCGTACACACGTCACATTTGGTCAATCCAATTGTGGTAGACAGGCCCGAAGATATTGTACCCGCAATCCTCAGCGCCGCGTCGAGGGGGGATCGGGAAGGCAATGAAGCGATCATCGAACGTCTCTGACGGAATGAAAGGGTCAGCATCATCGACACGCTCGATCCCAAACATTTATCGCCTCGAACCGACGATTTTGTCATAGTCCATGATTTTGATACCGGCGGCTGCCTGATTACGAAATCTGCTGTGGATAGTAGCTGGTCATGGAAAAGTTACGCGCTGGTAGATGTACGCGCCAAACGTAACCTGGAAAACGACGACGACCTCCCGGAAGCGGTCAAGGAAACCTTGCTCGCTGCGGGCGACCAATATCAGATAAACTATGAAGACGGCTGGCTTTTCGGCGAACTTCCCGACCTGCAGCACGAGCATTATGGCGATGCACGCAAACTGGGTTATTTCCGCTTCGCTTTAAACGAGAAACTATTCATTAGCGGGCGCAGATACCCTCTGCAATCGGTCGATGATGTCCGGCAGTTCATATTGCGGGACAAGATCAGACTTGAAACTCCGCTGGATCTGTTCCACGCCATATTTCGGCGTTTTCTTGAATTGTTGAAAGCTGAAATAGCAAAACTTGCCGAGACGCTCGACTCAATCGAAGATCATATCGTCGGCGATAATTGGCAGGGCGAACGGGAGCGGCTTGTACCCGTAAGGCGTCAGATTGTGCTGTTTCATCGCCATTTAACCGCGGCCACCGGCATTTTTCGCCATATCGACCATGCTGACCGGCGTGCATTTCCCGAGAACCTCGATGACCTGATCGAAGGCCTGTCTCGCAGAGCCGAAACGCTGCATGCAGAGGGAGAGCAATTGCAACAGCGGGCTCGGCTTTTGCAGGACGAACTCATGGCAAAGCTATCCGACCAGTCCAACCAGTTTCTCTATATTTTGTCGATCATGACCGCCGTCCTGTTGCCCACAACAGTGATCAGCGGCTTGTTCGGCATGAATACCGGTGGATTGCCATTTCTGGAAAGTCCGCACGGTTTCTGGATCGTGGCTTTTGTAGCGCTGTTTATTTCAGTGATGGTTTATCTGTTTGTTCGCAAGATTGGCGGTTCGCGGCGCTAGGCCGCCGTAGCCGGGCGAGCTTTGCGCGCTTCGTGCAACATGGACCACGTATAGATGGCCAAAGCCGACCAGATCAAAGCAAAAGCGATGAACTGGATGTGTGAAAATGGTTCGCCAAATACAAAGATTGCACTCAGAAACACAATGGTCGGCGCAATATATTGCATCAGGCCAATCGTGGTGTATCGGAGCAGTTTCGCACCAAAGGCATAAAGGATAAGTGGAACGGCGGTTGCCGGACCGGCGAAAAGCAACAGAGCGATATCATGCGTATTGCCCTGCATGAAATGGCTGGTGCCCTGAATGATAGTCCAGCCGATTAGAGCAAGCGATGGGATCGACAAGATCAAAACTTCCAGCATGAATCCCTGCGTCGGGCCAATAGGTAGAGTTTTGCGGAAGAACCCATAGAATCCAAAGCTGAATGCGAGGACCAGCGATATCCACGGCAAGCCACCTGAATAAATGGTGAGGAGCAGCACGGCGCAAGCCGCCAGCGCAACGGCCACCATTTGGGGCTTGGATAGACGTTCGCCGAGAAACACTGCACCCAGAACGACATTGACCAGCGGATTTATATAGTAACCCAAGGCCGTATCGATCGCATGGCCAGAGCCGATAGCCCAGACATAAGTGCCCCAGTTAACAGTGATCAGACTGGCGGTTAGTGTGGCCATCGCCAGCATGCGCGGAGTTGTCAAAGCGACCTTGAGATCACCAAACAGGCCGAGCCACCAGAGCAGGATACCGGCAATTGGCACAGACCAGACAATACGATGTGCGACCACTTCCAGCGCAGGAATATGAGCGACGGTCTTCAGATAAAACGGAAGGACGCCCCAAAGAAGATATGCTGAGAGAGCAAAAAGAAAGCCTTTCTTGCCATCGGACATTCCCGGCAAAGGCACGGATTGCATTGCATCATTCATTTTTGCTTGTTCGCTCATGGAGCGAAGTCCTAGACTTCAGCCTGCACTGCGTCCATTGAATTCGAATGATCGTAACATCAACCCATTTGATGTTTTGGCTCTTTTCTAGTCAAATCAATCTATTCCGCGGCAATTTTTCCTGCAAGATCGCGATTTTTCATCAATTTATAGACCACAGAGTCCATTAATGCTTGAAAAGACGCGTCTATGATGTTGTCGGAAACCCCGACTGTCCACCATCTGACATTGGTCGAATCTGTCGATTCTATCAAAACCCGGGTAATCGCTTCCGTACCACCATTGAGAATACGGACCTTGAAGTCCGCCAAAACAAGATCATTGATCTCATCCTGATAGCTGCCCATGTCCTTGCGCAAGGCAAGATCGAGAGCGTTGACCGGCCCGTGCCCTTCGGCCACCGACATACGCATTTCGCCGTCGACTTCCATACGAACCACAGCTTCGGAGACCGTTTTTATATTTCCATTGGCATCGAAGCGGCGCTCGACCATACAGCGGAAGGAATCCACTTTGAAAAACTCCGGCACAGTGCCCAGCGTGCGCCGGGCCAATAGCTCGAAGCTGGCATCGGCACCTTCATAGGCATAACCTTCAGCTTCGTGTTCTTTGACGAGCGAAATCAGCGTATCAAGACGCGGATCGGTTTTGGTGACAGAAATGCCGCGCCGCTCCAGTTCGTTGATGAAATTGGACTTTCCGCCTTGGTCGGAAACCATGACCTTGCGGCGATTCCCCACCGTTTCCGGCGGAACATGTTCGTAGGTCGCTGGCTCCTTGATCAGGGCAGAAGCGTGAATACCCGCCTTTGTGGCGAAGGCGGAAGAACCTACGAAAGCGCCCTGCGCGTTTGGCGCACGGTTAAGCAGTTCGTCGAAACTGCGCGACAAGCGCGACAGCCCCTTCAGCTTTTCGAGGCTGATACCGGTCTCGAAGCGATCCGCCCATGCGGGCTTGAGCATCAATGTCGGGATGATGGTGATTAGATTGGCATTGCCGCAGCGCTCTCCGATACCGTTAAGCGTGCCCTGCACGTGGCGGACGCCAGCATCAATGGCAGCGAGCGAGTTTGCGACAGCTTGTTCCGTATCATTATGCGCGTGAATGCCCAAATGGTCACCCGGAATGATTTTCGTGACCGCCTTGACGATCGCCGTCACTTCAGCAGGTTGCGCACCGCCATTGGTATCGCAAAGAACCACCCAGCGAGCACCAGCATCATAGGCGGTCGTGGCACAAGCCAACGCATAGTCAGGATTTGCCTTGTAACCATCAAAGAAATGTTCACAGTCGACAATGGCTTCCTTGCCCGCGCTGACAGCGGCTTTCACTGACGCGTCGATGGACTCGAGATTTTCTTCGTTCGTGCAGCCGAGCGCAACGCGAACATGATAATCCCAACTCTTGCCAACGAAACAAACCGTATCAGCCGAAGAGCCAATCAGCGCTGTGACACCAGGATCATTTGAAACAGAAACGCCGGCGCGTTTTGTCATGCCGAATGCGGCAAACTTTGCATGGTTTGTGCGTTTTTCGGCAAAGAATGCTGTGTCGGTCGGATTCGCTCCGGGATAGCCGCCTTCAACATAGTCGAAGCCAAACTCGTCCAGCATAGCCGCGATTACTTTCTTGTCTTCCACCGAGAAATCAATGCCAGGTGTCTGCTGGCCATCGCGCAAGGTGGTGTCGAAAAGGTAGATGCGTTCTTTGCTCACTTGTGCGTCTCTTCCGCGGGCCATCTGTCTGTATCGAAATCCGGATGCTGATACGAAATCATGGTTTTCAGGAAATCGATGGATTCCGGATCGCCTTCGGACGTATATCCGGGCAAAGACGAGAGATCATCGACATAAGGCAATTTGCCTTCGAGTCCCCATTGAACAGTCGGCGCTAGTTCTTCCGGCTCATCAAAGGCACCGATGGCAAGAGCTATGCCATCGGGCGCTTCATAGGTCAGCGGTGTTCCGCAGTCGGCGCAGAATCCCCGCTTGACGTGGTTGGACGACTGAAACCGTTTTGGTTCGCCTCGCGTCCATGTCAGATCGGTATCCGTTACCGAAACCAGCGGCGCAAAGAAATTGCCGAATGCTTTCTGGCACATGCGGCAATGACAGATCGATGGGCTCCCCAACGCGCCAGTAGCGCGAAACCGTACGGCCCCGCATTGACAGCCTCCGGTGTAGACTGGCTTGTTATCCAAACTCACCGCTTCACCTCCCAGCTTGTCACACGTTCACCCGTGACCGCATCCTTGCCATCTTTGAGCTGAATGCCCTTTTCCAGCAATTCATAACGGATAGCGTCTGCTTCAGCAAAATCGCGTGCACCGAGCAGTTCTAGCCGTTGCATTACCTTAGCTTCAATCTCTGCGGCGAATTCAGACGACACTTCGTCGGCATCACTACTCAAATCAATGCCGAGTAATGCAAATATTGCCTTGTAAGCTGCGGGATCCAGTGACCGGGATTTGCGGACTGTAGCCAGCCAGTTGATGAGGCCCGGTGTTGCAAGATCATCAGACAATATCTCCAAAGCCTCATCGGGCACCCATCCGACAGCGGCAGAGCCTGCATATTCCCGCGCTTTGGCGAGGATATTCTCAGCTTCTTCTAGCCGATTGATGGTGAAATCAATCGGCTCGCGATAATTGGTCATGAGCATAGCCAATCTCAAAACATCACCCGGCCATTTGCGATCGCCAAATGTCGTCGTCTCCAGCAATTCGTTGATGGTGAAAAAATTTCCGACGCTTTTCGCCATCTTCTGGCCCTCAACCTGGAGGAAACCATTATGCATCCAGATATTGGCCATCCGATCCGTGCCGAATGCGCAGCATGACTGGGCGATTTCGTTTTCATGATGAGGGAAAACGAGATCAATGCCACCTCCGTGAATATCAAGGATATTCTTCATCGGATCATCGCAGCGCAACCCACCGCCGAAGGGCTCAAGCAGCTTGGCCATAGCCATGGCAGAGCACTCTATATGCCAGCCGGGACGACCGAGACCATCAATCCCCGCCGGTGACGGCCAACCGGGCTCACCTTCCTTGGAAGGCTTCCACAAAACAAAGTCCATCTCGTCGCGCTTATACGACGCAACGTCGACGCGGGCACCTGCGAGCATGTCATCTGCGGAGCGCCGTGCCAAAAGCCCATAGCGCGGGCCCCTCGCCGCATTCATCGCAGAGGGTGAGAACAGCACATGTCCGTCAGCAACATAGGCAACGCCGCGCTCTACCAGCCGGTCGATCATCGCCACCATTTCGGCAATATACTCGGTCGCCCGCGGCTGCGCCGATGGCTCCAGATTGCCAAGCGCTGTCACATCGGCCTGAAACTGAGCGTTCGTAGCTTCCGTCACCTTTCGAATAGCTTCGTTCAGTGGCAGATTCGGAAAATCCCGGGCGGCACGCGCGTTAATCTTATCGTCGATATCCGTGATATTGCGAACGTAAGTGACATGATTTTCGCCGTAAGTGTGACGCAAAAGCCGAAACAGCACATCAAAGACAATGACAGGTCTGGCATTGCCGATATGGGCGTAGTCATAGACTGTCGGGCCGCAGACATACATGCGCACATTTTTAGCGTCGATTGGCTCGAACTTCTCCTTCGAGCGTGTCAGCGTATTGTAGAGGCTAATGTCATGCGGCATGGGTCATCTCAATTTCAGGTTCAAGGATGTACAGAATATCAACAGACGGGTCGCTTGACCGGCATATTTGCATCTTTGGTACTGGAAATTTGAGATGAAAACGACCGGGCCAGCAGGAGCTAGCTGATAATGGTCCGACAGGTGATAATAATCGTGACTGACAACGTTTTCATGATGTCTTTATGATTGAGCGCAAGCCAATCGTCAAGCACCGGCAATTGGAAGCTGGTGTGGCAAATTTGTCGGGATCACATTGGTTAATGCAAATTAACCGGAAAGCCTAAAATCCTCCCGGAAAGTGCCTTTTTTCCGGCCAATTTGAACGGGATTCCTGTCTCTTATGCGAAAGGGGAATAGGCCCCGCCCAAAAGGACCAGACCCATGATACCGACACAACAGACTGCAAAGCCGCGAGAGAGTATCTTTGCCGACCACCTTGCCCTGCAATACCGCGCCATCGGCCCGGCAGCCATTCAAGCCGCAGTACTCAACACTGTCCGTCAGCATCCGCCTTTGAAGCTCGCTTCAATTGTTCAGGAAACGGACTAAAAGACTAAGCGCGATCCCCGCCATGACAAGGCCGATGATAACATCGAGCACGCGCCAGGCAGCCGGACGGGCGAACACCGGTTGCAGCAGCCTCGCACCATAGCCGAGGCCGAAAAACCAGACGAAGGATGCAATCGCCGCGCCAGCGCCATAAGCCGCGCGGTTAGCCCCTTCGAAGCGGGCCGAGAGGCCCCCAAGCAAGACAACTGTATCCAGATAGACGTGCGGATTGAGGAATGTTAGCGCCAATACGGTGCCAATAGCCGCCTTCAGCGAGCTACTGCCAAACCGTGCAGCCTGCATTGCCTCTGGGTGCAATGCACGCCGGAATGCTACCGAGGCATACCAGAACAGGAACAGAGCGCCTCCAAGCGTTACAAATGAAATGAGTTTGGGCGACTGGGCGATCAACGTGCCAAGACCCGCAACACCTGCGGCAATGAGCAACGCATCGGATAATGCACAGATCAGGCTGAGAATAAACACATGCTCGCGCAACAATCCCTGACGCAGTATGAAGGCATTTTGAGCGCCGATGGCAATGATCAGCGATCCGCCAAGAAGAAAACCGGAAAGTGCGGCTGAAAGCATTCGAAGATATCCTGATAAACCTGGGCGAATTAAAAAAGCTTCATCTGCGTATCAGGTTCTTCGGGTTTGTTGCGAGCGGATTTTTTGGGCTCGCTCAAATTTTCAAGCACCCTTTCCTGAATATCCGGCCCGGTATTGGCAACCTTGTTGACCTTGTCGGATACGGGAATGGCTTCAAAAAAGTCCGCTTGCGCCGGCTTTAATAAATCCGAAACATGGCGCGGCTCCTGTGTCTTGCAATCGAGCCAGCGGGCAAAATCCTTTTGCTCGATGATCACAGGCATACGATCGTGAATGTGACGAATATCGTCATTGGCACGCGTCGTAAGTATGGCTCCAGTGTCCATTTCCGAGCCTTCGGCATTAGCCCAAGGCTCATAAAGTCCGGCAAAGGCAATGATGCCGCCATTGCGCGGTCTGATCCAGTAAGCTTGGGATTTTTTGTCCCCGCTGCGACGCCACTCATAAAAACCTGATGCCGGAATGAGAGCCCGGCGATGGCGCATAGCGGTCTTGAAAGAGGCCTTCTCGATTGCAGTTTCCGACCTCGCATTGATCATCAATGGGTAATCGGCAGTATTTTTCACCCAGCCCGGAATAAAACCCCAACGGACAAGCAGCGCTTTGCGATCCGAACGATTGCTGCCGGGGGGCGGAGTTTCGCCGCTCATCACCATGAGGATTGGCTGCGTAGGGGCAATATTGAAACGTGGCGGAAAATCTTCAAGCTCCATGAGCGCAAGATAGGCCGCTATTTCTTCAGGTGTCCCAAGGAGTGAAAAACGTCCGCACATATTAACCTGCTTCCACGCTGCCGCGACCTTCGTCAATGCACCACTTGCTCAACTACCGCCATCTTGTCAAACGGACTTGCAAGGCTTACCGCTTGGATATGGACCAAATTCCACTTTCCCCAACTGTCGATGGCGTATCGGTTGTATGCATCCGCGACGGTGCATTTCTCCTGGTTGAGCGTGGGCGCGATCCTTCCAAGGGCTGGCTCGCCTTTCCCGGCGGAAGACGAGAGGATGGTGAGACGCCGCAGGAGGCGGCAATTAGAGAATTGCACGAGGAAACCGGCCTCGCTGCGGCGATGGTCACCTATCTTACGACAGTGACATTCGATTACTCCACGCCTGAATTTCCCTCCCCCAGACCATTCCGCCTTGCTGTTTTTCGAGCCCATGATGTTCTTGGGGAAGCAATTGCTGCCGATGACGCGGCAGCAGTTCATTGGTTGCGGTACGAAGAAATGACCGGATTTGACGTTACGGAAAGTGTGCTTGACGTTGCACGGGAACTTGCGCGGGACTTCGAAAGCTGAGGGTATCCCACCAAACTGCCTTGAAGATGCCTTGCTTTCAGGACACAAGGGTTTGGGGAATCCAGCTCAAGGCAATTTTGTGCGTCGAACAGCGTTTATCATATTGGCATTGATGGGAATTTCGTGCGCTGTTCCAGCCTATGCAGTCGATCCTCTTTATGAAACCAAATTGATAAGACTGGCGGAAGTGCTGGGCTCGATCCACTCTTTGCGCAATATATGCGGCGAGAACAGCAGCCAATGGCGCGACAGAATGGATGCACTGCTTCTGGCCGAAAATCCAGATCCAGTGCGAAAGGCGCGTTTGATTGCCAGTTTTAACCGGGGATACAGGACCTTTAACGAGACCTATTCGACCTGTACAAGCCAGGCGATTGCGGCGATTGACCGCTATGAACAGGAAGGAACAAAGCTTTCTTCCGAAATCGTATCGGGATATGGAAATTAACCGGGCTTTAACTGTTGAAGCCAATGAACCGCATTTTAAGCAAAACCTATGGTATTGTTTAGTGGCACTTTAAGAATTGGCTTCGGCCAAGGATGGTACATCATGAACATGACCTCGACAGATATTGATAAATTGGTTGCTGAAGAGAAAAAACTCGTAGCGATCGAATATCAGAATGAAGTCTGGGCTGATGGCACGCTTGAAGGTATCGAACCGGAGATCATGGCTGAAGCAGCATTTGCCACCGCGCTGATCGAACTTATCCGCGATAACGGGGAAGTGTCCGCGTTAGCCTTGCTCGAAGCCTTGCGCGAACGTATCTCTGCTGGCGAGTTTTCGACGAATCGCATTCTGCAGTAGTTAAATTCCGGGTGACATTCATGCTTGAAAAGCATCTTTCCGCTTATCCTTTCGCCAGAACCATCATGCTGGCGACAGCGGTATGCGCATTGAGCCTACCTGCATGGTCTGCAAATTCAGGTGCGCCGGTGCAACTTGCATTGAGCGAAATCAAAAAGGAAGAACTGCCCAAGGCGGCAGAGCCTGCAAAGCCTGACGCGAGCCAGCCAACTGGCGAAACACAGACACCCCCGCCCGCATCATCAGATACGCCAGGTGCAGCGCCCACCGAGCCTACGGCGGAAGATGGCGCCGAGGGTGCCAAGGCTACCAATCCAGCAATGCCCAATGCGAAGGATGGAGCGGAAACACCAGAGGTCCAGTACGATCTCACCAAGCTACCCTTCCCCGTACAAAAGATGCATCAGCTTATTCTCGAGGCTGCGAAATCGGGCAATATTGAAGCGCTGCGGCCACTTATCGGGTCTGGTGACGATGTAACCATGCTTTCGCTGGCCGAAGTCGACGGCGACCCGCTGGCCTATCTGAAAAGTCAGGCAGGCGATCCGGATGGGCAGGAAATACTTGCAATTTTGGTTGATGTGCTGGAATCCGGCTTCGTGCACATCGATGCAGGCACAGCAGACGAATTATACGTTTGGCCCTATTTCTTTGCCTATCCGTTGGATAAGCTGGATGCAAAACAAAAAGTTGAGCTCTTTCAAATCGTTACTGCTGGCGACTATGATGAAATGAAGCAGTTCGGCACGTATGTATTTTATCGTCTGGGTATCACTCCGAAAGGCCGCTGGCGCTTTTTCGTGACCGGCGACTGATTTTTCAGATTTATTTTCATTGGATGTCACATCCGGCAATGCTGTCTCGTCTCGTATTCAGGCAACTGAATGCCACACAGGAGACAGATGATGAAAGCCAGATTAAATCCTATAAGTTTTGACGCTCTCAAGCCGATGCTTGTCATGAGTGAAGGCGTTGAAGGTAACGGCCTTGAAAAAAGCCTGCAAGAACTCGTCAAGTTGCGTGCATCCCAGATCAATGGCTGCGCCTATTGCCTCGATATGCATTCCAAGGATGCGCGTAAGCATGGCGAAACCGAGCAACGCATTTATTTGCTGAACGGCTGGAGAGAATCTCCATTATATAGCGATCGGGAAAGGGCTGCCTTGGCCTGGACAGAGGCGTTGACTCTGGTCTCGCAAACCCATGCGCCCGATAGTGATTATGAAGCCCTGAAGCTGCACTTCACTGACGAGGAAATTGTGAAATTGACGATGCTCATTGTCACCATCAACGGTTGGAACCGTATTGCCATCGGGTTCCGCTCCATACATCCGGTAGCAAAATCCAGTGTCGCAGCCTGACGACACGCTAGAAGCGTTCAACCGCCTGAGGCCTCGACTGACCCGGATTGCGTATCGCATGCTCGGGTCAGTCGCAGAGGCAGAGGATATTGTTCAAGAGGGCTTCATTCGCTGGCACAAGACCGACAAGTCGAGTGTTCGCAGTGAAGAAGCTTTCCTTGTCAGCATAATTACGCGCCTTTGCCTTGATCATCTGAAATCGGTGCGTGTGCGCAGGGAAAGATATGTAGGAGATTGGCTGCCAGAACCCATATTCGATCCATCTGACGAGGAGTCTGAAGGCGATCTTACCCTAACGCTTATGGTGGCGCTGGAACGATTGTCACCACTTGAGCGTGCCGCCTTTCTCTTGCATGATGTCTTTGGTCAGGACTTCAAGCAGATCTCCGAGACTATTAACCGGGATGCCGCCACGTGTCGGCAACTGGCTAGCCGGGCACGCAACCATGTGCAAAAAGCGAAGCCGAGATTTCCCGTGTCAGATGAGCAAGGCAGCAGGATCGCTGCGGCCTTCTTCAACGCGTCACGCACTGGCGACACACAGACACTTCAAACCCTTCTGGCAGATGACGTTGTTATGTATGCTGACGGCGGCGGAGTTAGGCTTTCGGTGGTCAAGCCAATTTACACAGCTGAGAACATAATGCGCTTTTTCGAGGGCGTTTCACGCCGTGCAGATTTCGAGCTTCCAACTCTGCTATTTGAAGGCCTGATTGATGGCTTGCATGGCTTTGCTACGATGGAGTCTGATGACCTGCCACAAACAACCGCTCTGGAAATCGAGAACGGGAAGATCAAGGCCATCTATGTCATGCGCAACCCGGAAAAACTTGGACATTTGCAGTTTGCGAAATTCCCGGCAAAGGGTACAGCTTGAGGCCACTCTTTTTGAATTCACAGGTGCCCAATGAAGACGCTGACAATGTACCAGGTGGATGCATTCACCACCGAGCTTTTTCGCGGCAATCCGGCAGCAGTGCTTGTTCTTGACGAATGGCTGCCGGTTGAAACCATGCAGAACATTGCCGCCGAGAATAATCTTGCAGAAACTGCCTTTGTCAAACGCAACGCAACTGGCTGGGATTTACGCTGGTTTACGCCAGTTCACGAAGTGAATTTCTGTGGTCATGCCACCCTTGCCTCATCCCATGTGCTGCTGCATGAACTGGGCATAAAAGGCGAATTGGTATTTGAGACAAGGGTCGGAGCCCTGCGCGTCAACAAAAAGCAATCAGCCTATCAGCTCGATTTTCCAAGCTTTCCGCCAGAGCCAGTGACCAATCTCCTCCCCGCGCTAAAAGATATTACTGCACGGGAAAATATCACGGCATTTCAGAATTTCGAGAATGTCTTCATTGAGCTTGAAAATGAGCAGGCGGTGCTTGATTTTGTTCCCGACCTGCCGAAAATTACAGAACTTGACCCGTTCGGACTGGTGATTACCGGCAAAGGTGAAGAGCATGATTTCGTATCGCGCTATTTTGTACCCCATGCCGGCATTCCGGAAGATCCGGTAACCGGATCAATACATTCAACGCTTGTGCCGTATTGGGCCGCGAAGCTTGGCAAAAATCATTTGTCCGCGTTTCAACGCTCAAAGCGTGGCGGACACTTGCTCTGCGAGCTTGCTGATGATCGTGTACTGATCAGCGGTGCAGCGGTGACGTTCATGAAGGCAGAGATTTATCTGCCTTGAAGTGCCTCACCAAATAGCACCGGCTCGCCTTGTGAGGGAGTGACGATCTCCCCCTCCCACATGATTTTAATGCCGCGCACAATAGTGCCTACAGGCCAGCCTGTGACGATCTTGCCGTCATAAGGAGTCCAGCCAGCCTTTGAACCCACCTGCGCATTGGTAATCGTTTCACGACGCTTCATATCGACAATTGTCAAATCCGCATCATAGCCTACGGAGATGCGACCCTTGCGAGCCATACCGAACAGGCGATTTGGACCATGCGAGCTAAGATCGACAAAGCGTTCAATGGAAAGGCGTCCGGCATTTACGTGGTCGAGCATGATCGGCACAAGTGTCTGCACGCCGGTCATGCCGGATGGTGACGCAGGATAGGGTTTGGACTTTTCTTCCAATGTGTGGGGCGCATGATCTGAGCCAAGCACGTCAACGATTCCCTGCCCGATTCCTCTCCAGACACCATCGCGATGACGGGCGTCGCGCACCGGTGGATTCATCTGAAGCAAGGTTCCAAGCGTTGCATATTGGCTGGCATCAAGCGTCAGATGATGCGGCGTTGCTTCACAGCTCGCCACATCCTTGTGTTGAGCAAGGAAGTCAATTTCCTCAGCGGTGGAGATATGCAAAACATGGATACGGGCACCGGTTTCACGGGCAATCCGTACCAGACGCTCGGTGCATTGAAGAGCTGCAATCTCATCGCGCCAGACCGGATGCGAGGACGGATCATTCGGGACGCGGAAGCTTTCGCGCTCACGCAGCCGGAACTCGTCCTCGGAATGGAATGCAGCGCGGCGGCGGGTATTTCTGAGGATTGAACGAACACCCTCATCGTCTTCAACAAGAAGATCACCGGTAGAGGAACCCATGAAAACCTTGATGCCTGCGGCACCTGGCAGACGCTCCAGTTCAGGAACATCATGCGCATTGTCACGCGTACCGCCAACCCAAAAGGCGAAATCGCAATGCATGCGGTGCTTGCCACGACGGACCTTGTCTTCGAGGGTTTCGGCTGAAGTCGTCAACGGCTTGGTATTGGGCATTTCGAAAACCGCCGTGACACCGCCAAGAACGGCCGAACGGGATCCACTTTCCAGGTCTTCCTTGTGTTCGAGGCCGGGCTCACGAAAATGCACCTGGCTGTCGACGACGCCGGGAAGAATATGCAGGCCAGTCGCATCGATGATTTCGCCCGCCGATGCGGTGCCCAGATTGCCAATGGCCGCAATTCGCCCACTGATGATACCGATATCGCGCAAACCGACACCATCCTGATTGACAACCATGCCGCTTCGATAAATCGTGTCGAATGTTTGAGCCATTTGCATCTCCTTCACCTTGCGAACCCGTCCCGAGCGGATTACGTAACAGGAACAGATAAGGCAAGGATAATGCAATGCCATCGGCACTTTTAAACGGAAGAGCGATCCTCAGCGTTACAGGCGAAGAAGCAGAGAGCTTCCTGCAAAACCTGATCACCACAGATCTCGATAATCTGCAAAGAGGCAAACTCAGACCTGGGGCCCTTCTGAGCCCTCAAGGCAAGATCATGTTCGAGTTTCTGATTTCACGATCGGCCGATGGCTTGCGTCTCGACATTTTGCAGTCTGTGATCGATGATTTTGCCAAGCGTCTGAGCCTCTATAAGCTGCGCGCCAAAGTACAGATTTCCATTGATTCTGAATCGCTTGTGGCCGTTTCATGGGGAAATGAGTCAAGCGTCTCAGAATCTGATTCTACGGTTCGGGATGAGCGCTTTCCTGGCGACCTCAACGTTTGCCGCCACTATGGCGATACCGCTATCAATGGCGATGCCGACGCGTGGACGCGTCTGCGGATTGCTCATGGTGTGGCCGAAGCACCTATAGACTATGCGCTGGGTGATGCCTTTCCGCATGACATCAATTTCGATCAGATCAATGGTGTTTCGTTTAAGAAGGGCTGCTTCATCGGCCAGGAGGTCGTTTCCCGGATGCAGCATCGCGGAACTGCACGACGGCGAATCCTTATTGTCGACAGCCCGGTGGACCTGCCCCCAACAGGAACATCCATAACGGCAAATGGACGTGAGCTTGGTACTTTGGGAAGCGCTGCCGGACGAAGCGGGCTAGCCCTTGTCCGTATCGACCGCGTTAAAGATGCGATCGATAGTGAAACTCCCATTTTGGCAGGAGATATTGCTATCGACCTTGCCATTCCACCCGAACACCGGTTTACATTTCCCGTGACTGCGCAGGAAGCGTAACAGGGAATTATAATGTCAGAAAGGGCCGCGCCCAGACAGGACGATTCAATCGAGCCGGAAATGCGGGCTTGGCAGCGCATGTTGTCGGGCCGACGCCTAGATTTGCTTGATCCATCGCCACTGGATATCGAGATTGAAGACATAGCACAGGGCCTCTCACGGGTAGCCCGCTGGAACGGCCAAACGACAGGCGAACATGCTTACTCCGTCGCTCAGCACTCGCTATTGGTGGAGGAAATATTTGGCCGCCTCTTCCCACAGATAACAACCGAGCAAAGACTGATCGCACTTTTGCATGACGCCCCGGAATATGTCATTGGCGATATGATTTCGCCGTTCAAAGCCGTGGTCGGAGGCGATTACAAGGCCGTTGAGTTGCGATTGCAGCACGCCATACATTTGAGGTTTTCGCTCACTCCGATCATCAGTCAGGAGCTTCGCAGGCAAATAAAACGCGCCGATGCCGTGGCCGCATATCACGAAGCGACACTGCTCGCGGGTTTTTTGCCCGATGAAGCAGTCCAGTTTTTCGGACGCCCGCGTGGTATTGACCCGCAAGGCCTGGACTTGACACCACTTCCCACACAAAATGCCCAGAACGCGTTTTTATTGCGCTTTGCTGCGTTAGATCAACAGCGCATCAAAGGATAGACTATGCCGCATCTCATTGTATCACCCGTCTCGCGTATCGCTGAAACAGCGTCACGTTTTGGTGTTAGGGATATGCTCACTCTCATGAATGTCGGCTCGCAATTCAACCGACCGGTCGAGATTGAGGAAGCACGCCATTTATTCATTGGTTTCAATGACATCACAGAGCCATCTGATGGAATGATTCATCCCTCTGTCGATCATATCAGTCAGTTTATTGAGTTTGTGCGGCGCTGGGATCGAAAAGCTCCCTTGCTCATTCATTGCTATGCCGGAATCTCGCGTTCTACTGCTGGAGCTTACATTACTGCACTCGCACTCAATCCGGATTTGGACGAAACCAAATTGGCGCAAACACTCCGCCGCAATGCTCCATCTGCAACGCCGAATGCTTTGCTGGTTGCGCTTGCTGACGATCTGCTGGATCGCAAAGGACGCATGGTGGACGCGATAAAGGCCATTGGCCGCGGCGAAGACGCCTTTGAGGGCACCCCCTTCATTCTTCCGCTAACGGCAGACACATGACGACCGCGCTCAATGCAGTTGAAATCAATCTGAGTGCAGCAATCGCTGCTGTCGCCAATAATGATCCTCTTATCTTGACGACCTCTTCCAGTGGCCAACCGGAAAGAGATGAATTGCCCTTCGGTCCATTCAACCCACTTGAACATCGCACTTTTGAAACCGGCTTGCGCGAATGGGTGGCCGAGCAAACGCCGCTCCAACTCGGATATGTCGAGCAGCTTTATACTTTCGGCGATCGGGGCAGGCACAAAACGGTCGAAGATCGCGGATTGCACGTTGTTTCTGTCGGATATCTTGCACTTACCCGCATTTCCGAAAATAGCAGCGAGCAACTTCGCAAATCAGGCGCACGCTGGCGAAACTGGTATTCCTTTTTGCCGTGGGAAGACTGGCGCGGCGGCAAGCCCGCCATGATCGACGAAGAAATTCGCCCTGCCTTGCAGGAATGGGCGGAGGCAAACGCATTACCGTCTCGGCTAAGCCGTTTTCGCATGGCCTTTGGTGATGAGAATATAGCTTGGGATGAAGAACGCGTGCTTGAGCGCTATGAGCTTTTATATGAGGCGGGACTTATCGAGGAAGCGATACGCGACGGGCGGGCTGACAGAACTCCTGCACGCTGCCTGCCCGGCCTCGCCATGAGCTTTGATCACCGCCGCATCTTGGCAACGGCGATCTCCAGACTGCGTGCGAAGCTGAAATATCGTCCAGTAGTCTTTGAACTGATGCCGCCCGCCTTCACCTTGACGGCACTGCAAGAGACCGTTGAAGCTATTTCCGGACGTCATTTACACAAACAGAACTTTCGACGGCTTGTCGAAACCACGGAATTGGTGGAGCCGACCGGTGCTGAGCAGATACAAGCACGGGGGCGTCCCGCCGCACTTTACCAGTTCCGGCATAACGTTCTTGAGGAGCGAAGTGTAGCGGGCCTCAGGGTTGGTAACCGGTCATAGGAGCTGCAAATGAATGACAAGCCTACATCCATGAACGCCGACGGCATTTTCGAGCCATTTTCCTCGGAGGACGTTCCGGTTGAAGAGTGGTCGCAAGGCACACGCTTCGGCAGCACCTATCGGTATTTATCAGGATTTGGCGGCTCAACCCATGTCGGGGTTCAGCTTGAAGAACTTTCACCGGGAATGGAATCGAGCCTCAACCACTATCACATGCTTGAGGAAGAGCATGCCTTCGTTCTCGAAGGTGAAATGACTTTGAAGCTTGGCGATAAGACATATGTCATGAAGGCAGGGCACTACGTCTGCTTTCCCGCCGGTCAAAAAGCTGGGCATTCATTTTACAATCACAGCGATGCACCCTGCCGTTTCCTGATGATCGGAGAGAAAAACCCTAATGAGGTGTTGTTCTATCCGGAAAATCAACGTGTCGGCGTCCGCCTTATGGGCGAAGGCTATGTGCGATCCTCCCAGATTGAATACTGGGAGCGTGTCGATACGGATAAGCCGGGTTAAGCTTTGGCCGGAACAATACGGATAACATTGCCCCAAGGGTCAATGATCTCACGCTCTTCCTTTGCATCCGCCGAGCTGAACTCAGCCCAGGCCAAGCCGGATCGATCCTTGTCACGGCGTCCGGCTCCCCGGCTCTGCCAGGCATTTGCAGCCACGTGGTGATGGTAGCCGCCTGTGGACATGAACACAGCACCGGCACCATAGGCAGCAACGGTTTGAAGACCAAGCTCCTTATGCCACCATGCTTCAGCTTCCTTGGCGTTGCCGACCCGCAAGTGGAGGTGGCCGACCATGGTTCCATCTGGAGCAGCTGTCCAAGGCTGGGCTGTGGCTTCGGTCAGGAGATTGCCGACATCCAGCGGTTCCGTTGCCATTGTCACAGCAGAGCCATTCCATGTCCATTTTTCATGCGGGCGGTCAGCGTAGATTTCAATGCCGTTACCTTCAGGATCGGTCAGGTAGATCGCCTCGCTGACCAGATGGTCCGATGCACCGACAATAGGTGTGCGCTGATCAATCGCGCGCCTCGCCCATCGCGCCAGATCAGCCCGCTCCGGCAGCAGAAAAGCCGTGTGATAAAGTCCGGCGCTTTGCGGATCATCGGCACGGACGGTGGCCTGTTCTATTTCAAGCAGCGGCGTTTCGCCGGCACCCAGTATGATCGATTGTCCCTTGCGTGAGATTTCGCGCAAGCCCACCACATCCTGATAATAGCTTGAAAGCAGATCAGCATCCTTGGCTTTTATGCCAATCTTCGACACATAAGTCGGGGCTGTTGCAGCAAAAGATACGTCCGTCATTTTTGCCTCCGCGCGCGTACTGGCCACCGTTCCGACAAGGGCTAAAGTTCCACCAACCAGTTCCCGGCGTGTAAATTGCATCGTACTTCGCATTGTTCGTTTCGTTGTGATGAAAATCGGCTTTCACCACCTCCTGCACAAGAGCCGTGGCGGCGAACAGGCTGTTCGCAAATAATGAACTATGAAACGAGCATTGTTTACCGGATCGAGAGGGATCCCCGTTGTGTTCGATATTGCGAAATAGGCGCAACTTTCCTAAATACGGCACATGAAAGTTAAAGATACCGATATTCTTATCATTCCCGGCTACACAAATTCCGGTCCTGATCATTGGCAAAGCCGTTGGGAAAGCAAGCTTTCCACAGCGCGCCGGGTCGAGCAGGCCGAATGGTCAAAGCCGGTTCGTGAAGATTGGGTTGCAGCAGTTGCCAAGGCAATAAATGAGGCAACACGCCCCGTCGTGGTGGTCGCTCATTCTCTCGGCGTGCCTACATTTATCCATGCTCTTCCTCATGTCGGCGATAAGGTCAAAGGCGCATTTCTGGTTACGCCTCCAGATGTTTCCAATCCGAAAATCCGGCCGAAGCATCTCATGACCTTCGGCCCCTACCCTCGCGAGCCCTTCACATTTCCGTCGATGGTGGTTGCAAGCCGGAATGATCATTATTGCAGCTATGAAGTTGCCGACGATCTGGCGGCGGCTTGGGGATCAGTGATTGTGGATGCTGGAGAGTCCGGTCATCTCAATTCGGAGTCCGGTCATGGGCCTTGGCCGGAAGGAACGATGGTCTTTGCGCAATTCCTCTCCAAGCTTTGATCAATGAAACGACCTATTGCTGATCATCCTAAAAATCGATCAGCGTGGGATGGGTCAGGCGCGTAGCAGCTATTGCGAATGCTGAACCAGTTGAGGCGATTTCGGGCAATATAATCGTAAAGCCAATCGCGAAACAAATGCGGGGCAATTTGGGCAGCACAAGCCATCGACCAGGGAAATCCCAAGATCTCTATTGCTCGCAGCGATCCATCCGACTTGATCCGGATCATCCCCTTCTCGAGCAAAATGTTTGACTCATAGTCCTGAGAAACGAGCCCATAGTGCCGAAAAAGAGCACTGCCAAGCGAAGATTGCGCCGACAGGAACCGGAAACGCCGCTTCTTGTCGGCACGCAAAAGGAAATTGACGAAGCCGGAGCATAGGACGCAGTTTCCATCGAAGATCAGGATGGGGTGATCGTCAGGAAAGTCAGGTACCGAGGGATCTGCGCGATAGCTGAAGGCCTTGCGCATGGCTTGGTTTACACTTCTATCTCGTTCAATAGGCTTTGCACGCCATCAGTTAGATAGGTTGTGTCCACAGCAAGCGGCAAATAGGTAAATCCCAGAGCGGAAAAACGTTTCGCCAATGCTGCATTGCCGGCATAGATTCCGGCAAGTTTACCAGCGGCTTTGGAGCGCCTTGCGATTTCGGTCAAAGGCTCAATGATCGCTTCGGAACCAGCATTGACTTCCGTGCCATTGCTCCACGCAATTGAAAAATCCGAGGGGCCAACGAAAATACCGTCGATTCCGTCGACAGCGAGAATATCGTCCAAAGCTTCATATGCTGCGCGGGTTTCGATCATGGCAAAGGCCAACGTGTCCGTGTTGGTCTGTTCGAGGTATCCGCCAGAACCGCCCGAGACATAGCCACCTGGGCGACCGCGCAACTGGCCCCAGGAACGTTCGCCCAATGGCGGATATTTCATCGCTGCGGCAAAAAGCTTTGCATCAGCCACTGTGTTGATCATGGGCGCAATAACAGCTTCAGCGCCTATATCCAAAGCCCTGCTTGCCATGTCAAAGCGGCCAACCGGCACGCGAACTGCGGTGTGCTTTCCGGCACTGCGCAACACGCCGGTCAATGCAACAACGCTGGCGGTGTCATGTGCGCCATGCTGCATATCGAGCAGGACAGCGGAAAGCCTTGTGCGGCAAAGGGCTTCCATCACCAGGGTATCGGTCATGCTGGACCAGCCGGAATAAATTGTTTCTCCGGCTCTGAGACGCGACGCTAATGACATGATTCTTACCTTCCCTGTGACCATTCATATTGCAAACGCAGAACAATGCCGGTCAAGGTCAAAGAAAACAAAAATCCTTCGCGGATTGTCGCAATTATCGCTGCAATAAAAAACCGCCCCGTAGGGCGGCTTGTATAAATAATCAGTATCGGCTCGGCTTACGAAGCGCTTTCGATCTGGCGAATAGCCTCGATCATCAGTTCTTCCATCGTCCGGCGGATACGATGATCGGACTTGTCGACGCCTGCGGCATCAAAATCTGCCCGGATCTTGCGGAACACATCTTCGTCACCAGCTTCATGAAAATCTGCAACGATGACTTCCTTGGCATAGGCTTCGGCTTCCTCGCCGGTCTTGCCCAGCTTTTCCGCAGCCCAAAGGCCAAGCAGCTTGTTACGCCGTGCTTCTGCGCGGAATTTTACTTCGGCATCATGCGCGTATTTATTTTCAGCTGCGTTTTTGCGATCTTCCATGCTCATCTTTTATTGCTCCCGCAAATGGTTGGGTAATCCCTATATATCTGGTCTTGCGGCGTTTTTCAGGCAGAACCACATATAGATCGTGTCCAAGTCTCCTATAAACACTTCGCAAAAAATCGAAAGTCTCAATTCAACTTCATTGCCTATAGCGTCTTAGCAGCGCTTTATAACCCATAAAACAGGGGAGCTCTACAATGCATCATTGTGAAATGCTTGCTTTTGCGATAGTTAGCGCGCCAACATGACGGCTTGGACCAAGGCCGACCGATAACTCCAATACCAGAGATTTTAAATGAACCGTCGCCGCCGTGTCTACGAAGGCAAAGCCAAAATCCTTTATGAAGGACCAGAACCAGGCACTCTGGTGCAGCACTTCAAAGATGATACAACAGTGCTCCATCCGAAGAAAAGCGAAGTGATTGACGGCAAAGGTGTCCTCAACAACCGCATTTCGGAATATATCTTCACGCAATTGAACCGTATGGGGATACCGACGCACTTCATCCGCCGCCTTAACATGCGCGAGCAGTTGATCAAGGAAGTCGAGATTATTCCGCTGCAGGTCGTTGTGCGCAATATCGCCGCCGGATCGCTCGCCAAGCGTCTGGGCATCGAAGAAGGCACCGTCCTGCCGCGCTCGATTATCGAGTTCTATTATAAAAATGATGAACTCGACGATCCAATGGTTTCCGAAGAGCACATTACGGCGTTCGGTTGGGCAGCGCCGCAGGAAATTGATGACATCATGGCACTGGCCATTCGCATCAATGACTTTCTGAGCGGATTGTTTCTTGGTGTGGGAATTCAGCTTGTCGATTTCAAAATCGAATGTGGCAGGCTATATGAAGGCGAAATGATGCGCATAGTTCTCGCCGATGAATTTACGCCGGATTCCGCAAGGCTCTGGGACAGCCAGACCGCCGAAAAGATGGATAAGGATCGGTTCCGCCGCGACATGGGCGGACTTATCGAAGCCTATCAGGAAGTGGCGCGCCGTCTGGGCATCATGAATGAAAACGATCAGACGCGCCCGAGCGGGCCGGTTCTGGTTAAATAGCACTCGACGGAGAAACAGGTAATGAAGGCACGTGTCACTGTAACCTTGAAAAATGGCGTTCTTGATCCACAGGGCAAGGCAATTGTTGGCGCGTTGGGCAGTCTGGGCTTTGACGGCATCGGTTCCGTGCGTCAGGGCAAGGTATTTGACGTCGAACTCGATGGCAGCGACAAGGCGGGTGCTGAGACAAAACTCAAGGCAATGTGCGAACAGCTGCTGGCCAATACTGTGATCGAAGATTATTCGGTGGAGCTTCTTTAATGAAATCAGCAGTCGTTCTCCTTCCCGGCCTCAATCGTGACCGCGATATGATTGCGGCGCTGACAAAAATCTCCGGCGTTGAGCCTCAGACGGTCTGGCAGACAGATACCGAAGTGCCAGATGTCGATCTGATCGTTATCCCAGGCGGTTTCTCCTATGGCGATTATCTGCGTTGCGGGGCAATTGCAGCGCGCATGCCTGTCATGCAGGCTATTCGTGAAAAGGCCAACAAAGGCGTCATGGTAATGGGCGTCTGCAACGGTTTCCAGATTCTCCTGGAAGCAGGCCTTCTGCCGGGAGCCTTGATGCGTAACGCTTCGCTGAAGTTCGTTTGCCGTCAGGTGAAGCTCGAAATCACCAATGCCAATACGCCATTTACCCGCGGCTATTCGCATGGTCAGATCATCAGCAGTCCGGTAGCGCATCATGACGGCAATTATTTTGCCGATGCAGAAACGCTTGCCCGCGTCGAAGGTGAAGGCCAGGTGGTTTTCCGCTATGCCGAAGGCACCAATCCAAATGGCTCCATCAATAACATTGCCGGCATTATCAACAAACAAGGCAATGTTCTGGGCCTGATGCCTCATCCGGAAAATCTGATTGAGGCCGCCCATGGGGGAACCGATGGCCGTGCGTTGTTTGCTGGTATTCTCGGGGTTGCCGCCTGAGTAGAATCCTATACGTTTGGTGAATGCTGTTTCAGCGGGGAGTGCGTTGAAACAGCGTTTCAAACGGAGGAACCAGACATGAAACTTTATTCGCGGCCGCTATCCCCCTATTCCTCCATCGTGCGCTGCATCGCCTACTACAAGAAGGCTCCAATCAAGGTTGTCGCCCCGCCCCCGGGTTTTCCAATCCCGGAAGAATTCCGGGCAATCTCGCCCTTTAATCGTATTCCGGTTTTGATAACCGGTTCGGGGCTTACAATTGTTGAGGCCTCCGTCATTGCAGAATATCTGGAAGAGCATTTTCCCGAACCATCATTGCTACCTGCCGATTCGCGCGATCGCGCCATCGTGCGCATGACGACACGCATCGCGGAACTCGAAGTTCTGGCGCCAGTCATGGAATTGTTCGAGTTGTTCCACCGGAAGTCCAAAGACGATGCCCGTATAGCCAAGCTGTTCAAACAGATGGAAATCGGTTTAACCGAACTTGAGAAGTTCTTGAGCGATGGTCCTTATGCACTCGGCAATGAAATGACATTGGCAGATGCCTGGCTGACCCCGACCCGGTTTGTCTTCAACAATTTCCGGAAAGTATCGGGCCGGGAAGATCTTCTCAGCGATTTTCCAAAGTTCGATGCCTATCAGCAACTGATTCTTCAGGATTCGGACCTATCACTGGTCTGGTACGAGATGTCGGATGGCCTCAAAGTTTTCCTGAAAGAACTTGAGCCTGCCTGAATCCACGAGAATTAGACCCATATCCCGCCCGTGAGCGGCAGCCGGTACATGACCGGGTACTGGAGAATGAATATGAAGATACCGGGATTCGGCGTTGCCGTAGTTGTCACCCTTGCAGCACTCGCCGGATGCCAGTCCACCAGCAAGCCCGGCCCAGGCGGCTTGGCATTCTCCTCCAGCAAGGCAGCGCTTCCAACAATGGAACGCGTTGCGCTTGCCGCAAACAGCTGCTGGTTTAAATCCGGCGATTCAAGCTTCAAGCCTTATCGTCTTGCTCCCGAGCTTAACTCGTTTTCTGGCCGCCCGCGCATTCTGGTTGTACCCGGCAACAATCCTGGCGGACGCCCTCTGCTGGTGGTTCATGCAGAAGGAAATCCTGCCAAAGTGGAAGCATTTGGTCCGCTGATGAGCAATTCGCTAGGCAATCGTATCGCATCGGATGTTCGCCGCTGGGCCGATGGACAATCGGATTGCAGCGCCAAAGGCTAGCCACGCTATTTCAGCGGATAGACGTTTTCATCGCCCGGGAACTGGCGTGAGCGAACGTCGTCCGCATAGGCCTTGACCGCTTGGTCAATTGCATCACCCACCGCGCCATAGACTTTCACGAAACGCGGTGGCTTCGGGTTATAGCCAAGCATGTCTTCCAATACCAGGATTTGGCCATCGCATTCGCGCGAGCCGCCAATTCCAATCGTAGGAATTGCAATCTCGCGGGAGATTTCGGCAGCAAGCGGCTCAACAACGCCTTCAATAACGACCGAAAATGCTCCGGCTTCAGATACGGCCTGTGCGTCTGCCTTGATAAGCGGCCAAAGCGCGGTATCGCGACCTTGAGTTTTGAACCCGCCAAGAGTGTTGATTGACTGCGGTGTCAGACCGATATGCGCCATGACCGGAATGCCGCGCTGGGTGAGGAAACGGATGGTCCCAGCCATTTGCACGCCACCCTCAAGCTTCACCGCACCACACCCGGTTTCCTGCATGACACGGGATGCGCTACGAAAAGCAGCTTCAGGGCTTTCCTCATAGGAACCGAACGGCATATCGACAACAACCATTGCCTTTTTCGAGCCGCGCACGACTGCCTTGCCATGCATGATCATCATGTCGAGCGTCACGCCGAGCGTCGAATCCATTGCATATAAAACCATGCCAAGGCTGTCGCCGACGAGAAGGATATCTCCATGTTCATCGGCAATGCGAGCAGTTGTAGCGTGATATGAGGTCAAGGCAACGATGGGTGTCGCACCCTTACGGCTCTTGATTTCCGGCGCAGTTATGCGGCGTGTGATGACTTGCTGGCTCATGATTATCCCCCCAACCCGATTTCAGCCGATAACCTGCTGATCGATTAACCGCACTTTGCCAAAGCGAACGGTTAAAAGCACAACGACGGGCTGCTTAAACTTGCCTGACACAGGATCCAGTGTTTCGGCATCGCGAATATCGACTGATTCAACGATCCCGCGCTTTTCCGTCTCAAGTACCGCGCGAACGGCATTGCGTATTGCCGGCACTGAGCGCTGGCCCTGCGCCACCATCTCTTCTGCTTTTGCAAGCGACTTTGCCAAGACAACCGAGGCCTTGCGATCTTCAGGTTTCAGCATTGCATTGCGGGACGAGCAGGCCAGTCCGTCATGTTCACGCACCGTTGCAACACCTGTAATTTCAATCGGCATATCCAGATCAGCCACCATGCGGCGTATAATGGTCAGCTGCTGATAGTCTTTTTCACCGAAGAAGGCATGATCCGGCTGCACGATGTTGAACAGCTTCGTGACGACTGTCGTTACGCCACGGAAATGTCCCGGGCGGATTTTCCCGATCAGGATTCGGGAGAGCAGCGGATTATCAACAATCGTGTGTGCGCCCGGCCGATAAATTTCAGCAACTTCCGGGGTGAAAACATAATCCACACCTTCCGCTTCAAGCTTGGCGAGATCGCCCTTCATGTCGCGTGGATAGGCAGCGAGATCTTCATTCGGGCCGAACTGGGTGGGATTGACGAAAATGGACACAACCGTAATGTCACAAGCTCGCTTGGCCTCATGAACCAGCGCCATATGACCTACATGCAGATATCCCATTGTCGGGACCAACCCAACGGATTTTCCCTGCTGGCGTTCAGACTTCAGCGCAGCCCGAAGCTCCGCGGTTGTAGCAATGACTTTCATGTCAGTACAATATCCAGTCCAATATCCAGCGTTGGCGCTGCCATAGTGATTTTTGATGTCGATATGTAATCAACACCGGTTTCCGCAACAGCTTTGATCGTGTCGAAGGTAATATTGCCGGAAGCTTCCAGCTTGGCACGCCCTGCGTTGATTTTCACCGCCTTTTCAAGCAGTTCCGGCCGCATATTATCAAGAAGAATCACATCGGCATTCACGCTGAGCGCTTCCTCGAATTGATCGATGCCGTCTACCTCCACCTCAATTTTTACCAAATGTCCCGCATAGGCCCTCGCCGCGAGAATTGCCTTGGCTACGCTACCAGCCACAGCAATATGATTATCCTTTATCAAAACGGCGTCGTCGAGACCAAAACGATGATTTGATCCGCCGCCACATTTCACCGCATATTTAGCAAAGGCACGCATACCCGGAATGGTTTTTCGCGTGTCGCAAACCTTTGCATTCGTGTGAGCAATGAGATCGGCAAATTTGGCCGTATAACTGGCAATACCGCTAAGATGCATAAGAAAATTCAAAGCGACACGCTCGGCGGAAAGAATGGATCGCGCATTTCCCTCTATCCGCGCAATGTCCTCACCGGGCTTTACACGAGTACCGTCCTTTGTGAGCATTATAAAATTCAGCGAAGGATCAATCAGCGCAAAGGCCGTGCGGGCAAAGCTCATGCCGCAGATGGTTCCTGCCTCACGGCTCGATAGAACTGCTCGCGCAGTCGCATCTTCCGGCAAGGTAGCATTGGTGGTGATATCGCCCGCCCTGCCCAAATCTTCGAGCAAGGCAGAACGCACGGCCTCGTCCACCAGCAATTGTGGCAGCGATGGTGGATAGGCGAGCTGCGAGACCATCAGGCGAACTCCATCAATTCATTTACCGTCAATTCGGCATCAGCAAGCGTCAGAAACGTCCTGTGCTGCCATTCAGGACGTTTCTCGGGGAAATCGGTACGGAAATGCCCGCCGCGGCTCTCGTGGCGTCTGAGGGCGCTTACGGCGACGAGCTTGGCCGTCGCGAGCACGTTGCGGAAAGCGGCATCCCGATTGGAGCGCTCCAGTTCTACGATGATCCTCAATCCTGCCAGCATGCCATCTCTGTCGCGGACCACCCCAAAACTCTCGCTCATTGCCTTGCGCAGGATCGTCATCGCTTCCGTATCATTTTCGGCAGTCAGATCGTCGCGATCAACTGACCCCTTAGACCAATCCTGCGACTTCCCATCATTGACTGCACCAATCTTGGCGGCAATGCGTGCAGAAAAGACTACAGCTTCAAGCAGCGAATTGGAGGCAAGCCTATTGGCACCATGCGCACCCGTGGACGTGCACTCGCCACAGGCCCACAGACCATCAATGGATGTTTGCCCATCCGCATCGGTCAAAATTCCGCCCATGAAGTAATGGGCTGCGGGAACAACGGGTATGGGCTCCGTTACCGGATCGATACCGGCGTCGCGGCAATATTTGTAGACGGTGGGAAACTCCTCAGCAAACGAAGCACCAACGGCCTTGGTGCAATCCAGCCAAGCGCCTCGCCCACTCATGACTTCGGCGTAAATTCCCCGCGCGACAACATCGCGCGGCGCAAGTTCGGCATCTGGATCAATTTTAAGCATGAAGCGCTCGCCATTACGATTGATCAGCGTGGCGCCGTGACCGCGCAAGGCTTCAGTAGCCAAAGGCGCCGGGTCTTTGTTCACATCCAAGGCAGTCGGGTGGAACTGAACGAACTCCATATCGGCCATCATTGCACCGGCGCGGGCAGCCATACCAATGCCCTCACCCCGTGCTTCTGACGGATTGGTTGTCACAGCATAAAGGTGCCCGATCCCGCCCGTGGCAATGACCACTGTTCGCGATTGCAGCTTAACCTGTGCACCCCGACCGGCCTCTGTGCGCGCTATGACCCCTGAAACTGAACCGTGGCTGACCATGAGATCTTCCACGACATAGCCTTCCATCACGCGGATCGAAGGCGTGTTTTCAACGGTCTTGACCAGAGCCTGCATAATAGCGCGCCCTGCCATGTCGCCGCGAACCCGAACGATCCGGCTTTCGGAATGAGCGGCCTCGCGGGAAACCTGAAGCTTCCCTTCCAGATCGCGATCGAACGGCACACCATATCCGAGCAAATCATGAACGCGCGAGGCGGCTTCGCTGGCCATCAGCGAGGCGATGACCTCATCAACGATGCCATCACCTGCCGCAACTGTATCAGCGACGTGCTTATCCTTGGTGTCTCCTTCCGATACGGCAGCGGCGATACCTGCCTGTGCCCAGGCAGAAGATGCCCCCCGCCCAATCGGCGCCGCCGCAAGAATCGTGACTGGCCGGGGTGCCAGCTTCAACGCGCAAAACAAGCCCGCTAGTCCGCCGCCAATGATGATGACGGGATCGGATTGAGTTGACATGGGTGTCGCCTCCGGCGTCAGTTGTTCAGATTGACCATGCGTTCGACAGCAAGCCGCGCACGCGCGCCTATCAGCGGATCGACATGAATTTCGTCACGCATATAGACAAGGCTTTCAAGGATATTGGGCAGGGTGATGCGCTTCATGTGCGGGCATAGATTGCATGGCTTGATGAACTTCACCTCCGGCACTTCCGACTCGATGTTGGACGCCATTGAGCATTCCGTAACGAGCAGCACTTTGGCTGGACGATTATCCTTGACGTAATCGATCATACCTTTCGTCGAACCGGTATAATCCGCAATCGCAACAACTGATGGAGGGCATTCAGGGTGAGCTATGATCTGGATTTCCGGATCAGCAGCGCGATAGGCAAGAAGTTCGTCCGCTGTGAAGCGCTCATGCACTTCGCAATGCCCTTTCCAGGTGAGAATCTTTACATCAGTCTGCGCTGCTACGTTTTGCGCCAGGAATTCATCGGGAATGCAAAGAACGCGGTCCACGCCGAAGCTTTCGACAACCTGCACTGCATTTGCCGAGGTGCAGCAAATGTCGCTTTCCGCTTTCACCTCAGCCGAGGTGTTCACATAGGTAACAATCGGAACGCCCGGGTAAGTTTCTCGCAATAGCCGCACATCAGCACCCGTGATCGACTCCGCCAGCGAACAACCCGCCTTCATGTCGGGGATCAAGACTGTCTTGGAAGGATTGAGCAGTTTCGATGTCTCGGCCATAAAGTGGACGCCGCATTGGATAATGATTTCAGCGTCGACCTTCGTGGCTTCCTTGGCAAGTTGCAGCGAGTCGCCAACAATATCCGCTACGCAATGGAAAATTTCCGGCGTTTGGTAATTATGGGCAAGGATTACTGCATTGCGCTGCTTCTTCAGCCGATTGATTGCAGCCACGTAGGGCGCATAGACCGGCCATTCGATGCGGGGAATGTGATGCGCCACACGGGCATAAAGATGCTCAGTCTCCGCAGCAACCTCAGGCGTGTAAGTAAGGTCCGGCATTTCGAGGATACCAAAGCGTTCCGCTGCGGACTGGCTCACGGAACTGCTTGCTGCAGCTTTGGTGCGGATAGTGTTGGTCATATCCATATTCCTCCTGGACATCCAATCCGGCGTAAGCCTCTCGGCACCGCCACCGATCATTTATACTCAATATGAGCATATTTATGATCAAAAGAAAAACGGCAAGGCCGCTGCGTTCTAGATAGTGGATTATTTTGTCGGCTTCAAGTGCATGATTTTTGAACTTTAGTCGAAAAACCTGCGGCGTATCAGAATATCGTCTCATACGCCGCGCAATCGAACGTTCTAACTGGATGTTTTATAGTAACGATTATTGTAATAGCGTCGGCTTTCCCGCTCACGCTTATACGGGCTATCGCCACCCACACGCTGCGTGCAATTGGTGAACACAGTTGGGTTCATGTCAGTCGGTCTATCGCACCATACGAGCGGACTTACACTACCCGAATTGGCACAACCTGTGAGGGTGATGGCTCCCAGAACCAATGCTGACAGAGCTAATTTCATTTCATTTTCCTCGGATACTTATAATGTGCAGAACGTTCGGGATTGATACATCATCCCTATTTAGAACCTAATCACATCTGTTCAACTGCTTGGGATCATTATTACGCATCAGGGTTGCAATCGTTTGCGAATGGGTTCGAATTCGGCCGTTGGCTGTCGTTTTAATGGATCAGGCTTGTTTGCTTCGATGGCATCCCAGTATTTCCAGTTTACTTTTCCGGATCCCAGCTCGTAATCCATGCCGTCCCAGCTATCCTCTCGAAAGCTATAAAATGCCCAGTGCAGCTTGTTTGCTTCCAAAGCAGTGAGAACATCATCCAAATAGGATTTGCAGCCCGCAAGGCGTCGCATACAGCCAAACTCTCCAGCAACCAGCCGATTGAGCGGTACCCCTCGCGCCTTTGCCCAATCTACCGGCAGTGCGAGATATTGCGATACTTTTTGTGCGTTCCATTCGACTTTCTCGCCACCAAACGGAACCGTTCCCGGATAAGAATAGGGTTTCTCCCGCTTCATATTGGGTGCGCTCGTTGCTTCATAAGGTTCATACATGTGAAAGCTGTAGAGCACCCTCGTGTCGGCAAGTGCAGACGGCCAGTAACCGAAAGCATCCGCGGCGCCATACCAACCCGCATCCACCATTATAGGCGTAGCAGGATCGACCTTTCTGATTTCTTTTATCAGGAACTCATAGAAGGCTGGCAAATCGCGAGCACTACCCTTTTGTTGATCGTACCAAGCTTGCATCACATTTGCAGGAGCATGCTCACCCACACCGCCCATCTTTTCCGGAGCAGGTTCGTTGATCAGATTATAGGCCGCTATGGATGGCTCGTCTTTCAGCGCCGTAGCGATTTCCCGCCAAAAACGCGCGGCATCCTGCCACTTCGCTTTGTCCTGCCAGAGACGGTCATCAAACTTTCCATCATTATTCTGCGCCCATCGCATCCAAGGCAAAGACAGTGGCGCAATGACAACCTTCAGCCCGGCCTTATGAGCGCGAGATAATGTTTGTTTCAGATTTGCCAAATCTTCTGGTGGTATCCCCTCGTAATGATCAGCATTTCCAATGAGAACGTCGCGCTGGGCGGGTTTCCACTTGTCATAAGACAGCCGAACCCAGGTCGCCCCATACTTTCGCAAAGCATCGAAATAGGCTTGGTCCGGAGGAAGACGATTAAAGCTATTGCCGCCATGCTGGGGATGATCCCAGAAGCCAATGAGATCGGCAGCTCTCGAATTGCCCGCCAAGCTTAGAAAAAGCAAAATTGCCGCCAGAATACGCATACAAACACCGCCTCCATAATCAAAAGCGTCGATTGCGCGAAGAGTGAGGCTTTATTTTGCCGAATACTCGCAAAACCACCGCCCGGATTAATGGGCGGCGGCTACTCCGATTGCGTTAGAATCAAGCTTTGAGAATGGCTTCAATTTTGTCGAGGACGTCGTCCTTGCCAATGCCCGTGAGGAACGCCAGTGTTGTAATGGCTGGCTTACCCAAGTCTTTTGGCAATTGCGCTGTCGATACGACAAGATCGACATCTGCGACATGACTGGCAACTTCGGTGGTTTTGCATTGCCGCGTTGCGATGCTTATGCCGCGCTTTTTCAATGCGTCTTCAACCGCATGAGCAACAACGGTCGACGTGGCAATGCCGGTGCCGCAAGCAAATAGTACAGTCTTTGGTTTAGTCATTTATGCCCCCCTGATTCACGCCTGCAACTTAGCCGAGTAAGCGTGAGACGTCTTCCACGGATTTCGATTGAATCAACGCCTCAATGGTTGCGGGCGATTGAATTGCACCGGCGATTTCCTGCAGCATTTCCACCTGCTTGTCCTTATCATTGAGGGCCATGAGGAAAACCAGCCTGACGGGCAGCTTCTCATCCGGATCTTCCATATTGGCGAATGCCACAGGTTGGATCAGTGTCGCAAATGCCAAACCAGGCTTCAAAACATGTTCTGGATCTGTGTGCGGAACGGCGACATTGTTCACGCCGCCAAGCGGGAGCCCGGTCGGCAACTGGGATTCCCTGGCCAGCACCGCATCTGCAAAGCTTGGTTTGACATATCCCAGGGCATGAAGTCGCTCGGCCAGAAGGCTGATAACCTCACGGTCGGTTTCGGCCCTGACCCCGAGTATAATTGCCCCGGGGTCAAGATAGTTCATCAAGGCTTGCGCCATTTGGTTACTCCACTCAATGCAGTTCAGTTGGTGTCCGGGATATCGTCTTCCGCTCCAGCGGCCCGTTCCCAGGCAGCTGTGTTGCGGCGGTAAGCCCAGAATGCACCGGCGATAATCAGGGCCAGAACCGCAAGGCCGATTGCACCCAGATTGTTGATCAGCGCCATGACGACATAGGGTATCCAAAGGAACCCATCGACCACGCTTGTGATCTGAACAGCGTTTGCGGGCATTTGGAAACCAGACGACTGTGCCGCTGCTGTAAAGAGCGGTGCCAGCGCATTGGCAACATAGAATCCTACTGCCAGCGTGAACGTGCCAACAATGACCATGCGGAAGACATTTCCCTTCAACAGCGGGGCTGTCATCGCAACGATAAAGGGAATGACCGCCAGATCGGCAAACAGAATCACGCGGTTACCGGGCAAAATAACGGAAAGGATGATCGCGATCGGCACAAGAATCAGCGACGATGAAATTGCCGCCGGATGTCCGATCAAAATTGCCGAATCGAGGCCAACAAGCAATTCGCGATCGCCCGTCCGCTTACGAACAAACTCCTGCGCTGCATCTGATACAGGGAGCAAGCCCTCCATCAGGATTTTGACCATACGGGGCAAGAGCAGCATCACCGCTGCCAAAGTCATTCCTGTCTGCAAGACCTTTGTGAGAACGACGCCAAAATCACCGGCATTGTAGTACGCGATGATACCGAGCACCAAACCAATGATCAGGCCGAGAATGACCGGCTCACCGAAGACGCCAAAACGCTTTTCGAATGTTTCAGTATTGAGTTCAATCTTGTTGATCCCCGGAATGCGATCCATGATCCAGTTGAGCACAATAGCGATTGGCAATATCTGCGCAGATGCGAGATGCGGCACGGAAATGCCTGGAATGCCATAGAATTTTTGCACGGCCTTTGCCGACCAATCAGCAAATAACAGGCAAAGCGCAACCATGAGCGCAGCTACGATCAACCCATAAACAAGGCTATTCGTGGCCGCGACAGCAAGTGAGCCGATAAAGGCAAAATGCCAGAAATTCCACACATCGACGTTCAATGTTCGCGTCATGCGGGTCAAAAGCAGGATGATGTTGACGGCAATTGCAATCGGAATCACCCAAAGTCCCACCGACGATCCAAAGGCGATGGCCGCAGCCGATGGCCAGCCCACATCAACAATATCCCGCTGAATACCGGTATTGGTCACGATGGCCTTTGCTACGTCGCCAATGGATGTGAGCATAAGCCCCAATACGAGATTGATACCAATGAAAGCCACACCGATGGTGACCGCAGCGCGAAAAGCTCTGCCAGGCTTGGCGCCCAATATCAAAGCGATAATAAATATCACAATAGGCAACAGGACTGTTGGCCCCATTGCGTCGACCGCAGCCTTGAGGCCGCTCAAGAAACTGTCCATTTATTTCCTCCCCCGCGATCCTCCTCGACCGCTCCCCAATAGAACTTTTGCATTCTATAATGCATTAATGTTCAGCACAGCTGCATTATCAAGTCAATGACTTCATCCGGGCACATGTCTGCCACGCATCATTTGCTAAGAAAAAGTTGCCGATTTTCAACAAATTTTATTGAAATCAAACGGCTAACTTGTCCGAACAAGGTTTTCGAGAGGAAAAATTGAACATGTCTCGGTGCCGTGCGCCAGCAATTTCCCGTTCTGATCTCTCAAGAATGCTTCGGATGTTGCTAAAGTACGTCCGCGGTGAATAAGCCGTCCTTCGCAGAACACCATCCCCATGTTAGCACTCAATGGGCGGACCAGATTCACCTTGAATTCTGCGGTCGTATAGGCCTCGCCCGGCTTCAGCGTAGTCATGACGCAGCAAGCCAGGGCAGAATCCATCAATGTTGCGATCCAACCACCATGGACGCCGCCCATCGGATTAAGGTGCTCGATAGAAGGCAGTCCTTTGAACACCACACGATCCTGCGCTACTTCGTGAAGCGTGAAAGATAGTGTCTTGGCAATGTACGGCGCTGGATATTCACCGCGCAACATTGCCTGCAATATCTCCAGTCCGCTGCGTATGGCCAAGTCGCCAAGCGGAAGCTTTCCCACTCCGGCCGGAAACTCGATAGCGTCCATAATATCACTCCCCATGAGGAACCGGCCTTTCTTCGGCGGACACGACATGTCCTTCGCTGTTTTTCAATGATCTGGCGATAGCATTCAGAAAGCCGTCGCGGGCTTCAGGCGGCTTTTGCGCGCGCGGCTCCCACACATGCCGCATGAAGAAAAAACTGGTCAAACGAAATGCGTCGCTGATCTCTGCCATCGACATGGCCCGAACGCTGGAGTTGACCATGAAAGGCGGCATGACCAGCAGCTTGTCCGCCCATGGCGCACCCGCATCCCGGGATACTGCCCTACCTGACTTGGGTGACACGTAAGTCAGATCGCTGGCAACACCCGTCGCGGCGCAACTTTTCAGATCAAGGCCAAAGCCGAGCTCCTCCAGCATCAGCACTTCGAAACGCAAAAGCAATTCGCCAGCGATCATGGTGTCTTCGCAATGTTCAAGAATGACAGCGAGAATTTCGAAAAGGTTCTGGTGGGGATCACGTTCCGGCAAAAGGCGCAAATGCGAGGCAGCAAGCTGCAACCCATAAAGCGCGACGGGCTGTTCAATCAGGCGTGCAGCTGAAAAGCTGACAGGCTCAACCTGCATCATGCCAAGATGTTCATCCATACGGGCCCGCCAGATGACATCAACGCGGTTTCCGGCCTGCAACAAGGGCTGCATACGGCGTGATCGCCCACCGCGCACGAGGCCAAGATGGCGGCCATGATCACGGGTCATCAGTTCAAGGATAGCGCTGGTTTCCCCGTGCCGCCTCGTTCCGAGGATAATGCCTTCGTCTCGCCATTCCATAGCCGAGACTTGGCGCTATTATTGCGGAAATTCAAGTCCCATTTCACGGTAACGCTCGGGATCATTGCCCCAATTGTCACGAACCTTGACGAAAAGGAACAGATGAACCTTCTGCTCCAGGATTTCCATCAATTCCTTGCGTGCTGCCTGACCAATTGATTTTATCGCCTGGCCTTCATGGCCAAGAACGATCTTCTTCTGGCTATCGCGCTCGACGTAAATGACCTGCTGAATGCGAACTGAACCATCCTTCTTTTCTTCCCAGCTTTCGGTCTCAACTGTTGAAGAATATGGCAGTTCATTATGGAGGCGCAGATAAAGCTTTTCGCGGGTGATTTCAGCAGCAAGCATGCGCATGGGCATATCCGAGATCTGATCTTCCGGATAATACCACGGACCTTCAGGAAGGTTTTCCGCCAGATATTTCAGCAGATCCTTACAGCCATAGCCCTTCAGCGCGGAAATCATGAAAGTCTGATCGAATTTGACCTTTTCATTGGCTTTCTTGGCGAGTTCAAGCAGCATTGGCGCTTCAATACGGTCGACCTTATTGAGGACCAAGATCACCTTGCGCTTTTTATCCCGCAGACTATCGAGGAGAATTTCGGCCTCGTCATCAATGCCCTGTTCAACATCGATAAGAACCAGAATGAGATCGGCGTCCTTTGCACCGCCCCATGCGGTCGTCACCATGGCGCGATCCAAGCGGCGCTTCGGTTTGAAAATACCGGGCGTGTCGACCAGCACCATCTGCGTCTGATCGTGAATAACAATGCCGCGAACCAGCGCCCGCGTCGTCTGCACCTTGTGCGTAACGATTGAAACCTTACTGCCAACAAGCTGATTGACCAGCGTCGACTTGCCGGCATTTGGGGCGCCTATCAGGGCAATGAAGCCCGAGCGTGTCGGAACAGCCTGTTCGGCTTCATTCGCAGGCGTTTGATTTTGTTCAGTCATTTCTTGTGTCTTCCTGCGTCTTCTGACGAACGCCTTCGCGATAAAGCAATGCGATGGCAGCTTCTTGCTCCGCCAACCGCTTGGAACGGCCTTTGCCCACCGCCGGTTCGAAGCCTTTTACAACCACCTGAATCGTAAATTGCGGATCGTGGTCAGGTCCGGTTCGTTCAACAACGCTGTACAAAGGTTGAGCACCATCTTGCTGATGTGCCCATTCCTGCAATTCAGTTTTAGGATCGCGCTGAGCGGAATTGCTTCCCTTCGAGCGCGCATCCCAATATCGTTCGATGAAAGGTTGCGCCGCTTCGAGGCCGCCGTCCAGATAAATTGTTGCAATCAGCGATTCAACGACGTCTGCACGCAGACTTTTGAGCCGTTTATCCGCCAGCCCTTTTACATCAGAACCTGTCTTGATGAATTCATGCAGGCCGATTTCATCGGCAACAGCGGCGCAGGTATCAGCGTTCACCAGTGAATTCAGCCGCAAAGACAATTCGCCTTCCGCAGCTGTCGGGTAAGCGCGGAACAACAGGTCCGCAATCACCAGACCGAGCACCCGGTCGCCAAGGAATTCAAGCCGTTCATAGTCCGAGCCTGCCGATGACCGCGCACTGGAGTGCGTTAATGCGCGCTCAAGGCGTCCGAGATCACGAAATACATGTTTCGTTTTTTCTTCCAGCTTATGAACAGCGTCAGTCGAAAGGCTCATCGTCGGATCAATTGTTCTGCACGGAATTTGGTGCCGCATTGACGCTGTGCAACAAGCGGTCGAACCTCAGTTCAGACGGCCAGCGCCACAGTTCCAGCGGGCTTGCCTTGCCGGCGATTGAGAAGAAGATGATGTTCGCACGTCCGATGAAGTTTTCAAGCGGAACATAGCCCACATCAAAACGGCTATCGCTGGAATTATCGCGATTGTCACCCATCATGAAATAATGTCCGGCAGGTACAACAAATTCGCGCGTATCGTCACCAACACCATTGGGCGTCAGGTCGAGCGTGTCGTAGGTTATGCCATTGGGCAGAACTTCGCGGTAAACGTCCACCGGACCCTGCGCCTCGGTGATATCCGGATTGTCGATCTGGCCTACCTTTTCGCGAGGTACGGCAATATCATTGATGTAGAGCACGCCGCTGCGCATCTGAATCTTGTCGCCCGGCAGACCGATAACGCGCTTGATGAAATCGAGCGAGGTATCATTTGGCTTGCGGAACACGGCAATGTCGCCGCGCTTGGGATCACCGCTCCATATGCGACCGGAAAACAGATCAGGCGCAAATGGGATCGAATATTTCGAATAACCATAGGAGAATTTCGAAACGAAGAGATAATCGCCTTCCAACAAGGTCGGGCGCATCGAGCCGGAGGGGATGTTGAATGGCTGGAACAGCAATGTCCGGATTACTAGCGCAAGCAGAAGCGCCTGCACGATGACGCTGACCGTCTCGCCAAGACCACCGGAATTTTTCACAACAGCTTTATCGCTCACGCTTCTCATATCTCCAAAACAAAATGTGCCCCCTCTTAACCGCTGAGGGCTCGGGGGGCAATGCTGCCCATTGCCCTTTGAATGCGGCTATTCTTCGATTTTCAACGCCTCAATAATCACGAATGCTTGTGCCAGGGGGAAATCGTCAGTGATCGTCACATGAATGCGCGCAGAAAACCCAGGCGGAATAAGCTTCGCCAGACGATCCGCTGCACCATTGGTCAGTTTCATGGTCGGCGCACCGCTAGGAAGATTAACGACGCCCATGTCGCGCCAGAACACGCCCTGCGCCAGGCCGGTGCCGAGAGCCTTGGCGCAGGCTTCCTTGGCGGCAAAACGTTTTGCGTAAGATGCAGCCCTTTGTTGACGCCGCTCGGATTTCGCTTGTTCAACAGGCGTATACACCCGATCGATGAAGCGTTTGCCATGGCGCTCAAGAGTTTTTTCTATTCGCCTGATATCGATCAAATCGCTTCCGACGCCAACAATCATGTGGTTTCAGTAATCTTTTGCAGTTGAGCAACCGGACGCCTGCTTTGAAAACTCGCAACCGCCCAACGGATGGGAAAATAGGCGAGCGCTGCCGCTGCCAATCCAAGCGGCACTGCTCCAATCAACATCGGTTCAATGAGTGGATGCCACAAAACGCCAAAATCCAGATGGCGCAACATGCCGCCAAGATGCGGCGGCAATGGATCGCCACTCAGGCTACCGGTCATGACGAAACGGCCAACTTCGAGCGTTGCAGCCCAGATGAAAGGCAAAATCAAAGGGTTGCCTAGAGTGGTCCCAATAACGGCCGCAGCAATGTTTCCACCGATCAACCAAGCGATCGCAAGGGCTATGGCAATATGAACACCGAGAATAGGGATGAACGCGGCAAATATCCCGCAGGCGAAACCTATCGCGATGGAATGCGGCGTGGCACGCAAGCGCAGTACTCGCTTGCCAAAATAGCGCAAAGACCTGCCGATCGAACGGCGCGGCCATAAAGCGAGACGAAGCCGTTCGCGAAAGCCGGGAACATTGCGCTGCCTGAAGAGCATTTTGGTTTGGTTCCTTTTATCCGACAAGAATCCTCAGGATCCACGTTGGATAGTTGTTCGATCAAATATTGCGGCTACCCGGTTTAACAGGCGGAATTGCGGCAAGTTCCGGTGGAAGCTTGTCAGCAGGATAAGCCGGAACTTCGTACTCCGCCAGCGCAATCAGCGGTACGCCGACATCGCTCTTTCCGGCAGACCTGTCGATAATACAGGCAGCAGCCACCACGTCGGCGCCCAATTCCTGCAGGCAGGCTACGGTTTCGCGAATGGAAAGGCCTGTCGTTACGATATCCTCGACGATAACAACACGGGCACCCTTGGCAATTTCAAAGCGGCGAAGCTTGAACGTTCCGTTCTCACGCTCAACCCAAATTGCGGGAACGCCAAGATGCCGCGACGTTTCATAGGCAGGAATAATACCACCTATCGCGGGGCCAACGACGTAATCAATGTGACCGAGATCTGCGGTTTTAATCTTTTCAGCAAGCCCGCGACATACGCGTTCAGTCTTATCCGCATGCATGAACACACGCGCCTTTTGCAGAAAGACAGGACTGCGTAGTCCCGACGTCAGGATAAAATGACCTTCCAAAACCGCACCGGCTTCGCGAAAAACGTCCAAAACTTCATTCGTGTTCATGCTTTCCCCGCTAATTGTTGGGCTTCGATGGAATTGCTTATCCGTTGACGCGTTGGGCATCACTGACGCAATTGCTCTCTTTCAGCTTCGACAATATTCGATTGAGGTGTTTCAAATTCCAGACTTCCAGATCAACGATCATCTGGGTAAAATCCGGTGCTGTACGAACCATCGAAAGATTGTGAATATTGGTTTCATTTTCGGCGATAATCTGCGCGATTTCCGCCAATGAACCCGGCGCATTGATTGCCGAAATATTGATGCGTGCCGGAAAGCGGTCGCGGCGGCTCTCATCCACATCCCAGCGCACATCGATCCAGCGCTCTGGCTGGTCGTCATAGGCCATGAGGGCCGAAGACTGGATCGGATAGATCGTCATGCCGGAACCCGGCTGGAGAATGCCTACAATGCGGTCGCCAGGTACCGCGCCCTCAGGCGAGAAATGCACTGGCATATCATGGCTTGCGCCCCGGATCGGCAGTGCTTGCGGCCCGCCCGGTTCGGCGCCTTCCGGCATTTTGAAGATCATGCCGGAAGTATTGCGGAAGTTGACCCAGCCCTCTTCACGCTCGATTGCGCTCGGCTTTACCTTCGCATCCTGATATTCCGGATAGACCGCCTTCATCACGTCAGAAGAAGGCAATTCGCCACGACCTACTGCCGCCAGCACATCGTCGATTTCCTTGCGGGCCAGACGTGGCAAGCCCTTCTTCAATTCATCGCGTGAATAGACCTTCCCTGCCCGTTCGAAGGCGCGCTCCAAAATCTGCATGCCCAATCCGGAATATTGTTTGCGCACCGCAAGTCGGGTAGCGCGACGGATGGCGGCCCTGGCCTTGCCGGTTACAACAATACCTTCCCATGCGGCGGGCGGAGTTTGTGACTTGGAACGGATGATGTCGACTTCATCGCCATTGTGCAGTACGGTCATGAGCGGCATGATACGGCCATTGACCTTCGCGCCAACACAGCTATCCCCGATATTCGTGTGAACGGCGTAGGCAAAATCAATTGGAGTTGCCCCCCGAGGCAGGGCAATCAAGCGGCCCTTCGGGGTAAAGCAGAATACCTGATCCTGAAACAACTCAAGTTTGGTGTGTTCAAGAAACTCTTCCGGATTATCACCTTCCGCCAGAGCCTCGATAGTTTGCCGCAGCCACGCATAGGCATTGGTTTCAGTAGAGATGACGTGCGGATTTTGCGCGCTACCACGATCCTTATAGATCGAGTGCGCTGCAACACCGTACTCGGCGATATCATTCATCTCGCGGGTGCGAATCTGCAATTCAACGCGCTGACGCGAGGGGCCAACAATGGTTGTATGTATCGAACGATAATCGTTCTGTTTTGGCGTTGAGATATAGTCTTTGAAACGTCCCGGAACCATTGACCAGGTCGTATGAATAATGCCCAACGCATTATAGCAATCGGCCACGGTATCTACGACTACGCGAAATCCGAAAATATCGGACAATTGCTCGAACGAAAGCCCCTTGCTTTCCATCTTGCGGAAAACTGACCAAGCCTTTTTCTGACGGCTTTTAACGCTCGATTTAATACCGTTTTTCTCGAACAGGCTGGAGAGATCCGACTCGATCTGCTGCAGCGTTGCGCGGTTTTTCTCCATCAGCTCAGCAAGACGGTTGGTGACCGCATTGAAGGCTTCAGGGTTGATGTAGCGGAACGCTAATTGCTCGAGTTCCTCGCGCATATCCTGCATACCCATGCGACCGGCCAGCGGCGCATAAATATCCATTGTCTCTTCAGAAATACGCAGACGCTTGTCTTCAGGCACATGGTGGAGTGTGCGCATATTGTGCAAACGGTCGGCAAGCTTGACCAGAAGAACGCGTACATCGTCTGAGATGGCGAGCAAAAGCTTGCGCAGATTCTCCGCCTGAACAGCTTTTTTGGAAACAAGATCAAGCTTTTTAAGCTTTGTCAGCCCCTCAACGAGCTTCCCGATATCTGGTCCGAATAATGTATCGATCTCTTGGCGGGTCGCCGAAGTGTCTTCAATAGTGTCGTGAAGAAGTGCAATCGCGATGGTCGCCTCGTCCAGATGCATGTCCGTGAGGATAGCGGCGACTTCGAGTGGATGAGAAAAATAGGGATCTCCCGACGCGCGTTTCTGGTGCCCATGTTTCTGCATGGCATAGACATAGGCTTTGTTAAGCAGCGCCTCGTTGACGTCAGGCTTGTAACGCTGGACACGCTCGACAAGCTCATACTGACGCATCATGGACGGGCACCTCACACACGGGAATTCAAATACATACCGAACAGTATGCAACCTATATGGTAATTACATTACCAAGACGCAAAAATAATGCGCCGCAGAAGCTGCGACGCATCAAAAGCCGAAACTGGCTGATTATCGCGCTTTTGCGCGATATTTGATTAGTAATCGTCGCTTTTTTCCGGGGCTACGAGGCCCTCGATGCCTGCCAGCAATTCTTCTTCCGACATTGAGTCGAATGAAACATTGTCTTCGTCAGCAGATGCAGTCTCGGCAACCTGACCTTCAATGGCGGCGACCGGTGCAGATGCAGCAGCTTCCGGCTCATCAACTTCAACATGCTTCTGCAAGGAATGAATAAGATCTTCCTTGAGGTCGCCGGGAGAAAGTGTCTCATCTGCGATTTCGCGCAGAGCAACAACCGGATTTTTATCGTTGTCGCGATCAATAGTGATCGCAGCGCCTTGCGAAATCAGGCGGGCGCGATGGCTGGCAAGCAGAACCAGTTCAAAGCGGTTCTCTACCTTGTCAACGCAATCTTCAACAGTGACACGGGCCATGGACTGCCCCTTTCATTTTTAAACGAATTAGCGGATTAATGCCGACATAACGCGGTTGCCGCTAAAAAACAAGCAAAAGCGCATCGAAGATTAATTGTGAGAATTTGATACTAAACGGAGTTTGAGCACTTCTGTCTAGTTATGTGTACAAAATTGCAAGCAGGGGTATTGGCTTTTCTGCGAACTCGACGTACTTAATATATTAGACTTTCGTATAAGATCAGATCGGGCTACTTTACAAAACAAGCTCATTTGAAATTGACGCTCAGATTTTCGAAATGGAACCTTATTATGTTTGACCCCAGAGAAAAGATCGTCTTGTTCATTGACGGTGCAAATCTCTACGCAGCCTCCAAGGTACTGGGATTTGATATTGATTACCGCAAGTTGCTCACAGCTTTTCAAAAGCGCGGATACTTACTTCGGGCTTATTATTACACCGCGTTGGTTGAAGATCAAGAATACTCTTCAATTCGCCCATTGATAGACTGGCTAGACTACAACGGCTACAAGGTTGTAACAAAGCCTGCTAAAGAATTTACTGACTCTGCTGGCCGCCGTAAGATCAAGGGTAATATGGACATCGAACTTGCTGTCGATGCTATGCAGCTTACTGATACGGTAGATCACTTTGTTATCTTCTCCGGCGACGGTGATTTCCGCTCTCTTGTTGAAGCGCTACAGCGTAAAGGCCGCAAGGTAAGCGTTGTTTCAACGCTCTCCACACAGCCGCCGATGATCTCTGATGAATTGCGCCGTCAGGCGGATCACTTCATCGACCTGACTTCCTTGCGCAATGAGATTGGCCGCGAAGCTTCTGAGCGTGCGCCACGTCAGCGCGTTGAAGAAGAGCAAGTCGAGTATTAAGCCTTATCAACACAGTCATGAAAATGCCGCATGGAAATCCGTGCGGCATTATGCTTTTTAGCGGTTATGAGTGTCGAACCCTCCCCCGATTGCCCGATTTGCCAGCGTTTACATGACTTTATCGCCGAGTGGCGCATAAAGGAGCCGAGCTGGCACAATGCGCCTGTGCCGACATTCTTACCCGTCGGCGGGATTGATTCCGTAAAGCTTCTGATTGTTGGTCTGGCGCCCGGGGTGCGCGGCGCCAACCGCACAGGACGGCCATTTACCGGCGATTATGCCGGCGATTTACTGTATGGCACATTGTCCGAATTTGGCTTCTCGCGTGGGACTTTTGCAGCGCGTCCCGATGATGGGCTCGAACTCGTCAATGCCTCCATCACCAATGCCGTTCGATGCGTGCCGCCGGAAAACAAGCCTGTTGGCGGCGAAATCAGCAATTGCCGCAGGTTTTTGACGCCAACCATAGAACAATTCGCCAACCTAAGAGCGATTGTTACACTTGGCACCATTGCGCATCAATCCACGATCCGTGCATTTGCGCAGCCCGTGGCCAAGTTCCCTTTCAGCCATGGCGGTCAAAACGACATCGGTAATATTCGTATTTTTTCGAGCTACCATTGCTCGCGCTACAATACCAATACGGGGCGGCTAACAACCGAAATGTTCAAGAGCGTCTTTGCCGATGTCAGACGCTATCTTGATGATATTCCTGAGTAATTTAGAACAAACCTAGCCACGATCACGCAGGAGCCGAGACTTTTCACGGTTCCAGTCGCGTTGTTTCTCCGTCTCCCGCTTGTCATGCAGCTTTTTGCCGCGGGCGACGGCAAGTTCCAATTTCGCTCTGCCCTGATCGTTGAAATAGAGCTTTAAGGGAACGATTGTCATCCCTTCGCGATCCACAGATTGGCCGAGCCGCGACATTTCACGCTTACTAATCAATAGCTTACGATGCCGTCGTGGTTGATGATTGAAGCGGTTCGCCTGCAGATATTCTGGAATGTAGGAGTTGATGAGCCAGAATTCCCCATTCTCAAAGCTAGCATAGCTTTCGGCGATGTTGGACTGGTTGTTGCGAAGGGATTTAACCTCCGTGCCAGCCAGAACAATGCCAGCCTCCAGCGTGTCGAGAATCTCGAAATTGAAGCGCGCTTTACGGTTTTCAGCAATTATTTTGCGAACCGTGATGGGTTTTGAGGCGGATTTTGGCTTATTCATGCAATTTATATGGGATTCCGTACCTTAATTAACCAGCCCTGCATGCCGCATGGCCTGATCAAGACGAGCAGCAGTTGCAGCCTCAATCTGAACCATTGGCGAACGAAGAGCATTTTGCATCTTTCCAAGCTTTGACAGAGCATATTTGGGACCGCTTGGGTTCGGCTCAATAAAGAGAGCCTTGTGCAAAGGCATCAATTTATCCTGTATTTCCAAAGCCTTGGCGTAGTCACCGCTAAGCGTCGCCGCCTGAAATTCAGCGCAAAGGCGCGGCGCAACATTAGAAGTTACAGAGATGCAGCCGACGCCACCATGAGCATTGAAGCCCAAAGCCGTCGCATCTTCACCCGATAGCTGGATGAAATCCTTGCCGCAGGTAATACGCTGCTCAGAAACACGCTCAATCTTGCCAGTGGCATCCTTGACCCCGGCTATATTCTTGAAATCATTGGTCAACTGACCCATGGTTTCTGGCGTCATGTCGATAATAGAACGGCCCGGAATATTATAGATGATGATCGGCAGCGATACGGCTTCGGCGATCGCCTTGTAGTGAGCATAGAGGCCGCGCTGACTGGGCTTGTTGTAATATGGGGTAACAACCAGAATTGCGTCAGCACCGGCCTTTTCCGAAAACTGAGCCAATTCAATGGCTTCACGTGTATTGTTTGACCCAGCGCCCGCAATAACAGGAACTTTTCCAGCGGCTTCCTCAATGCAGACCTCGACAACACGCTTATGTTCGGCATGGGAAAGCGTGGGAGATTCACCTGTGGTTCCGACTGGAACCAGACCATTGGTGCCCTCGTCTATCTGCCAGGACACGAAGCTGCGAAAGGCTTTTTCGTCAAACGCACCATCATCGAGAAATGGCGTGACGAGTGCGGTGATTGAGCCTTTCAGCATGGGGAAACTCCAGAATAATAAACATTGTCCCCTTTCCGCTACCGGAAAGAAGGTGGCGCACCATAGTCGGACGAGCCTTATGGCACAAGTTCATTTGCGTTATGTAAATGATCAACCTCGCGCAACTATTTTGCACGCGTGGATTGATATTTTTCGGGAAAATTCGGGGTTTTTTCCAGAGTTTTTTGATATTTTTGCGCAGTTATTTTTGAAAAACAGTTCAAGCCCTGTCAAAACACGGATTTGTAGGGGCTTTTGGCCTGTTTCACACTCAAAAACGGATCAAATTAATAGAACGAGCGTTCAATTAAATGATCGCTCATATGTAAACGGACGTTTTTTGTTTTAATTCCGTTCACTCTTGTGTGAATGAACGCGCGTCTTTCATCAGGCAGCACATGCCAGGCGGGCCATTCTCTACGCCTGTTCAAATGCAAGCTTTGCAGATAACCTTTCGTTAATATCCCCTTCATACGTCCGCCATTATTATCTGATTTACAGGTCTCTGGATCAGGGGCCATGGATCCAACCTTTAAATAACCGGTAGTCTGTATGCTGAGAACTTCTGTTTTGCGTCTCGTTCTTTTCGGCTCCGCCTGCACTCTGGCGGTAACGACGGCTTATGCTCAAAATGCTGTTCCAACCCCGACCTTGCGCCCCTTTGCGCCCAGTCAAACCCGTGCCAATCCGGCCATGCAGGCGATGACGCATCCAGATCCGGTCACCACGTCGGGAATAGCTCAACCTTCAAAGCCATCGGCCATAGCAGGAAGCCTGAAAAGCGGACTTGATGCCATCGCTTCAGGCGATGTGCAGCGCGCTGTCGGCATACGCAATGGATTGCCTGCGCAGGCTCTGGACCGCCACATTTTGACATGGGCCATCGGGCTGTCAAATGCACCGGGTCTGCCCTCTTCCGAAATTGCCAATGCTGCTGCCGAGCTCCCGGGCTGGCCGGGCATGGCAACCTTCCGCAATAATTCCGAGCGCGCACTTTATAAGGAAAATCCGGCTCCATCCGTTGTCATCAAGGCTTTCGGCAATACCGCGCCTCAAACTGTCGAAGGCGTGATTATTCTTGCACGCGCCCATGTCGCCAACGGCAATGCCCGTGCGGCTCAAGCCGTGCTTGGGCCATTCTGGCGCGACAAGAAGCTGGATGACAATCAGGAAGCGATGATCTTAAAAGAGTTCTCGCAGGTCATATCGCGCACGGATCATCTGACACGCATGCTGACCATGCTTTATGAGGGCAAGGTCAAATCGGCCGGACGTGTTGCCAAGCTTGCCAATGCTTCCTCGCTCTATCAGGGCTTTGCTGCTGTGTTGCAAAAGTCTCCCGATGCCGCAAAAAAACTGGCAGCGGTCGATGACTCGTGGAAATCTAATGCGGCCTATATTTTCGCCAAAGCGCAATATTTGCGGCGCGCCGAGAAATATAAGGAAGCGGCAGACGTGATCAACACAGCGCCGCGCGACGCAGCCTCGCTGGTTGATCCCGATGCATGGTGGACCGAGCGCCGCGTCCTCTCGCGTGAGTTGCTGGATATTGGTGATGCCAAGCGCGCCTATCGCGTAGCCGCCATGCATAGCGCTGAAACGCCAACAGCTGCTGCCGACGCTGAATTTCATGCGGGATGGTACGCGCTGCGCGCGCTGCGCGATCCGAAAACAGCACAGCGCCATTTCGCACGGATTGCCGAGATCTCCTCGCGACCAATGTCTGCTTCGCGCGCCTATTATTGGCTGGGCCGTGCAGCCGAAGAAGGAAGCGCAGGCAGCGCACGCGATTATTACGCACGCGCCTCCCGCTATGGCACGACATTCTATGGACAGCTGGCTGCCGCCAAGCTTGGACAAAATGGCCTGCAACTGCCCTACCCCAAGCCGACCGATGCCGACCGCAATCGCTTTGCAGAGCGCGAAGCCGTGCGCGCCATACAACGGCTGGAGCAAACCGGTTATGACAGCAGGGCTGCATTGCTTTACACCAGCCTTGCACAGGAAATCGACAGTCCGGGCGAGCTGGCGCTTCTCGCCGTGATGGCCGAACGCAAGAACAACCATTTTGTCGCCTTGCGTGTAGGCAAGGCCGCTGCGCAACGCGGGATTGATGTTGGTGCGCTTTCGCACCCCATCGGAGCGATCCCCGGCAATGCCAATATCTCCGGTTCGGGCACCGCATTGGCCTATGCCATTGCGCGACAGGAAAGCGAATTCAATCCAGGCGCCGTATCGAGCGCTGGGGCACGCGGGCTATTGCAGCTGTTGCCCGGAACAGCAAAGGGCGTGGCAACCCGCGCCGGGATGAGCTATTCGCAAGCCCGCCTGACCACGGATGCCGCTTATAATGCGACGCTGGGAGCAAAATTTCTTGGCGAGCAAATTGCCAAGTTTGATGGCTCGTATGTGCTTACCTTTGCCGGTTATAATGCAGGTCCCACCCGCGCCAATGAATGGAAAGCCAAATATGGCGATCCCCGTGGCAAATCGGTGGACGAGGTTGTCGATTGGATTGAGCGGATCCCCTATACCGAAACCCGTAACTACGTGCAGCGGGTAATGGAAAACTATCAGGTCTATAAGGCGCGGCTTACTGGCAAGGCGCAAATCGAAAGCGACCTGACAGCGGGTCGTCGCGGCTGAGTTTTGTTGAGCTTGAAGATTGCAAACCCCCTCTCTTGCGATTTCTAGCACTTAGCAAAAGCTAAGATCTTGAAATCGCTTTCTCTCCCACAAGGGAGAGATAACCGGCATCAGCTTTTAGATCTTCTTACAGCTTTAGCAGGCTGCTACTCAGGGAGGGGCTGTAAATGGGGCGATTATCGTGAGCGAAACTTTCACCGAGGTCTTTTACGACGCACCTGACAAGTTGACGCTTTATGCCCGGGTCTATCAACCGGCCTCCGAAACCGAAAATCTCCCGCTCATTTGTTTACCCGGTCTGACGCGTAACAGCCGCGATTTTCACGAATTGGCGTTGATACTTGCCAATCACCCGGCGACACCGCGCAAGGTCGTGACTTTCGATTATCGCGGTCGCGGGCAATCAGCCTACGACCCTGAGTGGCAAAACTACAATATCCGCGTTGAAGCCGGCGATATTCTTGCCGGACTGAAAGCGCTCAATATAGATCAAGCGACTTTTCTTGGTACATCGCGTGGAGGCTTTATCATTCACGTGCTTGCTGCTGTGGCGCCGCAAGTCTTGAAGGGTATCATTTTCAACGATATCGGACCTGAAATTGTGTCTGATGGCCTGCGGCAGATCAGCGATTACCTATCCAAATCCAAGAATCCCGCCGATTGGCAGCATGCAACAGCGCTGCAAAAAGCAGTTCATGGCAAGGCTTTTCCCGCGCTTGGCAACGCCGACTGGGACCGTTTCGCCCGAGCCATCTATCGCGACGACAATGGAAAAATCCGTTCGGACTATGATCCCAACCTATTGAAAACACTGGAAGGAATTGACTTCAGCGTCAAACTTCCCGATCTCTGGGCGCAGTTTGAACTCATGAAAGACTTGCCATTGCTGGTAATCCGGGGGGAGAACACGACACTTCTGGCACAGGAAACCGTTGATGATATGATGCGCCGTCACCCGGCTTTGCAGTTCATCAATGTTGGCGGACAGGGCCATGCGCCATTTCTAGAAACGGGGCAACTGCCTCAATTGATTGCTGCGTTTTTGGCCGGTGTGGATCTGCGTGCTGATTGAACCAAACAGCATCATGTATTGTGCATGTTTACAGTTTCTTGTTACGAAGTGGCATTCGCGCTGTGCGTGGTTCGCCCTTCGACTAGCTCAGGAGGGCTCACCATGAGGAAGGTTGGCTCTCGGCAGTACCATTCTGCAATCAGCGAAACTTCCTCATGGTGAGCTTGTCGAACCACGCAAGGTTTTTTTTGCCGCTTTTTCAGGCGTCTTTTTCACCAAAGCAGCCGCCTGTTTGACCCAATTTTCACGCAGTGCCCTACCCGCAAAGCCGATTTCCGTACTGACCCAATTAGCTTGTTCGACAGTCCATGCGGCGATCTGGTCATAATGGAAAATACCAAGGGCGAAAAGTTTGGCTTCGATGCTGGCACCAATTCCGTCAATCTCACTCAGTTTGTCAGGTTTGCCACGACGCGCGCTCTTAAGAAGAGTCGGGCGATGATCATCATTCTGATTGGGGTGGCGCGTTATAACCTTGGGCTCTGCCTTCCGCGGCGATTTTTGCGCTGTCTTGACCGGTCTCGGTGGAACCGGCTCTGCCGGAGGTATCATCGCGGCAGCCTCAATAGCTGATTTTTTTACATCATCATTGACCGCCACCAGAGTGGATTGAGATGCAAGCCGCGCATCGGCGGCGCGGGTGGAGCTTTCGGCGACTGAGGGTTTTCGCGGCGACAACCTCCTGAAAACATTACCTAAAACCGCGCCAACAACAAAAGCTGCGGCGATAAGGAATAATGATTGAAGGATAAAACTCATCATCGCCGACTATCTCCTGCCCTCAAGCCTGCTCAACTTATTTCACCCTCATGAGTGGACCAGCCGACATAGAATCCCACGAGAACAGCGACAAGCAGGAAGAACCAGAGCTGCGAAATCATGTACCACATTTACAAAACCCCTTCGCCCCGGATTCAGTTGTCAGCCACCTTGACCGACGGGTGGGACCAATTTGATCTCATTTAAAGCCGCATCCCCCGGAAGCGGTTTTTTCAACGCATCATTTATAGCAGCATAATCGGCAGAACTGGCCGGAGTGCCTCTGATCGTATAGGTTTTTCCCGAGATTTCCACTTCACCATTGATCAATTGTGCAGCCTGTCCCAAGGCAAATTGCACAAGTTCAAAGAACGCTGGCGGAGCGCCCCGCGCCACGGCCATCTCATCAAGAATCTCAATACCGGGCATGGCAAGTTCTGCTGCGCTGAGGATTTTTACCCTTGTATCTCCATAAGGAACATTGCCCGAAAGCAGAATTCCATCATCTGATTTGGTGATGACAAAGGAAAAAGGCTCGGCCAGAGACAAAAGGGTCGTCTGATTATCGACAATTCGGACACCGGGAATCTCATTGGTGATCTTTATGGCGTCGGCCAGAGCTTCCTCCGATGGTGCCACACCTTTCAAGATAAGATCGCGGCCATCCACTTCGGCACTGGCCCAGTCATTTTGCGCTGAAAGTGCTGTGTTGGCAGCTTCTGTAATGCGGGCGTCAATCGGGCCTGCAAGAAACCATCCAGCCAGAACAGTCAGAAGCGCGACGGTAATAATACCTGGCCAAAACCAGTTCTTCAGGGCGCGCATTTCAAACCTTGTCCTTTATCCAGCACATTGAACCAATGTTCTGCCTGATGTGGACAGCGATATCAACATGCAGAGCCCAGAGAATCAGGACCTGCAAACAAAGAAAAACCCGACAGCTTGCGCTGCCGGGTTTCAATCAACCAATCCAGTGAAGGATTAGAAGTTACGCTGGAAACGTACGATACCTGTGAAAGCGTCGTCGCCTGAACCACGGCTTTCGTCAAACGAAGCGTAGTTTACTTCTGGAGTGATTACGAAGCCTGGTACGATTTCGTAGTTCACGTTCAAAGCAGCAGCGAATGTGCCAGCTTCTTCGTAAGCAACCTGTGCATTGACAGTTGCCTTCTCGGAAACCTTAGCAGACAGACCGCCCCAGATTGCGTAGTCGCCGTTCCACGAACCGTAGTAGTTGCCGCCTTCGGAAACTACATCCAGATCGTCTTCGTTAGACTGGTAACCACCCATTACGAAAGCGGATACTGTGTCTGTGAACTTAACGTCCAAACGAACCTTACCAGCGAATTCTTCAACAACTGAGTCGTAAGCTGCAACAGCGGAGATACCGCCCCAAGCCTGCTCAAACTTCACACCAGCAACAACGTGTGGCATGTAGTCTTCGATCAGGTGATCTTCGTCGCCTTGTTCCAAACCAACCATTGCAGAGAAGCCATTGCCACCAGCAAAGGTGTAGCTGATCTGGTTTGTACGGCCGCCAGCATAAGCAATAACGTCATCGGAGATTACGTTACCAGCTGAACCGGTCCATGTATCATACTGCGAGTCGGAAACACCAACGCGGAAACCACCGAGTTCGATGTAAGCATGTGAAATGTAGCCGCCGTTGCCGTAGTATGAACCTTCGTCAACGATTGTTTCTAGTTCGCCATCTGCGTTAATGAAAGTTCTGTCGCCGCGGCCGCCATATGCCTTGTGATCAAAGCGAGCTTCGATGAACGAACGCAATGTGCCAAGTTCAGTTTCGCTACGAGCGTCGAAACGGAGAGTAGCACGTGCCTGCTTCGCCCATGTGTCGAGTTCTTCACCGCTGTATGGATCGTCACCAGCAATTGCGTCGTAACGAACGTAACCGCTGATCTTCAAGCAGGTTTCGGTGCCTGGGATGTAGAAGAAGCCAGCGCCGTATGTGTCGCAAACGCGAACATATTCGACAGGCTCTGGTTCAGCGACAACAACTGCGTCTGCAGCGCGTGCGCCTGATACTGCAACGAGGGCTGCAGCGGAGCCGAGAAGTAGGCTCTTAATGTTCATTTCTGACCTCCAGTCAAAGTTAAAAATGGGTCTGGGCATTCCAATTTGGCTGAAGGACAACCTGTCCCCATCCCCTAAGTGCAAGAAGAAATGCTGTAACGCCCTTCCTCTCGACAGACCATACTCGCCAGCGCTCGCGTTTCAACCACGAATGTCCATCGGCGGGCCTTGTGCAGGCTCTATGACCGGGGGCTGTTGCACAAAAGCCACGAAATCGCCGTTCCATCTTCAATATCTTTACCACTCATTAATATAGGTAACCCGAATTTTAATAAATTCCGCATGTTCCTGCCGGTATTGGAACGGCATTTGAACACGGAATCAGCCATTACTGCGCCCTGCAAGGCGAGTCACTGAATCGAATCAAGCCTTTAACCGGCAAATCCGCCGGTCGCCACTTGAGGGCTGCGAATCATTCTTGAGGCGTCTGTGCGTTGCCATGCGTTCATTTGATGGTCCCCACATGACATATGTTTACCTCGTTGCTGCCATAATTTTTGAAGTCATCGCCACATCCGCGCTCAAGCAGGCTGAGGGCTTTACGCGCCTATTGCCTTCGCTTGTATGCATCTTCGGCTATGGCGCCGCATTCTATCTGCTTTCAATCCCGATCAGAACCATTCCAGTCGGCGTGGTCTATGCCATCTGGTCCGGCGCCGGCATCGTCCTTATTGCGGCTGTTGGCTGGTTCTGGTTTCGGCAAACCCTGGATCTTGCCGCGATCATTGGCCTGGCACTCATTATAGCCGGTGTTCTGGTGGTTAATCTGTTTTCGAATTCGGTTGGCCACTAAACCCAGCAAAGACGGGTTTTCGCGCGTCCCCTCCAGCGAATCTTGACTGGAGGTCAGAAATGAACATTAAGAGCCTACTTCTCGGCTCCGCTGCAGCCCTCGTTGCAGTATCAGGCGCACGCGCTGCAGACGCAGTTGTTGTCGCTGAACCAGAGCCTGTCGAATATGTTCGCGTTTGCGACACATACGGCGCTGGCTTCTTCTACATCCCAGGCACCGAAACCTGCTTGAAGGTCGATGGTTATGTTCGCGTCGATGTAAAGGGTGGCGATCTCTGGGGGCGCAACACCGACAAGAATCCCGACATTGACACTTACAAGTTCCGTTCGCGCGGCGTTGTACGTTTTGATGCCCGTTCGGAAACCGAGCTTGGTACACTCAAGTCGTATATCGCAACCGAATTCACAGTAGATGAAGGCGCCGACAAAGCAGCAGCACTTCCTCACGCCTATATCGAACTTGGTGGCTTCCGCATCGGTGTAACCGATACAACATTTGGTAGCTGGACAGATGGTGGAAACGTCATCAACGACGACATGGTTGATTATGACGGCGATAAGACTAATCAGGTCAGCTACACCTTCGCTGGCGGCAACGGCTTCTCGGCTATCATCGGTCTGGAACAAGGTGACAAGGATCACCTGATCAACGATTACCTGCCACACGTTGTTGCTGGTGCGAAGTTCGAACAGGCCTGGGGTTCAGTTTCCGGCGTTATTGGCTATGATTCCGTTGTTGAAGAATTCGCTGGCAAGGTTCGTTTGGACATCAAGGCGACTGATCAGCTATCCTTCTTCGTCATGGGCGGCTATCAGTCTGACGTAAAAGCCGATGATTACTACGGTGCGTGGACCGGCGATTATGCAATCTGGGGCGGTGTAACTGCCAAGGTTTCCGACAACGCAAAAGTTAATGCCCAGGTTGCCTATGATGAAGCAGACATTATCGCAGCATCTTTGAATGTTGCATATGAGCTGGTTCCTGGCTTCGTTGTTACTCCAGAGATCGACTATAAAGATGCCAAGGGCTCTGATGATGCGTTCGGCGGTGTGATCCGCTTCCAGCGCAACTTCTAATCCTTCGATTATCTTCTACCAATGCCGGGTTTTCCCGGCGTTGGCTTTTCCTCTCAAAATATAAACCAACAAGCCATTTTCAGCGCTCGCGATTTTGAATGGTGCAAGAACCCTGCTCAGAACCATTGTGGTTTGGGGTCTGCGCCAGCGACGCACAGACATTAAGCGAAGAAAGGATTCCAGACCGGCCATAGGCCGAGGAGATGAGAAATGGTTGGACAGAGACCTCAAGGGTTGAAACTTGATACGGCCGGTTATGGCTTTATCAAACGAAAGTCTATTAGCCTAAAGAGGCACGGCTACACGGATTGCGCTTTTCACGAAGACCGCTACAACTCGGCATATATTTCCCGGTTTAGTGTTTTATTGACCAGAGCGCGATTTTCATGACGATTTCAGCAGCCGCTATTGCCCCGCCTTCTTGTGACTCCGCGTTTGGATCTGCATTTTCCGTCCGCTTTGACTATGATCTCAACTATTCGGCAGCCGATAATGGCACCCGGAAGCTGGTCAGGGAACATTCGTTGAGTGATTTGACTGCGCAATATATCAGCATCCTTTGGGATGAAGGCTCGCACAAAACCAATGTGCGATCGTTCCTCGGGGAGATGAGTGAAATATTGAGCGGCCAGCGTTTCAGCGTTTTTACGCAAGAAATGCTTGATTCTGTGATCGGAACCCTGCGCGAACGTGGCAATAGCAATGCGACCATCAATCGAAAGATGGCCGCTTTAAGCAAGCTGCTCAGGAAAGCGTCAAAAATGGGCGACATCTATAATCTGCCGGAATTCCGGCGGCAAAAAGAACGGCAGGGCCGAATCCGCTTCCTCGAAACCGATGAGGAATCGCGGCTATTCTCCGCTGTAAGGTTGCGTTGCGAAGACAGCTACCGGTTGAGCATATTCCTTGTTGATACCGGGTGCCGGCTCGGCGAGGCTATCGGCCTTTCATGGAACGATTTGCAGGATGCCCGTTCGACATTCTGGCTAACCAAATCAGGGCGCAGCCGCACGGTTCCCCTCACCGCTCGCGCACAAGAAACCGTCCATATCCCGCATGGCAGACTAAAGGGCCCTTTCGCCATGCTCAATCAAGTGCGGTTTCGGGCAATCTGGAATGAGGCAAAGGCAGAAGTCGGGCTTGGCAGTGACGATCAGATTGTTCCGCATATTTTACGCCACACCTGCGCATCGCGTCTTGTGCGCGGCGGTATTGACATTCGGCGTGTGCAGATTTGGCTCGGCCATCAAACCTTGTCGATGACCATGCGCTACGCACATCTGGCAACCAATGATCTGGATTCCTGTGTGGCTGTGCTGGAACGTGGATAGGGATTCGCTATCCCGTTATCGAATTATGTTGAGGGCTATTCCTAATCACGCGGATTCTATCTTGGGGCCCGGGTTCAATCCGGGAAAATTGCTGAAAACCTCGGTTCGACCGTCGGGCGCAGCGATTGCCATTGATGTATGCCGGTCCAGCTGATTTCATCAATGCTGGACCGGGCAGAACCATTTTGGTTGGCGTTTGGAAGACTTCCCGATGCTGACCCGCTTTTATCAAACCTGAGTTTGCGGCGCCCCAAGGGGAGATTGGTGAACGACGATTCGCGCGTGATACGGCACACGGTCATATAGATCGATCACATCCTGATTGATCAGGCGCACGCAACCGGAAGACGTAGCCTTGCCAATCGAGCGCCATTGCGGTGATCCGTGAAGACGATAAAGTGTGTCCTGCCCGTTCTGGAATATATAAAGTGCGCGCGCACCGAGTGGATTTTTGACTCCCGGCTCCATTCCGCCATTTTCGACGGAGTATTTTGCGAGCTCCGGCTGTCTTGCAATCATGTCTGCCGGCGGCTTCCAACGTGGCCAATGCTGCCGCCAATGAACAATCCCCTCACCTTGCCAGGCAAAACCATCGCGGCCGATACCAACACCATAGCGCATTGCTGTTCCGCCCGGTTCCACCAGATAAAGGAAGCGCCCGACCGTATCGACAACAACCGTCCCTGCGGGTTCGCCGGTGGGGTCTGTCACGCGCTGACGATAATATTTCGGATCCATCTGCTGAAAAGGTATCGCAGGAATTGAATGTCCCCCATCTTGAAGTGCGGCATATCGCAGTTCAAGTTCCGATGGGGAAGCTAATCCTGTCGGCAAGGATTGCTTTACGGGACGCGGCTTGGGCGGCGCGATTTCGGCATGCTGCGTTGTCGCTGTCGTTGTGCATCCGCCAAGAGCAGCGCTCGCGGCCATGGAACCGAAAACAAAAGTGCGGCGGGATAATTGAATGGATCTGGTCATGTTCCAACACGTTCACGGGATGAGATTCGAACGCTAAATAGTTGCGTTGCGGCCATCATGTCTAAACATATAGATGTGATCGGGACCATGCCCCAACTCATGCTAGAGCAAGTTTTGCCCATCGAATTGTTCTGCCGGAGGGATTGGCCGGCAAGGTCGAGGGATTTAGTCAGGAACCGACGAAGGAGCGACGGCGTGGTTGCCAGCCTGTTTGGTTGGCAAAAGCTGCCGCATGGTCAAGGTTACAGCAGCATTTTGAGGACTATACGGTTTCATTCGGAAGCCGAAGTTGCTTTTCAACTTGTGGTGGAACTGCGCCAGGTCGCCGCCGTCCATTATTGCATTCCACCATAGTTGTTTGCGTGTAAAGCGTGTTTGCTTGCGCAATTCCGGACGGAAAACCGCTTCGCACTTTTCCTGGAATTGACCTTTGTCTACGCAATTCCGGACGGAAAACCGCTTCGCACTTTTCCTGGAATTGACCTTTGTCTACGCAATTCCGGACGGAAAACCGCTTCGCACTTTTCCTGGAATTGCTTTAGATCGGCTTGAATTCCGGGTCAATTTCCAATGCCTTTTTGGTCCAGATATCGCCATAGTCGACATTCTGCCAATCTTTGAACCATGGACCGCCATTGGTAAAATGCACGGCATGCGGATATCCGCTTGCTGGCTTCTCGTTCCAGCCTTCCAACCAGTTCCACTCTGTCGGGATTTCACCGATTTCGTCGTCCTGCGCCCATTGCATCCTGTGCAAATATGCGCCGCTTTCGCGATTGATCAATTCGGGTGTCAACTGGCGCGTCGAAGGATGTTCGCAATTGAACAGCATGAAGGATGACCAGTTTTTGCGTGGGTAGGTGGTCTGCACCTTGCCGTCCATCTTGACCCCGGCCTTCGGTTGATAGTCATGCTTGACGCAGGCTACAGCCTTGCTCTCGTCGCGATACTGCAAAAGCTCTGCCACATCGGAGAAGAACAGAAAATCGCAATCGCAAAACAAAGCCCAGCCCTTATAACCGGCGAGATAGGGCGTAAAAAAGCGCGAATAGGTGAATTCCGTTGAAGCGAGCGGGTCGACATCGCGCGTATAAGCGCCCTTATCAACGAGATCCTGCAACACGATCGGGTGTACATTCACCGGGATCGATGCGTTTTTCAGGATGGTGGATTTTGCTACCTCATATGCTATGGGCTCGCGGGAATCCCAGCCTATGTAGATATCAAGTGACCTATCCATGATGCTTCCTTTGCATGTTTGGTTTTAGTGCCATGCTGCGTTTGGCGAGAAAATTGTTTATATGACCGAAATAGTCAAGTCATGGTGTAGTTCGCGCAACATGCAACTGTGAGTATGTTTTTTTCATGCCATGAGCCCAACCGACGGCTTCCGGGCATGAATGAAACCTGTTTTGAGGAACGCATGAAAAATCTGGCTGGTCACATTCTGATTCTAACCGGGCCTCCGGGTTCCGGGAAAAGCACTGCCGCAGAGCTGCTTGTTACCGCATCCGGCATTCCGGCCGTTCATCTGCATTCAGATGACTTCTGGCACTATATAAAAAGCGGCTTGATACAGCCCTACCTGCCAGAGGCACATGCGCAAAACGAGACTGTCATCAAGGTCCTGGCGGGCGTGGCTGAGGGTTATGCCGAAGGCGGCTTCTTCGTCGTTGTAGACGGCATCATCGGCCCCTGGTTCCTGCAACCATTTCGCAAGGTCACTGCACCGCTCCACTATATTGTTTTGCGGCCTCTTCTGGATGAGGCGATCGAGCGATGCCGGCTGCGGGGCGGCAATACGCTGACCGACCCCGGGCCGATCAGCGCTTTGCATCAGCAATTTTCATCGCTGGGTGATCTCGAAAACCACGCTATCGATATGGCTGGGCTGAACCGCGCCCAGACGCTGGAAGCTATCAAAGCAGCGCTTCTCGATAGTAGATATTATTTGGAGTCCAGCTTGGTCAAAACTTCATAAGCAGCATTGATACGCTCTTCGTTCGGGTAATATTTGTTCGCCAGAATGACAATGCCGATCTTCTTTTCGGGCACGAATGCGACATAGGCACCAAAACCATTGGTTGAACCAGTTTTGTTGATCCACACATCAGAACGCGGTTCCGTGGGTGGGTTGATCTGTTCAACAGGCACCGGCTTTGAAGAAATTTCTCGCGAATTACCCATTCGCAAAGCACTTAACGAAACAGGATAGCTATATTGTTCCCATAATAAATCCTGGGTCATTGCTCCAACCTTGAAATAGCCCTTATGCGTATCCGCAATCGCCTGCTGCAGCTTGCTCTCCAGCTTGACCATGTTCATATTTGCTTGCATGAAACGGACCATGTCTGGCGCAGTCGTCTTCACCCCATAGGCTTCCGAGGACAGAACAGCCTTGTTTACGCGGGCAGGCTTGTCTTTGCTCGTATAGCCTTGCGCGTAATCTTTCATTTTGCTTTTCGGCACGTCGATATAGGTGCTGGCGAGACCGAGCCCCGGGAATAAAGTGCCTTCCATGAGAGAGGTAAAATCCTTGTTCATGGCTTTGGCAGTGATCACGCCAAGCATCCCGATGCTTGGATTCGCATAGGTCCGGGTCGTGCCAACCTTATAAGCAGGCTTCCAGTTCTTCAGATAAGTCATCATCTGATCGTCATTCTTGACATTATCCGGCACCTGCAAGGGAAAGCCCCCTGGCGTATGCGTACCCAGATGGAGCAGCGGAATCTTGCCAAATTCGGTGCCTCTAAACGCAGGAAGATAGTTGCTGGCGGGGTCGGACAGCGAAATCTGGCCATTGGCTTGCGCATAGGTTGCGAGGGTCACGACGAATGTTTTGCTGATTGATCCGATCTCGAAAATCGTCGAAGGCGTGACCGCTGTTCCGGTGTCTTTGGAAGCAACGCCATATTCAAATATATAGGACCTTCCGTCAGCAATGACGCCGACAGCCATGCCCGGTATAGCGTTCTTATCCATAACGGGACGGATTGCGGCGTCTACGAGAGATTTAATCCTGTTCGCATCTTCGGCCGCATGGCTAAGCGTGGCCGAAACGCCCGTGATCAAGAGAGAGCCCGCCAAAGCTGTGGCAATTTTCCGTTTCATAATGCAAATTCCTTGTGCCGTGGTCGCTACCAGGCAAATCTCTATTGGCACTGTAATCTGAAAACAAACGATGATATCTGGTATCTGACATAAGAAAAACTAGGTCAGATATGGTTCGTCCCTTTCTTCCCCTGAATGGTCTTCGGGCCTTTGAAGCCTCTGCAAGGCATCTGAGCTTCACACGAGCAGCAATCGAACTTTACGTGACGCAGGCTGCTGTCAGCCAGCAGGTGAAAAGCCTTGAAACGCGGCTTGGCGTACAGCTTTTTCAACGCCTTCCGCGTGGACTAAAAATCACTGCCGAGGGAGAAGCGCTCCTGCCCGTTGTAACGGGGTCGTTTGACCAGTTGGCCAATACACTTGAGCGCATAGAGGGCGGCCATGTGCGCGAGCTGCTTTTTCTTGGCGCTGTCGGAACATTTGCCGTGGGGTGGCTGCTGCCTCGATTGCCGGATTTCCAGCGGCAATTTCCCTTTGTCGATGTGCGGATATCAACCAATAATAATCGCGTCGACACCGCCGCAGAAGGGCTGGATTTTGCCATTAGATTTGGCGACGGCTCCTGGCATGGAACAGAGGCAATTCGCCTTTTTGAGGCGCCGCTATCGCCGCTTTGCATTCCGGAGCTGGCGGAGAAACTGCAGGAGCCGGGAGATATCGCCAATCAGCCCCTGCTGCGAAGCTACCGCAAGGATGAATGGAGCCGATGGTTTGAGGCGGCTGGGGTGGCTGCCTCGCCGCAACTCAGCAAAGGGATCGTATTTGATTCCTCGCTCGCCATGATGGAGGCCGCGCTCCAAGGGATCGGCATTGCGTTGGCTCCCCCATTAATGTTTTCGCGGCAACTTTCATCCGGCGCAATCAAGCAACCTTTCCAGACTTCGATTTCACTCGGAAGCTATTGGCTGACGCGGCTGCAATCGCGCCTCCCTACCCCGGCCATGGAAGCATTTTCAGGGTGGATTACGGCGCAGGTTTGAGGGCAGCGTCGGGCACTGAATGGCCGGAACTGCGCTAGTGCGGGCTGCTTGAACCATAACCTGCTGAATCGGCCAAAAGCAGGGGCAAACCACCGCCCGCCTTGGTCGCAAGTATCAGATATGGCGAAACATGTAGGTGGTCGCGTGTTTCGCCTTTCCGTCCGGATTCCACGCAAAGTCCGGGATTACACCTGCAACCTTAAAACCAGTGGAGGCATAAAGGGGTTCAGCAACATCGCCGGTTCGTGTGTCCAGCGTGACAAGCGTTTTTCCAAGCTCACGAGCCCTGCTCAAGGCATGGTTCATAAGAGTTCGGCCAATACCAAGCCGGCGAGCTTGCGGGTGGACGATCATCTTGGCAATCTCACATCGATGGGGCTGATTATCAGGCATGGCGGTGAGAAGTTGCACGGTGCCAAGAAGATTTCCCGCACGTTCTGCACCAAAGAGGATTCTTCGTCCGGCGACGACTTCGGGTTGGACATTTTTGGACCAGAACAGGCTCGCATCCTCGACGGACAGCGGAGCCATGAAGCTGACCGCTGCGCCTTGCCCCACGGTCAGGGCGAGAATTTGTGAGAGGTCTTCTAACCTTTCCTCGATCGCGCGAGCATCAAGTTCGATAATCTGGACTTCCATTTGGAGGCTCCTTAAGCCATAGCGATAATATAATGGGCGGGTTGATCGCCGGTAGCGAAAGACGATGCGCCGCGCAATTGATAGCGAAGACAATCGCCCTTGCTCAGTTCGTACCGAACGTCATCGACGATCAGCGTGAGCGAACCAGCCAAGACGACAAGATGATGTTCATGGCCCGGAAAAGCCGGGCTGTCATAGACAATGTGCTGATTGGGGGCGATTTCGCACTCGATCATTTCCAGCTTCAGCCGCCCGCTTGGAGGCGAGAGGGTGCGGCGGGAGAACCCGTTTTCGCGGTCCAGCCAAATACTTTGATCAGCACGGCGCAGTAGCGGAACGTAATCCGGCTCGAGCGGCGTCAAGAGCTGTGATAGTGGCAGCGCGAAGGCGGAAGCCAAGCGGCCAAGCGTCTCCGCCGTCGGGCTGACCTCCCCCTTCTCGATCCTCGATAGAGTGGCCCGGCTGACACCGCTGCTCAACGCCAGATCCTGCAATGTCAGGCCGCGTTTCATCCGCAAACTGCGCAGGTGCTCAGCAAGAGCGTGATTTTGGTCGCGTATGATAATTCCCATATTTGAGATTTAATCTCATTTATGGACAAACGCAAATGCAAAAATGTTGTCTCGTCTAGAAGGACAAAGTCGCTCGGGCGAGTAATATCCATGCCCATAGATTTCTATTGGAACATTCCCGTGTTATGATCCTGGTCCTGGCGTCGTCCGCCGTGGGTTCTGCAGACGGAGACTTGTCTAATGAGCGAAGTGGACGTACTTTTTGCGACCCTGCGACAAGCGGCTGACCCGCAGACGGTCAAATGCATCGAGAACGTTGTCAGACACGGCTCGGATCGCGATCTCAATCGCATCAATGCACTCGCCTTCGCCGATACGCACCATCTTGATCAAGAGAAAACCATTGCAGCGCTTCTCCATGCAGCCCGCATAGGCGCGTTCGAGATGACCTGGAACGTGCTTTGCCCGGGATGCGGCGGCGTCCTTGACAGCGGCGCATCCCTCAAAGGGGTCGTCCACGAGACTTACCATTGTGCGCTCTGTGCGGCCGGATACGAACCTACCCTCGACGAGATGGTCGAGGTCACGTTCACGGTCAGCCCGAGAGTACGCAGGATTGCCGCCCACGATCCCGATCGGCTGCCTCCGCTCGAATATTACCGCCAGATATTCTTTAGCTCCGGGGTTGACCTACCGGAGGACCTCGAAGCGCGGTTCGCACGCATTCAGCTGGAGATGATCGAGCTTGCTCCGGGCGAAAAGGCTTTCGTCTCGCTGCAACTGCCGGCGCAATTCGTGATCATCTTCGATGCGGTGACGCACTCAGCGCAGTTCATCGACGTGAAAGGCGAGCCGACCGACGAACGTCAAACCCTGTCGATGGTCATCAGTCGGGCGCATGCGCTGAACGAAACGATAACCCTCCGTCCTGGCTTGCTACGGCTCACACTCGAGAACCATACCGATCGCCGAGTGGTACCGAATGTCTGCATCGCAGGCGATGAGCTGCACGATCTTCTGGGCCGCAGGCGACCTTTTCTGACAGCCAAGCGTCTGCTGACAAACCAGAGTTTCCGCGACATATACCGGATCGACACCCTTGATGTCGACCAGCGTCTCAAGATCACCAGCTTGACGTTTCTCTTCACCGACCTGAGGGGTTCGACGGCCCTCTACGAACGCGTTGGAGATCTGGCAGCCTTCGATCTCGTGCGGGGGCATTTCCGGGTTCTTCACGAGATCGTCGCTACGGAGACCGGGGCGGTCGTAAAAACCATAGGAGATGCCGTGATGGCGACCTTTCCAAGCCCGGACCGCGCGGTGGCGGCTGCGCTCAGGATGCGAGAGGCGATGCTTCGGTTAAACACCGAACACGGCAGCGACGATCTACTCCTGAAGATCGGCATCCATGAGGGACCATGCCTCGCAGTCAACCTGAACGACCGGCAGGACTATTTCGGCCAGACCGTCAACATCGCTTCCCGTGTCCAGGGCCTTGCCGATCCCAATGTGATCATGACGACGGAAGCGATTGTCGGGGATGCCCAGGTTTTAGAGATCCTCCGTGAGAGCGGAATCACATCGGCCTCCAGAATGGCGGAGCTTCAGGGTATCGGCAGAGAGGTCAGAATTTTTGCCCTGTCGTGAGCTTCATCCGCTCTTCGGCATTCGAGCCGTTTAATGGCGGAGAGGAAGGGATTCGAACCCTCGAGACCGTTTAACGGGTCTACTCCCTTAGCAGGGGAGCGCCTTCGACCACTCGGCCACCTCTCCGAGGACGCTGACTAAAGATGAAACCCATTGTTGGCAAGGGTTTTGTTCAAATGCTCCTCAAAAATCGAAATCCTGCGCTGCAACGGGTTTGAACAGAGCAAATTTGTCTCGTCCCTCGACATCGCCCGATCAGATGAATAGCCTGCACTTCTGGATGGGGGATGGTATGAGATTTTCAGGCAAGATCGTGATGGTGCTGCTTCTGACGGGCATCTGCGCCTGCACCACAACTGGTGCAAGCAAAGGTCAGGTCACCGCCGACGCAAAGGCACTGGTCATAACATCCTACCAGTGCCAGGCATCGCTTGGACGTGAACCCCATTATTCAGCCATTGAAAGCAGCGAAACTGTACTCAAAGCCATTGGCAAGTCGTCTGAAGAGGCTGATCAAACCGTGCGCGGCTGGCTTAGAGATGTCATCGCATCACCAAAGCAGCCTGGCGATCTTGATTCGAAAACATGCAAGGACAAGTTGCTCACTCTCGCTGAAAAGGTCCGGATTGGCTATGAATCTCTAAATCGGTTGAAAAAACAGCCGTGATTTTTCGGCTAAAAAATCGGATGTTTTTTGTAATTTTACTGCGCGGCACAGGCGATTTTCGCAACTATGCGGAGTGTAAATGAAAGTCGCAAATCTTGAATTGAGAATCAGGAACCAGCGTCCTATCTCCAACATTATAGGGGCTACAGACCTCAATTGGAGAGTGCAGAATGACGACACCTACCGTTCCGCAGGACATCTACCTCCGTCACGAAAGAGAGTGGCAAATGCTGCGTCAGGCTATCGCCGAAAAGAAGCCTTCCGTTGAAGAGAAGCAGCCGATGGAAAATTTGGCTCCCCGGCGTAAGGTCCCATTGAAAGAGCAGCATCAGTAAAATCTGAATCTCATCAAAGTTTAAAAAGCCTCGCGCGGATAACCGTCAGCGGGGCTTTTTGTTGGGCGGGTTTGAGGAACCGGAAATACAGGGCTTATTGCAGAGCAAATAGTGCGTGGAGCAATATCGATGCAGCGGCTCAATTAGACCCCGGCCAGGACCGCATGGCAATATCGACAAGGCGATGGATTTCCTCACGCCCTATGCCACTGGCAGCCTGTACCGCAGTTCCCTGCGACACGGTGAGGATATAGCGGGCCAGATCTTCCGGATTGCTATCGGATGGCAGGTCGCCCTCGCGCTTGGCGCGTTCGAACCGCCTCGTCAACGCTTTCTGGCCAATCTGCCGCCGTTCAATAATTGTTTTTTGAACCGCCTCGGCGGCCTCGCTGCATCCCATGGCAGCATTTATTCCAAGGCAACCACTCGGATTGCAATCACAGGTCTGCGCATTGGCGAAGCCAAACAAGACGTCGCGCGCTACCGAGCGCGCATCAGGTTGCTCCAGCGCTTTCCAGAAGAAGGCCATGTAATTCTGCTCATAGCGCTCAAGCGCCATACGGAAAAGTTCTTCCTTATTGCCAAAGGTCCCATAAAGGCTGGGTTTGGTTATACCCATGCCGTCAGTCAGATCGGTGATCGACGTACCTTCATAACCTTTGCGCCAGAACAGTTCCAAGGCCGTCTGCAGAGCATCGTCCGCATCAAATTCCCTCGGGCGTCCCATGGACAATACTCCCTAAAAGAATTATACCGTTCGGTATAAAATTCCATTGACAGCTACTGTACCGCAGCCTTATATCGCTGTTCTATACCGATCGGTATGGAACGTCAATGAAGAATTCGGTCAACCGGATTCCCGTTCACCATCCTCCCAATGGTGAAAAATTCAAGCAGGATGACCACGATGTCAATCAGCACACTCAAAAGAAATCTCGCCATTGGCGGCCTCGTTCTGGCGCTTGGCGTGGCCGGCGGCACCCAGATCTTCGACTTTAGCAAAAGCCATGCGGAAGGCGAGCAGGCGGCCCCTGCGCAGGCGACCCCCGTTTCCGTTGCGATAGTACAGCCCAAGCTTGTCAGCCAGTGGAACGAATTTTCAGGCCGTCTCGAAGCGGTTGATCAGGTCGATGTGCGCTCGCGCGTTGCTGGTGCTGTTCAATCCATTCACTTTAAGGAAGGCTCGGTAGTCCAACAAGGCGATCTGCTCGTCAAGATTGACCCGGCTCCCTATGAGGCAGAAGTTGCACGGGCAAAAGCGCAGGTAAGCGCGGCTGAATCGAGACTGGCCTTTGCCAAGAACGAGCTGGAACGCGGCAAACGCCTGATCGATTCCCGCACTGTTTCCCAGAGTGATTACGATCAGCGCCGGAATGTCGAAGCTGGCGCGCTCGCCGACCTTGAAGCTGCGCGGGCAGTGCTCAAGACAGCAACGCTCAATCTCGAATATACGGATATCCGCGCGCCGATCAGCGGCCGTGTTGGACGCATCGAGATTACGCAAGGCAATCTGATTGCCGCAGGACCTGCTGCGCCATTGCTCACCTCTCTGGTCTCGATCAGTCCCATCTATGCAAGCTTCGAAGCCGATGAAAACGTTGTGGCCAATGCCCTGGCCGATCTTCCTGAAGGGTTGAACAACCGCGATTTCGTCGACCGCATTCCTGTTCAGATGGATGTGCAGGGCAAGGCCGATGTTCAAGGCAAGCTCCAGCTCATCAATAACAGTGTCGAAACAAACAGCGGCACGGTCAAAGTGCGCGCCGTTTTCGACAATGCCAATGGTCGCCTCATGCCCGGTCAGTTCGCCAAGGTTCGCATGGGTCAGGCAAATGAACGCCAGGAATTGCTGGTGGATGAGAAAGCTGTCGGCACAGATCAGAACAAGAAGTTCGTGATGGTGGTCAACCCGCAAAATGTCGTTGAATATCGCGAGATTTCTTTGGGCGGCAAGGCTGACGGCCTTCGGATCGTGACATCCGGCCTGCAGGCGGAAGACAAGGTGGTCGTCAATGGACTGCAGCGCATACGGCCAGGCTCTCTTGTAGCACCTGAAATGGTGGCCATGGGCGCCAATGCATCCAACCAGTTGCAGGCGCAGGCCGAGCAGGCCAACGTCAAACAATAAGATCTGCTGCGCCGTGTGCTTAAATTGAGGCACGGCATGGCAGTATTTGAAATGCGTGTAGCACCGGCCAGAAACCGAAAACGGTTTTTGGCCTTACGCGCTCATCGGCAGGCGGAATCGCTATGAATATCTCCAATTTCTTTATTGATCGCCCGGTATTTGCGGGGGTGCTGTCCTTCATCATCTTCCTCGGCGGCCTTATCGCGCTGACGACGATGCCGGTTTCCGAATATCCGGACGTGGTTCCGCCATCCATCGTGGTGCGCGCGCAATATCCGGGCGCAAATCCGAAGGTCATCGCAGAAACAGTTGCAACGCCAATGGAAGAATCCATCAATGGCGTTGAAGGCATGCTCTATATGGGCAGCCAGGCAACATCTGACGGCCAGTTGACGCTGACAGTGACCTTCGCCCTTGGCACCGATCCGGACAAGGCACAGCAATTGGTCCAAAATCGCGTTTCACAGGCAGAGCCTCGTCTGCCGGAAGAAGTGCGGGCGCTTGGCATCACCACGGTAAAAAGCTCGCCGGACCTGATGCTGGTGGTCAATCTGATTTCGCCGAACGATCGCTACGACATCACCTATCTGCGCAATTACGCATTGATCAACATCAAGGATCGCCTAGCCCGTATTGACGGTGTTGGCGATGTGCAGCTGTTCGGATCAGGCGATTATTCAATGCGCATCTGGCTCGATCCGCAAAAGACCGCGGAACTCGGTCTTTCCGCGACTGATGTTCTCAGCGAGATCAGAGCTCAGAACGTGCAAGCGGCAGCGGGTACGATCGGTGCTTCTCCAAATGAGAACGACGTCAATCTGCAACTCTCAGTGAATGCACAGGGACGTTTGGCCACTGAAGAAGAATTTGGCCAGATCATCGTCAAAACCGCGCCGAACGGCGCGATTACGCATTTGCGGGATATTGCGCGTATTGAACTGGGTTCAGCGCAATATTCCTTGCGTTCCCTGCTTGATAACAAATCGGCGGTGGCCGTCCCTGTATTCCAGGCTCCGGGCTCCAATGCGATCCAGATCGCCGATCAGGTTCGTGCTGCGATGGAAGAGGCCAAGCTGACCATGCCGGAAGGCGTGGACTACAAGATCGTTTATGATACGACGCAGTTCGTTCGCGCCTCCATCGAGGCCGTTGTCCATACGCTGCTTGAAGCCGTTTTGCTGGTCGTTCTCGTGGTTATTCTGTTCCTGCAGACATGGCGCGCCTCGATCATCCCGCTCATTGCGGTGCCTGTATCGATTGTCGGCACGTTCGCCGTCATGCATCTGTTTGGCTTTTCCATCAACGCACTGAGCCTGTTTGGTCTGGTTCTGGCCATTGGTATCGTCGTCGATGACGCCATCGTGGTGGTGGAAAATGTCGAGCGAAACATTGAAAATGGCCTCGCGCCGCGTGCCGCAACCATACAGGCCATGCGCGAAGTTTCCGGACCGATCATCGCGATTGCACTCGTGCTGGTTGCCGTGTTCGTTCCGCTGGCTTTTATCACCGGTTTGACAGGGCAGTTTTACCGCCAATTCGCGCTGACAATTGCCATTTCAACCGTCATTTCCGCGTTCAACTCGCTTACGCTCTCTCCTGCCCTTGCCGCCTTGCTGCTCAAAGGACATGACCAGCCGAAAGATGCTTTGACGCGGTTCATGGACAAAACGCTGGGTTGGCTGTTCCGTGGCTTCAACTCCGTGTTTACGCGTGGTGCAAACGGCTACAGCAAGGGCGTACGCGGCGTGATTTCGCGCAAGACTGTTATGATGGGCATTTATATCGTGCTCATTGGTGCAACAGCGCTGATGTTCCGCACTGTACCTGGCGGTTTCGTGCCGCCACAGGACAAGCAATATCTGGTTGGCTTCACGCAGCTGCCAGATGGCGCAACGCTTGACCGGACAGAATCTGTTGTCCGCCGCATTGGTGATATGGCTCTTTCAATCCCGGGTGTGGAAAGCACGATTGCCTTTCCGGGCCTATCCATTGCCGGGTTTACAAATAGCTCCAATGCCGGCGTGGTTTTCGTCTCGCTAAAACCATTTGAGGAGCGGAAAACACCTGAGCTGAGTGCTGGCGCCATCGCCATGCAGCTCAACCAGAAGCTGGCAGGAATTCAGGAATCGTTCAGTGCGGTGTTCCCGCCTCCCCCGGTTCAGGGTCTTGGTTCTATCGGCGGCTTCAAGCTGCAGATCGAAGATCGCAATGGTCTCGGCTATGAGGCGCTGGACGGTGCAACCAAGGGATTCCTTGCCAAGGCTGCAACTGCTCCTGAATTGACCGGGCTGTTCACCAGTTTTCAGATCAACGTGCCACAGCTTTACGCCGATGTTGACCGCGCCAAGGCACGCCAGCTCAACGTATCGCTTCCGGAAATCTTCAACACGCTGCAAATCTATCTGGGTTCGGTTTACGTCAATGACTTCAACAAGTTCGGACGCACCTACTCCGTCCGCATGCAGGCGGAGTCGAATTTCCGGGCCAAAGCAGAGGATATTGGCGATCTGAAAGTTCGCTCCGGCTCGGGTGAAATGATCCCGCTTTCGGCGCTTATCAAGGTAACGTCAACAGCCGGACCAGACCGCGCCCAGCGCTATAATGGCTTCCTTGCTGCCGATGTAAACGGCAATGCTGCGCCGGGATTCTCTTCCGGTCAGGCTCGCGCCGCCGTGGAGAAGATCGCAGCAGAAACATTGCCCGCAGGTATTGGCTTTGAATGGACAGAACTGACCTATCAGGAAATTATTGCGGGTAATTCTGCCTATCTGATCTTCCCGCTATCGATCCTCCTGGTCTTCCTGGTTCTTGCTGCCCAGTATGAAAGCCTCTCCCTGCCGCTTTCGATCATCATGATCGTGCCGCTTGGACTGCTTGCCGCTCTTAGCGGTGTCTGGCTGACGGGTGGGGACAATAATGTCTTCACACAGATCGGGCTGATCGTGCTTGTCGGGCTATCGGCCAAGAACGCCATCCTGATCGTGGAGTTTGCACGCGAACTGGAATTTGCCGGATCGACACCGTTCAAGGCGGTGATCGAGGCAAGCAGATTGCGTTTGCGCCCCATCCTGATGACCTCGCTGGCATTCATCATGGGTGTCGTTCCTCTGGTCACTTCCACAGGAGCGGGCGCGGAAATGCGCAGCGCGATGGGCGTGGCCGTGTTTGCCGGGATGATCGGTGTGACGCTGTTCGGCCTTTTCCTCACGCCGGTATTCTATGTTCTTGTTCGTGCGATGACGGGCAACCGTCCGCTCAAGAGCCATCACGCCAGCACCTTCGAAGGCGACTCCAGCCATGATTCGGGCGCAATTGCGCCTGCAGCAACCCCGGCTGAGTAACAAAATATACGGTGGCGCAGATAAATTTATTTGCCTGCGCCACTTCCTCTAAGCCTTTGGAATGACGGTCTTTATTCAACCGAAGTTTTTATCGAGGCCACGAGACAGCTGCTGGAATTCGTTTTTGTGCGCTTTTAGGGGTGACAAAAGATTTCAGGATGTTACAGTCTTGTGACCATGCCGATGTTCGGCCCTAACGATCATGACTTCAGTATTTTGAGGCCATCAAATCGGGAGATGCACATGACAAGCGCTGCTAATGACAACCGCAAAATCAGTGACGGTTTTATTCCTCTGGTTACATTTCTGGTGGTTACTCAAGTAGCTGCCACCGTTCTTCTAGCTTTGCCAAATTGGTATTGAAACCTCAAACCACTGCATCGAGTTTTTCGCTTCTGCCAGTAATGGCAGGGGCGATTGTCATTTTGATGATTATTGGCCTGCTATTTGTGTAGAGCCCTTACCGCGATTGCGGTTCCAGTCTGACACGACCTCTGATTGCTATTCGTTTCCCTAACACAATGATATAAATCTACTGCAAGAATGACTGCCATTTGCAGTGGAGGATATTATGAGATTGTTGATTGGATCGGCACTGCTCGCCGCATTTGTGATAACCGGTTGTACCACGATGACACCTGAAGAGCGCCGTGCAATCGATAGCCAAACCTGTTCATCTTATGGATTCAAGCGCGGCGGTGATGGCTTTGCCTCCTGCCTGCTCAATCTGGAACTGGATCGTCGCGCTGCATCACGCGCTCAGTTTGACGAGATGCGTTTCAATAATCCGCCTATCATCTTCTATGGCAATAGATATCATCGTAGGTGGCGATAAAAAGCGCCGCCGGAGCTAACCGGCGACGCTTCTCTCTCCCACTAAAATCGAGCCTTAACGCACCCAGACAACCCGGCGCGTTTCTCTTTCGACCAATGCCGGACGGTCATCCACATAGATATAAGAGTAACGAGGCTGATCCGGCACTTCAACGAGCGGAACGTCAGCAGGGACAACCACACCTGTTGTCAGCTCACCTTCGATGACAACCGGATCACTTGGATGTTTTTCGACATAGGTGATTACCTCGTCCGGAAATGCGCTACCAGCGCTTGGTCCGCCTGCATCAGACAAATATACGACACGGCGGTCGTTCATCGACACGATGACGGGGCGACCTTCCACATAAATATAGCCATAGCCCGGACTTTCAGGAATTTCCCTGACTACAACATCTTCCGGCACAACATAGCCTTGTGACAGTTCATCATCGATCACGACAGGATCGGACGGGTTGGCAATCACATAGTCCCGTGCACTTTGTGGAACTTCAACAACCACTGTGTCCTGCGCAAATGTGAGACCGGAAGTGGCAAACAACGCCGCTGCGGTCAGTACAAGAATCTTTTTCATTTCGTGGCCTCTCTGTTATCTTCATTGTCCCACTGGCTGCAAAACCTTGAAGAGACAGATTTGGTTCCAAATTTGCGGCACACGTCGTGCGACAGGCTGAAACATAAGCATGCCAAACAGATGTCGGCACAACGAAAAAATTAGCGGATTTCCTGGGATTTCAGGTTAAGTTTTGCTGGTTTAGCTCAGGAAAACTGCTATCGCTTTGCTTATGAACCCGAAGCTCGTTCCCCTCATAGATTCACTGCCCTCAACAGTGCCCTTTGTTGGGCCGGAAGCGCTTGAGCGCAAACGCAACGGCCTGTTTCGTGCTCGTCTCGGGGCGAATGAAAATGGCTTTGGCCCTGCCCCATCCGTCATCGCTGCCATACAGAAACATGCCGCCGAGTCCTGGAAATATGCTGATCCGGAAAACTTCGACCTGAAGCATGCATTGGCAAGTCATCTGCATGTTGCCCCCTCCAATATTGTCGTGGGCGAAGGCGTTGATACTTTGCTCGGGCTGGCTGTTCGTCAATATGTCAGCGAGGGTACCCCCGTGGTAACGTCGCTGGGTGCCTATCCTACGTTCAATTTCCATGTGGCTGGATTTGGCGGGCGCTTGATAACTGTTCCCTATCGCGACGATAGAGAAGATTTGAGCGCGCTTCTCGATGCAGTAAAGCGCGAGAATGCGCCGCTCGTCTATTTTTCCAATCCCGACAATCCCATGGGGACCTGGTGGGACGCAGAAGACGTTGAACGTTTCATAGATGCACTCCCGCCAACGACAATGCTTATCCTCGACGAAGCCTATGGCGAGACTGCTCCTGCCAGTTCCAAACCCGCAATTGATATATCGCGGAGCAATGTTTTGCGGATGCGCACCTTTTCCAAGGCCTATGGTCTTGCTGGCATGCGCTGTGGCTATGCTATCGGCGCGCAACAGCAAATCACTGCTTTTGACAAAATCCGCAATCATTTCGGCATGAACAAGCTGACTCAGATTGCAGCGCTTGCAGCGCTCAAAGATCAGGATTATCTGCGACAGGTCGTAGGCAAGATCATAGCGGCAAGAGACCGGATAAGCGCAATAGCCGAAGCGAACGGATTGAAGGCCATCCCGTCAGCCACCAATTTCGTTACCATTGATTGCGGAAAAGATGGGGCTTACGCACTTTCCGTATTGAACGGACTGATCGAACGGGATGTCTTCGTGCGCAAACCAATGGCACCGGGGCTTGACCGTTGCATCAGGGTCAGCGTCGGTCTTGATGCTGAACTCGATATATTCGAGCAGCAATTGCCGCTGGCATTGCAAGCCGCAAGCTAGACAGGGAGAAGAGCGTGGAAATAAATCGGGGTTTTGTGGGTTTGGGCGGCCTGTTCGGCGCGGCGGGCATTGCAGCCTATGCAGCGGCGGCCCACAGCACCAGCGGCCATATGGCAACTATTGCGCCGATCCTTTTGATCCATGCACCGGCATTTCTGTCGCTCTCTTTGCTCGGAAAGCTCAGCCGCGCTTCTTATTTAGGTGGACTAATCCTGATTTTGGGGCTGCTTTTCTTCATCGGCGATCTGGTTTCCCGGGATTTGAACGGAGACAGGCTGTTTGCCTTTGCCGCACCGCTTGGAGGCTCGCTGCTTATCCTTGGCTGGATCGTGGTGGCCGCAACAGTCTTCAAGGCGCTGGATTTCAAGTCACCGCGCTAACGCTCAAACACGCAACGCCAGCCCTATCCGCGAATACGTTACGATCTACGTCAAAAAATCGCAGCAATAATGGCTGGCCAGTTGTTGATAATCGCGATCGAGCCAACTGCTATAGCAAGCATACTGGCAAGTTTACCAGTGGTAGGGAGGCTTTCAACACGCCCGCGTAATTCTCCCCACTCCTGGGCAGATGGCAGACTATCGACTTTTGCTGAAAGCTTACCAAAGGCTATTGCCGAGGGCAGCGCATCAACTTTGGCTTTTAGATATGCCATATCAATTCTGAAACTGGTAAAATCGCCTTTCAGACCACCAACATCATCTTTGAGCCCTGAAAAATCGTTTTTCAGACCAGTTACATCACTTTTCAGACCGGTTACATCACTTTTAAGGCTGGAAACATCACTTTTAAGGCCGGTTACATCGCTTTTCAGGCCGGAAACATCGCTTTTCAGTCCAGCCACGTCGCTCTTTAAAACGATAACATCGCCCCTCAAATCTGAAACATCCCGGATGACGGTGTCGAGCTTGCGATCCGTCTTCTCAAATGATTTTCCCAGAAATGCGACACGTGTTTCCATGCCATGGAATGTGCCACCGCCATCGCCGGACTTCAAGCGACCTAAACGTGCAGCAGATTGAGTCATGGCTTGGCGCTTTTTAATCTGTCATTGCACTGCTTGTAGTAACCACCACCCTTTTCAATCCAGCTTGTTCCGCCGAGCGTATTGGCGGCTTTGTTTGCGCGGTATTGCTCCAGGCATGTATGCATTCGCGCCTTTGCCGGCTTTTCACTGGCAAATTTGGCGGATATGGCGGGCGGGAAATTCATCTCGCCAGACACTGCTTCGGTTTTCTTTTCAGCTTTTGCTGGCTTTTCTTCCGCAACCTTCTTTGAATTTTTGTCCGTCGTTGCGGCGGCATCTTCATTCGAAGATTTCAAGCACTGGGCCTTGCGGAATTCGCTCCACGATACGCCCTCCGCCTCGCCAGCGCTTTGCGCCGCCTTATACTTGACGCTGCATTCTTTCATTGTGATCGCACTTGCAGACGAAGCGAGAACAAGGGAGGCAAGTGCCGTGGCCGAAATGGCTAGGACACCACGAGAAAGGCGCGCATTTATCATTAAAAATCAACTCTCTGGAAATGAGGTTTCGTTCGCAATGAGTCCAATCCTATATGCATCAATGCGCCTTCTCCAATTGGACGAAGGTCTAATATGACCCTTGAATTAATTGAACGTTCGTTTTATTAATTCACCATGGCACGCACGACCGGATCAGATGGAGAGAAAACCCGCAGCGCTATTGATGCCGCAGCCAAACGCCTGATAGCGCGCATTGGTTATGAGGCCATGTCAATGCGCCAGCTGGCGGAAGAAGTGGGCGTTCAACCTGCCGCCTTCTACCGTTATTATCCCAACAAGCAGGAATTGCTCTTTTCAGTGATGCGGGATCATATGGAGCGGCTGCTGGGCGCATGGCAGCAGGAAAACGGAAAGGCGCAAGGAGTGCGCGAGCGTTTTGCCGCCTTTATCCGCTTCCATATCCAGTACCATGTGGAGCGCCGCGACGATGTTCACATCGCCAATATGGAACTGCGCAGCCTTTCCGCCGATAATCTTGCAATAATTGTCAAGCTCCGCTCCACCTATGAAGGCAGTCTGCGTGATATTCTGGATGAAGGGATTGAGGCAGGCGCGTTTGACATTGCCGATATAGCGCTGACTACACGGGCGATCATCGCCATGACCACGGGTGTCAATGTCTGGTTTCGTGCCGATGACCGGCTGACGGCCAGCGAAGTTGCCGAAAATTATGTCGAATTGGGATTGCGCCTTGTTGGTGCCAAGAAGATCGAAACAATCGCAAAGGGAGGACGTGATGTACGAGTCGGGCCTAAAATTCGGAGTTTCTGAAGAGATCGAGGCATTGCGCGAAACGGTTTACCGGTTTGCGCAAGCCAAGGTTGCGCCTTTGGCTGAGGAAACCGACAAGAGCAACCAGTTTCCGATGCATCTTTGGCAGGAGATGGGTACGCTTGGTCTGCTTGGCATGACGGCTGATCCGGATTTTGGCGGCTCGGGTCTGGGCTATCTGGCCCATGCCATTGCCATGGAAGAAATTTCCCGCGCTTCGGCCTCGATCGGTCTGTCCTATGGCGCTCACTCCAATCTCTGCGTCAATCAAATCAATCGCTGGGGCACCGCTGAACAGAAAGAGAAATATCTGCCTAAGCTTTGTTCTGGCGAACATGTTGGCGCATTGGCCATGTCCGAACCCGGTGCTGGCTCGGATGTAGTTTCAATGAAGCTGCGTGCTGACAAGAAGAATGACCGCTATGTGCTGAACGGCAATAAAATGTGGATCACCAATGGTCCCGACGCCAATACACTCGTTGTTTATGCCAAGACTAATCCTTCTGCCGGCTCGCGCGGCATGACCGCCTTTCTGATTGAAAAAGGCTTCAAAGGATTTTCGACGGCACAAAAGCTCGACAAGCTTGGTATGCGCGGCTCCAACACCTGCGAACTGGTGTTTGAGGATTGCGAAGTGCCGTTTGAAAACGTGCTCGGCGAAGAGGGCAAGGGCGTGAAAATCCTGATGTCCGGCCTTGATTACGAGCGCGTTGTTCTGGCTGGTGGCCCAATCGGCATTATGGCTGCCTGTCTCGATGTGGTTGTTCCCTATGTGCATGAACGCAAGCAATTCGGCCAGCCAATTGGCGAATTCCAATTGATGCAGGGTAAGCTTGCCGACATATACACGACAATGAACGCATCACGCGCCTATGTTTATGCGGTGGCTTCGGCTTGCGACCGCGGCGAAACCACACGCAAGGACGCTGCCGGGTGCATCCTCTATGCAGCCGAAAAAGCAACATGGTGTGCGCTTGAGGCTATCCAGGCTCTTGGCGGCAATGGATATATCAATGATTACCCGACCGGACGTCTGCTGCGCGATGCCAAACTCTACGAGATCGGCGCAGGCACCAGCGAAATCAGGCGCATGCTAATCGGGCGGGAAATGTTTGCCGAAAGTGCTTAATCAATTTCGGCAATCATCATTGATCAATCAAGTATTGATATGAGGACCGGCAGAAAGAGATGATCTTATCTCAGCCATATCAATTGAACCATTCCGGACACCGTCTGGAATATGCACCGTTCAGCGTTTATTTTGCTGGGCGGAAGACTATATTTTTTCGCTTTTTATTACCTATTTTCAGATCGGAATTTTTCATGAAAATCTTACTTAACCGAAGAAAGTTACTGGCATTTGTTCCAGCATTCGCCTTCCTCTCATCATCAGGCGCGACTTTTGCCAAATCGCGAAAATTCTCCAGCATGGAAGAACTCCGCCTCTATGTGATCGAGATATTGAAGAAAATGCCGGGCATGACCGATATCACTGCCGATAAAACAATGGCTGCGCTTATTACCGGCAAATATAAGGACAAGGAATTCGGCTTTGATCTTGCCAATCTTTATGGGCGGATACAGGCGCAGGGTGACCCGGATGTGTTGGAAGCCATAAGACAGCGCGTGCAGATCTTAGATTCCGGCAAATCGACGCCGAATGATATCAACGACCTTGTGATTGTTCTTCGCTCACAGGAATATGTAGAAGAAACTGCAAAGCTCGGCGTTAAGATAAAGCAGGAGCAAATCGCCGGTAAGCTTCATGCCGTCTATATGGTCGATCTTCCCGAAGCGATGTCTCCTCTTTCCGTTCAGGATTTACCCGATTATTCCTTGGAGGAATTGCGCGATATTTCGCTTGAGAATGTAACGCAAAAACTATCAGCAATTCAGAAAGACAATGTTGCAGGTGTGGTAGACCGCTTTCAGGTGGACAATAATACTTTTCTTTCCACCTCGCTTGTACTGCTCGATAGTTTTTGGGATTCTCTCGACAATAAATATCCCGAGGGCGCGATCTTTGTTGTACCGCGCATGGACGAATTATTTGTCATTGACGCAGCAATTCCGGGCGCCGCCAACATAGCCCGTGACGTTATCAGGATTACCTTCAAGGAAGGTTTCAGCCTGCTGTCTGACGAAGTCTACATACGTCGCAATAACAGAATTCAGATTTTTAGGCCGTTGAAATAGCACCCTAAAGGAAACGCATGAGCATTCTGACCTCGCAAATCTCTACCGACACCGAAACCTTCAAGGCCAATGCACAGCGGATGCAGATACTGGTCAATGATATTCGCGCCAAAGCGGAAGTGGTCAGCAAAGGCGGCACCGATGAGGCGCGCGCGCGGCATAGCTCGCGCGGCAAGCTTTTGCCGCGTGAACGACTTGCGCAGCTTCTGGACAGCGGCTCACCATTTCTGGAGATCGGTCAGTTTGCAGCGTGGGATATGTATGGCGACAACATCTCCTCGGCTGGCATGATTGCCGGGATCGGGCGTGTCTCCGGCAAGGAAGTCATGATCGTCATTAATGATGCGACGGTCAAAGGCGGCACCTATTATCCTCTCACAGTAAAGAAGCATTTGCGGGCGCAGGAAATCGCCATGCAGAATAATCTGCCATGCCTCTATCTGGTCGATAGTGGCGGCGCCAATCTGCCCAATCAGGATGAGGTGTTTCCTGACCGCGAGCATTTCGGTCGCATCTTCTACAATCAGGCCAATATGTCGGCGGCAGGCATTCCGCAGATCGCTGTGGTGATGGGCTCGTGCACGGCGGGCGGCGCCTATGTGCCGGCCATGTCGGAAGAAACGATCATGGTGAAGGGACAGGCGACAATTTTTCTGGCCGGTCCTCCCCTCGTCAAAGCAGCCACAGGCGAAGAGGTATCAGCCGAAGACCTTGGTGGTGCCGAGGTGCATACGCGCGAGTCCGGCGTTGCCGACCACTACGCAATGGATGACGCGCATGCGCTTGCCATTGCCCGCCGCATTGTCGGAAACCTGAATCGAAAGAAAGAGATAGGGCTCGACCTTCGCAAAGTGATTCCGCCGCTTTATGATCCGCATGAGCTTTACGGCATTGTGCCGACAGATCTGCGCCAGCCTTACGATGCGCGTGAACTTATCGCGCGGCTTGTCGATGGCTCGGAGTTTGACGAGTTCAAGCAAAATTACGGGACATCGCTGATTACCGGCTTTGCCCATCTTTACGGCATGCCGGTCGGGATCATCGCCAATAATGGCGTTTTGTTTTCGGAGAGCGCACTCAAGGGCACGCATTTCATCGAGCTGTGCACACAGCGCGGCATCCCGTTGGTTTTCCTGCAAAACATTACCGGTTTCATGGTCGGGCGCTCTTATGAGGCACGCGGTATCGCCAAGGATGGCGCAAAACTTGTGACCGCCGTTGCAACAGCCCGGGTGCCGAAAGTAACGATGATCGTTGGCGGCTCCTTTGGCGCTGGCAATTACGGCATGTGTGGGCGCGCCTTCTCGCCACGCTTCCTGTGGATGTGGCCGAACGCACGCATTTCCGTTATGGGAGGCGAACAGGCGGCAACGGTTCTGGCACTGGTTAAGCGCGAGGGAATTGAGCGCAAGGGGGCTGAATGGTCCGCCGCAGAAGAGGCAGCCTTCCGTGCACCGATCCTTGAAAAATATGAGCGCGAAGGCCACCCGCTCTATTCCTCCGCACGGCTGTGGGATGACGGCATTATCGATCCGGCAAAGAGCCGCGAAGTGCTGGCGCTATCCCTATCTGCCGCATTGAACGCACCAGTGGAAGAAACGCGCTTTGGCATGTTCCGGATGTGATGGGATGGCAACTCCAATGCTCATAATAAAGCCCACATTAGCAATCCGGTCCAGCGCGGTTCGACAAGCTCACCATGAGGGAAAACTGAGGATTGCAAAGCCCCAGATACTCCAGCGTGCAGGCAAAGCGGCAACCTCCCTCATGGTGAGCTTGTCGAACCACGCACAAGGCGCATGCCGAACAAGCGAGATACAATGCCCATGACAAAGATGTTCTCAAGAATTCTCATTGCCAATCGTGGTGAAATCGCCTGCCGAGTCATTCGCACGGCGCAGCGCATGGGGATCGGCACTGTTGCCGTTTATTCCGATGCGGATGCACAGTCCCTGCATGTCGCCATGGCGGACGAGGCGGTCAATATCGGACCCGCGCCTGTCACCGACAGCTATCTGCGGGCGGACCACATTATTGAAGCGGCGCTTGCCACGGGAGCCGAGGCAATCCACCCCGGTTATGGGTTTCTTTCGGAAAATCCCGGATTTGTCGATGCAGTGGTGAAAGCAGGACTGGTTTTCATCGGCCCAAGCGCCGATTCCATTCGTGCCATGGGGTTAAAGGATGCCGCCAAGCGCCTGATGGAAAAGGCCGGGGTGCCCGTTGTTCCAGGCTATCACGGCGAAGCGCAGGAACTGGTGGTTCTGGCCTCCAAAGCGCGGGAAATCGGCTATCCAGTGCTGATCAAGGCCCGCGCTGGCGGCGGCGGCAAAGGCATGCGCAAGGTCGACAATCCCGACGATTTTGCCGAGGCGCTGGGTAGTGCGCGGCGTGAGGCAAAAAGCGCTTTCGGCGATGACCGTGTGCTGGTTGAAAAATATGTTGCCAAGCCGCGCCATATTGAAGTTCAGGTTTTCGGCGATAATCACGGCAATGCCGTGCATCTTTATGAGCGTGATTGCTCGCTACAGCGCCGCCACCAAAAGGTGATTGAAGAGGCCCCTGCTCCGGGCATTACCGCCGAAATGCGCGCGGCAATGACCAGCGCTGCGGTGAAGGCTGCTTTGGCGATCAATTATTCCGGCGCGGGCACAATCGAATTCATCGTCGATGCCAGTGAAGGTCTAAAAGCCGACCGTTTCTGGTTCATGGAAATGAACACCCGCCTTCAGGTTGAGCATCCCGTTACGGAAATGATTACCGGACTTGATCTGGTCGAATGGCAATTGCGGGTGGCAGCAGGAGAAAAACTCCCGCTGACGCAAAAGCAAATCCCGCTAAATGGTCATGCCGTTGAAGCCCGACTCTATGCGGAAGACCCTGCCCGCAGCTTTCTTCCGGCAATCGGCACGCTGCACCATCTGGCATTCCCCGACAACGTGACCAATGGTGATATTCGCATCGAGACTGGCGTGCGCGCAGGCGATACGATCTCGCCGTTTTATGACCCGATGATTGCAAAGGTTGTTGTCCACGCAGCCGACCGGACAGCAGCATTGGCAGCCATGGAAAGCGCGCTGGTGCAAACCGAGATTGCAGGCACAACCACCAACCTCGCCTTTCTCGCAGCCCTGATCCGTCATGAAGGTTTCGGCAGCGGTGATGTGGACACCGGCCTTATTGATCGCGATCTTGCCAGCCTCGTGGCGCCATCAGCCACAGCTGCCGGTGCAAAAGAACTGGCAATCATTGCTGCAAGCGGATTACTGGAACAGCCAGCCTCGGATGACCCATGGGCGACCCTGCGCGGATATAGCCATCTCGGTTCCCCCGCCTATCCCGTAACACTCATTGAGGAAGAAAAGCCCGTGCGTTATGGCGTGGCTATACTCAACAATGAGCGCTTCATGCTTTCCGGGCCAGCAGGAAAAATTGAAGTGAAGGTCCGGCGTGATGCAAGCGGCTGGCATGTGACCGGAAAAGGCATCAATCTGCGCGCCAAGACAGCGGCTATACCCAATGGCATCGCCGTGCTTTCCAAAGGGGCGGTTTCAAGCTTTGCCGTCACGGACCCGTTCCTCCTTGCGGAAGCAGCGGGCAATGCCGCAGACCGTCTCAGTGCCCCCATGCCCGGCCTGGTAAAGTCAGTGCGCGTTTCAGCAGGCGATATGGTCAAAAAGGGTCAAATATTGCTGGTGCTCGAAGCGATGAAGATGGAACACACTATCACCGCGCCGCATGACGGCAAAATTGCCGAAATCGTAACGGAAAGCTCGCAAGTCAAAGAAAAATCATCGCTGGTGCGATTTGAGACGAATGAATAGCCGCCTCGGGAGGCAGCGCCGGAGTCGAACCTATCCGGACTGTTTTGGCAGGTTGGCAATAGCGGTTTCTATAGCCGCAATGTTGAGCTCAAGTGTGGCAATCTTCTGCAAAGTATTGTTGTCAGGAAAAGATTTTGATTTGGCACACATCGTTATGAGTTGTGTTTGAGCGTCAATTAAACTTGATAACAACCTCTCCAAATCGTCCAGCATATGTTTTCCGTCTTCATTATCAATCGCGCACACGCGCAGGTTGTAGCGCTTCACCGCATCTTCAATACGCGAAAAGCTTGAAAATTGTCAAAGCACTATGTCGGAAATATACCATTTATTTTACCAGTCGAACAAAATATTCGACCGAACCAAGCGCCTGCTAATTAATTTTGATTATTTTCCACAAAAATCGTCAATAAACGGCATTTGATTAAAGTTTTATACTTTTATTGCTTTATCAAACGAAGTTAGTGAGTGGTCATCCATTCGCGCGCTTCACGAAGAGCAACGGCGATATCAGCCTTTGGCATTTTTGCCCCGATCTCAGCGCGCAGCTTGGCGGCACGATCACAACCTTTGATTGCAGCGATATTGAACCATTTATGGGCAGCCACAAGATCGACGGAACAGTCGCGACCGGTCGCATACATGATGCCCATTTCAAAAAGAATATCTGTCTGAGCCGCACCAGCAATGTGGCCATTTTCCAGATTTTGAAGATCAAAGCGTGCCATTTTACCAAACCCCTGTTGAACCTATTTCGTATGCGTCAAACGAAAGCCCTGTCAGACTTCTGAGAACCGCCTGTTTGTTTTTGGCGTGCTCTTTTGATGCTTCCGATAATGAAGGAGAGGCTTGAAATTGCTGTTAAAGGGCATGATTAACCGGGATCAAACAAAACAAAAACAATTGGTAAACTTCGGAATTCGTTAAATATAATGCTCCAGGCAATACGGGCGTTTGTCAAAAATTCGCCTAAAATGCGCCAGAGCGATTTCAAGCCTTTGCTAACCACATATCCGATTGGAATATTGAGTTCCGATTTTCGGGGCCCGCCGAAGCCCAAGTCAAACCTTCTTATAAAAGCCATTGCCCCGGAGAAAATTGCCGTTTGGGCATACTTCCCTTCCTTCGCATTTTAAATTACCTTTACGTGCGCGTAAGCACTATTGCGAACAGGCGGAGAGCTGGTTCGCTTCACCGGGAGGATATTATGAAGTTCAAAATTTTACTGGCCTGCGCCAGCTTTGCCCTTATGACTGGATCAGCAATGGCTGAAGAGCCTATCGTTGGTTCCTGGAAGCGCCCTAACGGCACAATTATCCAGTATTCATCCTGCGGCGGGGACAAATATTGCGGTACAGTGATGACCGGCGAATATAAGGGCAAGTCCATCGGCTCCATGGCAGGCAAGGATGGCTCTTATAAAGGCACCGTCAACAAGCTTGATGAGGGCAAGACTTATAATGGCAAGGCCAGCGCCAAAGGCGACACGCTTTCGCTGTCCGGATGCGTGATGGGTGGTCTCATCTGCAAAAGCGAGAGCTTGACGCGTCAGTAATCTGTGGGCCGGGATTGAAAAGGGGCAGGCAAGGTAAAGAACCTGCCTGCCCATTCTTTTAAACCCAGTTCATTGAGAGCAAGGTCCCCGCATTATTCCTTTATGGGTGCGTAAGCTCCATCATGCCAAATATTAATATCGTATTTGGCATCCTTGATATCGCCCTTTTCATCAAAAACGACAGGGCCAATGACGGTATTCACGGGCGTGCCGTCCTTGAGAATTTCCGCGACCTTTGCCGGATCATCACCGCCTGCACGCTCAATTCCTTGTGCGAAAGTTTCAATAACGGCGTAGGAAAACAGCGTAAAGCCATCAGGTACAAAACCGCCAGCCTTGATCTTTTCCACTGCTGCTTTGGCTTCAGGCCGAACTTGCGGATTGGCTGGGAAGGTGAAGATAACCCCTTCAGCTGCAGGACCGGAAACGGCCCAGAAGTCTGGAGATGCGATGGAGTCGCCCATCATCAGCTGAAATTTGAAGTTCTGGTCTGCCGCTTGCCGCAGGATGAGCCCTGCTTCCTGATGATAGCCACCGAAATAAACGAAATCGGCCTTCAAATCCTTCAGCTTGGTAATAAGCGCAGAATAATCCTTTTCACCGGCATTGATGCCGTCATAAAGAATTTCCTTCAGCCCAGCTTCATTCATCTTGCCCTTGACGGCATCCGCAAGACCCTTGCCATAGGCGCCCTTGTCGTGAAGAACCACGACGTTTTTGCCCTTGTACTTCTCGGCAATCCAAGGTCCGACAAATTCGCCCTGCGCATCATCGCGCGTGTAGAGGCGCATGATCGTCGGCCAGCCATTCTTTGCAGCGGCGTCGGTCAATTCTGGATTTGACGAAGCGGGCGTCATCATCAATACGCCAGCTTCAGCATAGACCGAAGAAGCCGGAATGCTCGAACCCGAGCAAGCATGACCATCGACGAACTTGATACCGGCAGCGACAATGCGGTTGGCGATGGAAACGGCCTGCTTTGGATCGCAAACATCATCCTCCATGACGAGCTTGATCTTGCGGCCCATAATGCCGCCCTTTTCATTGATCGCGTCGGCAGCGGCCTGAGCACCCTGTTTGAACTGATCGCCAATATTGGCAAGTTGGCCGGTCATCGGGCCGGCCACCGCAATCTCGATATCTTCGGCCATAGCCGATGAGGCGCCGAAAGCAGCGGTAATCAGACCCGCATAGAAAATTTTCTTGAAAGGCATGGTTCCCCCTTTTTCTAAAGAAAAGCGGTTGGAGCCTACATGCAATTAGAATGTGCGCCAGCAAAATTTACAGATCATGGTTGAAATGAACCGATGCAGGGCTGGCTGCCGTTCCGATATCGATCGATCAGCGTCTATAAAGCAACCGCTTTATAAGCATTTGCGCATCAAACGCTTTCATCCAGCATCTGAAATGCCAAATTCATTAAAGTGGCAGTCTTAGACTAAGGTATAATTGCGCGCGAAATCCAAGTGAAGTATAGATTGGCTACATTTTAAATGTTGCTGTTTTAGTATCAATTATAAAGATTGTTTTATTCTGCGATCGATATCTACGAGGCCATAATTTTTACGCGCATCCTCCCAGCGCGTAATTGTTAAAAGTTTGAGGGTGGCTGTGCAGCGATATTTCAAACACCGCTAGCGCTGATGGCTTCATCCGGATGTATTTTATTCGGTTGACCGAAGCAGAACCAAGGGTCTGAGCCAGTATTGCTGGTTACGGGCAAAAATTATAGGAATGCAAAGCAGTCATGGATACCCTCCATGACTGCTTTTTATTGCCTGGCATTATTGGCCGCGGACTTATTGGCTGCCCGGCCGTATTGGCTCGGCTACTGCTGCCAGCTTTGCGCAGCCTTACGAGTTGATCTCGGACTTACCTGCCAACCAGATTATGGCTAATGCTACCAGTCTGGCACAGCTATCAGCTTTGCCGCAGACTTATCGGCCCGGCTATAGCCTTATCAGCTCGGCTACGGCCACCCGCTTGGCGTATCCCACCCGTCTGACTGCGGGCTCGTTGCATCGGCTTTACGGTCGGCGCAGAATTAATAGGTTCTCTGCCCAAGAGAACCTATTTTGTGCCTCCTTGGCCACGGCAAGCTACGGCTACTTTTTGTTATCGTCAGCGATTAGCGGGCTGTTTGACCGAACAGAATCTTTTGCGCTTCCTTATCGTCCGCGAGATTACGGCGCTCTTCCTTACCAACGGCTACGCCACGCTCGACCGCCGGACGCGCGCGGATCGCTTCAAACCAGCGCTTCAGATTAGGGAAATCATTGAGATCCTGGCCCTGGTTGGCGTGAGAAATCGTCCAGCCATAGGAGGCGATATCAGCAATGGAGTATTCGTCTGCAAGAAAATCCCTGCCTTCAAGGCGGCGATTCATCACTCCATAAAGTCGATTGACCTCGTTCGTGTAGCGATTAATGCCATATTCGATCTTTTCGGGCGCATAATTACGGAAATGATGTGCCTGACCTGCCATGGGACCGAGTCCGCCGACCTGCCAGAATAGCCACTCTTCAACAGCGACCCGCTTACGTTCGTCCTGCGGATAGAGCTTGCCAAACTTCCGGCCAAGATATTGCAGGATCGCTCCAGATTCAAAAATGGAGATCGGCTGACTGTCAGGCCCTTCCGGATCGATAATAGCGGGCATGCGATTATTGGGAGCGATTTTCAGAAATGACGGCTCGAACTGGTCGCCCTTGCCGATATTCACCAGCTTCACGTCGTAAGGAACACCGAGCTCTTCAAGCATGATGGAAATTTTCCATCCATTGGGTGTGGGCCAGTAGTAAAGCTCGATCGGCTTGGTTTGGCTTGTCATATCCGTCTCCATGAGTGGGTCGATTGGATTTTAAACATAGGCAGCCATTGTCCTTTCACAAGGGGCTCGCACAGCGCTTGTTGAACAGTTGATGAACAACAAGATCAGCACCAGTTCAGCTAATCCGGAGCAAAGTCGTTACTAGCCAAGCCGCTTTCGGGGAAACGACCATGTTAAATACAACTGCCAATTACTCGCTGCTGTTTTTAAGGGCATTGATATTTTCAGCCATTCTTGTCGGTCCTGTCATTGCTTTTGCCGCAAGCTATGAAGGCCGGTCGCCCTCAAATGGTGGGATAGGTTTGGTTTTGCTGGTCAGCCTGCAAAGAGTTTAAGCTGACCGCTTTTCAAATGTCGCACTGAATCACTATATTGGGTGATGGACAAACGAATCGGAACCAGGAAAACAGCCTCCATCAGCATGCCAGCCCATGTTGAGGCAGAGGAATTTACAGATGCCAAGGCCGCCGTTCAGGCACTCAGCGCGCTTTACGAACGCAATACCCAATTTTTGCGGGATGCTTTCGACAGTGTAGCAAGAGGTGAAGCAGGAGATGCAACGCATTTTCGTGCTTTTTATCCTGAGGTGAGCCTCTCAACATCAAGCTATGCGCAGATCGACTCGCGGCTTGCCTTTGGCCACGTGTCGGCACCTGGGCAATATTCAGCAACGATAACCCGGCCGGATCTTTTCGATAATTATCTCGAAGAACAGATCCGCCTGCTTATCCGCAACCATGGCCGTCCCGTTACCGTGCAGGAATCAACAACGCCGATTCCTATTCACTTCGCATTTCTGGAAGGCACACATGTCGACTCCTCAGTCGCCGACGCTTTTCTATTGCCGTTGCGTGATCTGTTCGATGTGCCGGATTTGGCTGCGACCGACGACCGGATCGTCAACGGCGAATACGAAACCGATGATCTCGATAGTATCATGCCGCTTTCGCCATTTACCGCGCAGCGCGTAGACTATTCATTACATCGCTTGTCGCACTATACGGCCACGCGCCCCATGCATTTCCAGAACTATGTCCTGTTCACCAATTACCAGTTTTACATTGATGAGTTCTGCGCCTTGTCGCGGGGGCTTATGGCGGCTGGCGGAGGCGGATATGAGCGTTTTATCGAGCCGGGCAACCTCATCACAGAAGCGGGCGATGAGGCCCCCACATCCGGCGTACCAATCGGCAGGCTACCGCAAATGCCGGCTTATCATCTGGCGCGCGAGGATGGTTCCGGCATTACCATGGTCAATATTGGCGTAGGTCCCTCCAACGCCAAGACTATAACCGACCATATTGCTGTGTTGCGGCCGCATGCCTGGCTTATGCTTGGCCATTGCGCCGGTCTGCGCAATACGCAGGCTTTGGGCGATTATGTGCTTGCCCACGCCTATGTGCGCGAAGATCACGTTCTCGACGATGATCTGCCTGTATGGGTGCCGATCCCTGCTTTGGCTGAGGTGCAGGTTGCGCTGGAACAGGCAGTAGCGGAAGTTACCGGGCTTGAAGGCTATGATCTGAAGCGGATCATGCGCACCGGCACTGTTGCCACAATCGATAACAGAAACTGGGAACTGCGTGACCAGCGCGGCCCGGTAAAGCGGCTTTCGCAATCACGCGCGATAGCGCTCGATATGGAGTCCGCCACAATCGCTGCAAACGGTTTCCGCTTCCGCGTGCCTTATGGAACGCTCCTTTGTGTTTCGGATAAGCCATTGCATGGCGAGTTGAAGCTTCCGGGCATGGCGACTGAATTTTACAAGCGGCAGGTCGCTCAGCATTTGCAGATTGGTATTCGCGCACTGGAAAAACTTGCTGAAATGCCGCCAGAGAAGCTGCACTCGCGAAAATTGCGCAGCTTCTTCGAGATGGCTTTCCAATAGGGATTATTTACGCGGTCCGGTAAGAGCAAAATATGCGCCCTGCGGATCGCGGCCCTCGATGATCCAGGCATCACCCGGAACAGCCATGGGCTCGGTTGTCACCTGGCCGCCTTTCCCCTTGATGCGCGCGACCGCTGCGTCGATATTGTCGACGATGAAGTAGAACCGCCAGAGCTTTACATCGGCGGCGTTGGTGCTGGTCATCATGCCGCCATACATCTGGCCGTCGACATTGAATATCTGATAGGTGCCCATTGGCCCCATATCCATGGCTTCACCCTTGGTCCAGCCAAACAGCGTGGAATAGAATGTGAAAGCCTTGTCAGCATCGCCCGACACAAGTTCATGCCAGCCAATGGTGCCAGTTGTAAAAGGCGCAGGATAATTATCCGGGGCCTGCTTGGATGGCTTGAATAGCTGGAAGGGAGCGCCCAGCGGGTCGGCGACAACCGCGAATGTCCCCACGCCAGGAATCTCCATAATATCGGTGTGAACTTTGCCGCCGGCCTCCTTCACACGCTCCACATAGTCAGCCACGTCATCAACCATGATGTAACCTGACCACATGGGCGGAACGCCCTCCACCTTCGCATCCTTTGCCGACATCAGTCCCGCTACGGGAGCCTTGTCGACGGTCAGCAATGTATATTTCACCGGAGAGTTAGCAGAATCCTCCGCCCCCCACCCTACGACATGGGTATAAAAAGCTTCGGCAGCCTGCGTATCGCTCGTCAGCAATTCGTACCAGATAAAGTTTCCGCTCATGATAATTCCTCCCACCACGATCTGTATCTGAATGTTGACAAATATGTTGATATCAACATAAATAAATCATGTCAAAGACGATCTCTGTTACTTTCGAAACCACTATTCACGTTCGCGATCACTGCATGTGCCTGACCGTTCAGCGGGCCGCTCGCTCTTTGGCGCGAATGTTCGATGAAGCGCTTCGCCCCCACGAGCTGACCAACGGCCAATTTTCCTTGCTGATGTCATTGAACCGGCCAGAGCCGCCAAATCTCAGTTCTGTTGCTTCTTTGCTTGCCATGGACCGCACGACACTTACTGCCGCGCTAAAGCCAATGGAAAGACGTGGTCTGATCACGACCATGGTCGACCCAAGCGACAAGCGGAGCCGCCTCCTGACTTTGACGGATAAGGGATTGCATCTGCTCGCTGCCGTGATGCCCATATGGGTGAGTACGCATGGCGAACTTGAACAGGTCTTGACGCCTGGCGAACAAGGGCGATTGCTCAACGATCTGAGGAAGTTGCTTTAGAGAAGAATGCGGGACTAGCTCTGCTCCAGCACATTTATGATCGCGCCGGATGGATTGCGAACATAGAAGCGGCGAACACCCCATGGTTCGTCAGTTATCTGGTAAACGATCTCATGACCGGCAGCTTTGACGAGATCGTAGATCTTGTCCACATTGTCGACTTCTATTGATATCCGGGGGACGATCGTGCCGGAGCCGCCTTGGCTCGCCACGCTCAATTGAGGTTTTGTTCCTTCCGGCGAGGCAAAAGTCAAAATCCAACCATGATCCATGACAACTTGCAGATCGAACAAAGCTTCGTAGAACGAGCGCAAGGCCTGCGGGTCTTCCGCAGGCAGGTTTGCAACAATACGTTTTACAGCCATGGCAATTCTCCGTCATCGCAAGACCTAATGGATAGGTTTGCTGAGCGAAAGTCCAACCACAAGTTGCTTGGAAATAGTTCCAATGATGCTATATTTGGAAGCGGAGTGAGGGGCGGATTTCCGCCCACCCCTCTATATCTTACTATTTGAAATGGACCCGGACGCTGAGCCACCAGCTAGTCCGGGTCTTTTTCACAGTAAGAGTAACGCTAAACGGCATGTACCGCATAGTTTACCTCCAGTTTTAACGGCAAGGCTGATGCCCAGTCGGGAAGCCCATCTTCCCGATGGGCCGGTTCGCTCGGCCCACACTGCTTCTGCCCTCAAAACTACCCGATATTTGGCTGGAAACCCGATGGAGGACAACGAACGCACAGTTGTATAATTTGTGCCGTCAGCAGTGCTCAGGTTGTTATTATCCAACGAAAATCGCATCTTGATTGCGTCGCAATTGCCGGGTTAATGCGGAATGATGATGACGAAGAACAAGCAATCCTGGATCAAGCTCGCAGCCGTATTGATACCGGTTCTGTTTTCCATACCTCTGGTGCTTGGTTTTTTCGGTGCTGCACATCCAGCACTCGATTCTTTTTCGCATTTTCGTATGCATCTTGCCGTGCTCATGGCTCTGTCTGCATTGCCAGCGCTGTTTCTTCGTCTTTGGCGCGAAGGAATAATGGCAATCGTTTTAAGCATGACTGCCCTGGCTACGGTACTGACACCGCCGACCGCCCCCGGCGCAGAGGCTGCGCCCACGAGCCTGGCGCAGTACAAGCTGCTGCAACTGAATCTGCGCTATGACAATGAGCAGCAGGCGGAGGTTTTCCGGTTGATCGGTAGAGAGTCGCCCGATGTCATTGCCTTGCAGGAGGTTTCCGACAATTGGCGCCCCCGACTTAAAGCCATAGAAGCGCGTTATCCTTATACGTTTTACTGCTCAAATCGCAGCCCAATAGGAGGCGCAGCGATCCTTTCGCGGCGGCCCTTCGCATTGGGCTCAACTCCGATCTGTATTGATAGTCTCGTCGCTATTGCGAGGATCGACTTTGGCGGACGCAGCGCCATAATTGCATCGTTGCATCTGGATTGGCCATGGCCTTTCGCGCAGGACTGGAATGTCGAGGAAATCCGGCCCTATTTCGAAAAACTCGAAGGACCGTTGATTGTTTCAGGTGATTTTAATGCTGTACCATGGAGCCAAACGCTAAAAAACATCACACAATATAGCAAGACACGCATTGCAGAGGGCTTGCGCCCAAGCTGGCTGGTCAACGGAACCCTGGCGCGCGCGGCCAAATGGATTGGCCTGCCGCTGGACCACATACTGGTCTCTGACAGGATTGTCTCGACACAGGTCGAAACTCTTGAACCTGTAGGCTCGGACCACCTGCCGCTTCTGCTGCGCTTTTCAATTGCCGGTGTCGATGACGGCAACGAGCCAGAGCAGCAGACAGTGATGCTTGAAAAGTCTGAGTAGCGGCTTTCAGCATCACCGTAGCGCGTCGTTGCAGTTTTACATATTGGTGTAGACAGGACCCTCGCCACCCTGCGGCGGTACCCAATTGATATTCTGGTTTGGGTCCTTGATATCGCAAGTCTTGCAGTGAACGCAGTTCTGCGCATTGATCACGAATTTCGGGCCGGTTGGTTCCTCAACCCACTCATAAACACCAGCCGGACAATAGCGTGTTGATGGTCCGGCATAAATATCGTGCTCGGAAGTCTTTTGAAGCGCCATGTTCTTGACGATCAGATGGGCTGGTTCGTTTTCTTCATGATTTGTATTGGAGAGGAATACTGAGGAAAGACGATCAAAAGTCAGGACGCCATCTGGCTTCGGATAGGCAATCGGCTTGTAATTTGCCGCTGGCTCCAGCGATGCCGCATCATTCTTGCCGTGTTTCCAGGTACCCAAAGGCGACCAGCCGCCAAAAATTGTATTGAGCCACATATCGAGACCACCGAGGGCGACGCCGCCAATGGTGCCAAGCTTTGACCACATCGGCTTGACGTTGCGGACACGCTTGAGGTCCTTGCCGATTTCGCTGGTGCGCCAGGCATTTTCGTAAGTAATCAGTTCATCATTGGCCCGGCCTGTCGCCAATGCTTCTGCAACATGTTCTGCGGCAAGCATGCCTGATAGCATTGCATTATGCGAACCCTTGATACGCGGAACATTGACGAACCCGGCGGAGCAACCAAGCAGCGCACCGCCCGGGAAAGATAGCTTCGGTACAGATTGCCAGCCGCCTTCGGTAATCGCACGCGCACCATAGCCAAGACGTTTTCCACCTTCGAAAATACCACGAATGGCTGGGTGGGTTTTGAAACGCTGAAATTCTTCGAATGGCGACAGATAGGGGTTCTTGTAATTGAGATGCATGACAAACCCGACCGCGACCGTGTTGTCCTCCAAATGATAGAGGAACGATCCGCCACCTGTTTTCATGTCAAGCGGCCAGCCGAATGAATGTTGCACAAGTCCAAGTTTGTGCTTTGCAGGATCAATCTGCCAGAGTTCCTTCAAGCCGATACCGTATTTGGCTGGCTCCTTGCCCTCATCGAGCTTGAACTGGTTGATAAGCTGTTTGGCAAGAGAGCCCCGCGCGCCTTCAGCAATAAGCGTGTACTTGCCCAGCAGTTCCATGCCCCGCGTATAGGCTGGGCCATGCGAACCGTCTTTTTCAATACCCATATCGCCCGTCGCAACGCCAATGACAGCACCGCTATCATTGTAGAGCACTTCGGTTGCGGCAAAGCCCGGGTAAATTTCGACGCCGAGCTCCTCGGCCTTTGTGCCAAGCCAACGGCACACATTGCCCAGTGAAACAATGAAATTGCCATGATTGTTCATCAGCGGCGGCATGGCGAAATTCGGTAAACGCACAGAGCCCGCTGGTCCGAGCACAAGAAAATGATCCGCGGTCACAGGCGTCTTGAAGGGATGCCCCTCCTCTTCGCGCCAACCCGGCAAGAGCTTATCGACACCGATCGGATCAACGACAGCACCGGAAAGGATGTGTGCGCCCACCTCGCCGCCCTTTTCAAGGACGACAACTGAAAGCTCGGGGTTGATTTGCTTGAGCCTGATGGCAGCAGAAAGGCCGGAAGGCCCGCCGCCGACGATCACGACATCAAACTCCATGCTCTCGCGCTCTGGAAGTTCAATTGTCTCGCTCATGCATTCCTCCTGCAGTAAATTCCCTTATGCGCCGGTGGCGCGTCGTTTTTTTGATTTGTAGCGCAACAATAACTGTTTGCCACAATGAGTCGCGCCTATCAGATGCGGCCAATTGCCCTCATTCCACGACTAGCCGGCATATTTTTATACTTACTTTAACGTAAACGTCAATATATCTGCAGAAGAGGTCGCTCGCTAGTTCCTTACAGCTGTTGCGCCCCCGCTCTTTTCCGTCATAATCCTGCAATCAAATTGCCGACCACGTTGAACGCAACCGCTTGGGAGGGCCGGATGAGGTGGATGAGTCTGCGCTGGCCTTTAAGCCTGATAACCGGGTGCGTTCTGTTTTTCGCGAGCATCGCAGCCCAAGCTGAATCTGGAAAATTGTGGAGTGCAGGCCGCTATACTTTTTCCGATGAAATGGGAGGCTTTACGATTATCGGCGTAAGCGGAAAAGGCACAAGGCAAGACCCGATTATCCTGACCGAAGAGTTCCATTCGACAACGCCCACAGTCCTGATCATTCGAACCGAACAGACCAATCTTAAAGATCCTGCCGAAGATATCGGCATCCTGTTTCACATGCGTGTCGAAGTAACCAATGGCAGTGGTCACCCTTGGGTAGAATTTGGCTTCGAGTTGCAGGAGCAATTGAATGTGCCAAGCGACTATGGCGATGGGCTGTCCTTCTATCAGCCGGGCGACAAGAAGGACGCTATCGACTCATATGGCTACGCAAGTTTCAGCGATGATTTCGAGCCCTATGACCGGATGATATTCCGCGATGGAAAGATTGATCCCGGCGAGAATGCCAGCTTTGGCTTTCCGATTGCCGACTTTACGCCCAAACGTACATTTTATCTTGTGCAGGACCCACGCATTCCCTCCTCTTAAACGTCTTGAGCTTGCAATGCACACTGCAATTTGCGACTTCAAGGATGAGAAGGATTATCCATTGTCGACGTTAAGCGAAATCTTGCACTTTTATGCCGAGGCGGGAGTCGATACTCCGCTGGTCGACACGCCTGTCGACAGGTTTTCGCAGGTTGATACCAAGCGGGCACAGACTCAGCAGGCTCCTGTTGCCACTCGCTCAAATGCGCCCTCACCCGCCGGCTTAAAACCGCCCATCGATGCAAGCGCCTCCGCACCATCAACGCTCAGCAAGGCATCCGTGCCCGATGATGCCAAGATTGCCATGGCCCGGCAGATGGCGGCGAACGCGACGACATTGGAGGAACTGCGCGAACAGCTGGCAGCATTTGATGGTTGTAATCTTAAATTTACAGCAAAGAATCTGGTCTTTGCCGATGGCAATCCGCAAGCGGCGATCATGTTTGTCGGTGAAGCGCCGGGCCGCGAAGAAGATCTGGAGGGCATACCCTTCATTGGCCGCTCAGGCCAGTTGCTCGACCGCATGTTGGCTGCAATCGGTCTCGACAGGCAAAGCGTATATATCGCCAATACAATTCCATGGCGTCCGCCCGGAAACAGAACGCCAACGCCTTTGGAAACTGAAATTTGCCGCCCCTTTTTCGAGCGGCAAATCGAGCTGGCAAATCCGAAATTACTTGTGGCGCTCGGTGGTCCTGCGGCAAAGGCATTGACCAATGCTCCTGAGGGCATTTTACGCCTTCGTGGAAATTGGAAAACCCATTTGACAGGGTCAGGAAATCAAATACCCGTCATGCCAACGCTCCACCCGGCCTATCTGCTGCGCAATTCAGCGCAGAAAAAGTTTGCTTGGCGGGATTTCCTCAGCGTCAAATTACGGCTACGTGCCCTTACCGATTAAAACCTGCCGCAAAACCGGAGATGCAGTGTCGTAATTTCCGGCGCGCCAAGCTGTGCCGCGCGATAAGGTTCATTGTAATCAGGATAACATCATGTTTCGCCAGCTCTTGCCCATCACGGCATTATTGACCAGCACGTTCTTGATGCTGACAGCAGGAGGGCTGGCAGGCATTCTTCTGCCGCTGCGTGCCGGCATGGAGGGCTGGTCGCCCACGACAATCGGTTGGATGGGCACGGGCTATGCGCTTGCCTTCACCGGTGGGTGTATCGTTGTGCCGCGCCTTGTGCGGCGCGTCGGCCATGTCAGGGTTTTTGCGGTACTATTGACGTTGCTGGGCATGTCTATGCTGATGCATGGGCTGATCATGGACCCATGGGCCTGGACATTATTTCGGGCACTGGCTGGTTTTTCGCTGGCCGGAAGCTACATGGTCATCGAAAGCTGGCTCAATGAGCGCGTGACAAACGCCACACGCGGCATGGTTTTTTCCATCTATATGATCGTATCCATGCTGGGGTTGCTGGTGGGTCAATATATCCTGCCCTTCGGAAATCCCGCTACCCATGTGCTTTTTATGGTCGGTGCGCTGATCTACGCAGCCGCGCTTGTCCCCACGGGCCTATCCAATGCACAGTCCCCTCGTCCACTAACGCAAGTTTCGCTTGATCTGCCCGGTCTTTACCGAAAATCTCCGGCTGCCATGGTCGGCTCCTTGCTTGCTGGCATCATTGCCGGGGCTTGGAACTTTCTTTCGGCGGTCTATGGCCGGGATATCGGCCTTTCCACATTCGGCATAGCAACCATGATCGCAAGTTCGATGATCGGTGGCGCATTGTTCCAATATCCGATTGGCCGGATATCTGACTTCGTTGACCGGCGTTATGTCATGGTTGTGGCGGGAATTGGCGGCGTGCTGATCTCAATTACGATGATCCTTGTCCAACCCAACACCCCATGGGTGATCTACACGCTGATGTTTGCATTCGGGACCGTGCTATTTCCGATCTATTCGCTCAACGTCGCCCATGCCAATGACTTTGCCGAGCCGAGCGAATTCGTAAAGATTTCGAGCGGACTGCTGATCGTTTATGGCATTGGCAGCATGATCGGCCCGCAAATTGCCGGCCGCCTTATGGATATGAACGGTCCATCCGGCTTCTTCGTCACCATGGCAATCACCTATGCTGCCTATGGCGGCTATGCGTTCTGGCGCAGTTTGCGCCGTGCTCCGCAAGCTCCTTCCGAGCGCCCGGACTTTGCCATAGGCGCCCATGACAGACCGCAAACGCCAGAAACATTCAACCTTCATCCACTTAGTGAAGGCGTTCCTGACGAATGACACTCAACCCTGTGGCGTCGATGCCTTTTTGGCCCGGGCGCGCGCAAGCCCAAGACGATGCTCGCGGTAGATGATGAAAATACCAGCGCCGATGACGATCGTTGCGCCGATGATCATTTCCCAAGTGGGAATATCGCCGAACAGAAGATATCCAATGGCAAGGCCGAGCAGCATTGATGTATATTCGAACGGCGCAATGGCCGACATATCCGCATGGCGGTAGCTCTCGGTCAAAAGGATCTGCGCAACGCCACCGGCAATTCCCGCCATGATAAGATAAGTTGCCTGCAAGCCAGTAGGCCACACCCAGCCGAATGGAAAGCTAACCAAAGCAATCAGGCTCGAAGCGATTGAAAAATAGACAACAATGGTTGGCGTTCGCTCTGTCTGTACCAGCTTTCGCACCAGCAACATGGCGATAGCCGCGAGCCCCGCCCCACCCAAAGTTGCCAAGGCACCTATGGCTTGATCCCCGCCAAACTCGCTTTCCCCGGTAAAGAACGACATGCGCGGCCAAAGAATAATGAGTACGCCAATGAGACCGACACCAACCGCCGACCAGCGATAAAGGCGCACTGTTTCTTTCAAAAAGATCGCGCTGCACACGACTGTCAGAAGCGGCGTCGCGTAGCTGATGGCAATTGCTTCCGGCAGGGGCAATTTTGTCAGACCGTAAAAGCTCAAACTCATGGCACTCACGCCGACAAAGCCACGCCAAAAATGGCTGAAAGGCTCTTTGGTTTTGAACGCCACAGCAAGTTGCCCCTGCCAGGCGATGAAGGCGATGACCGGAAAGATTGCAAAGAAGGAGCGAAAGAAGACAAGCTGCCCCGCGGGAATACCATCGGAGGCTTTAAGAAGGCTCGACATGCCCACGAAGACGCATACTGATGCGATCTTCAGGCCGATTCCGAGCATGACATTCATTGTGCGAACGGTGTTCGCATTGAGCGGTTCACCTTCTTTAGGGTGAACTATCGTGGACACAGTGGAATAATCCTTGGGAGCTGGAGCATTTGTAGCGAGGGTATGGAAATTTAACTGATATATCTTTAGGACGGTTTCCAAGGCGGCGCCAGACAAAAACCAATCACGTTGCGTTTTTGCGCCATATATCGGGTGAACATCCGCATTTGTTGTGCGCGATGCAAAACACGGTTAGGGTCCGCCGCAATGAAACGGTCTGTTTCTTCATTGAAGCCCCAGTGCCGTTCCATCTTTTTATTATACGCAACTCCGGACGGAAAACCGGTTCCCACTTTTCCTGGAATTGCTTTTGAAGGACAGTTATCTATGCGTACCGATACCGGCCAGGTTTTTCATCTGGAAGACTATAAGCCAACCGATTTTCTTATTCCTGAGACACATCTCGATTTTCGTCTGCACCCGGAGCGGACAATCGTTAAGTCCACGCTGAAAATCGAGCGCAGGGAAGGCGTCGCACTTGATACGCCGCTCATTTTGGATGGCGACGAGTTAAAGCTCGAATCCATTTGCATCGATGGCGTGGCGTTGGGCGATAATACCTATGTGGTCACACCCGACAGACTGGAAATTCGCGGACTGCCTGAGGCCGAGACTTTTACGCTGGAAATTACAACCGAAATCAACCCAACTGCCAATCGGCAGCTTACCGGGCTTTATCGTTCAAGCAATGTCTACTGCACGCAATGCGAAGCAGAAGGCTTCCGTCGCATTACCTATTATCTGGACCGGCCTGATCTGCTTTCAGTCTACACTGTTCGCGTCGAAGCCGAGACAAGCGCAGCTCCACTGCTGCTGTCCAACGGCAATCCGGGTGAAAAAGGCACGCTTGACGACGGCCGCCATTTCGCCATCTGGCACGATCCGCATCCAAAGCCGGCCTATCTCTTCGCTCTCGTTGCGGGTGACCTTGGCGTTATAACCGATACATTCACCACAGCGTCCGGACGACCAGTCAATCTTGGCATTTATGTTGAGCATGGCAAGGAAAGCCGTGCGCTTTATGCCATGGATGCGCTGAAGCGTTCCATGGCATGGGACGAGGAAAAATTCGGGCGTGAATATGATCTCGACGTATTCAACATTGTTGCCGTTTCGGATTTCAATATGGGCGCAATGGAGAACAAGGGACTTAACGTCTTCAACGATAAATATGTTCTTGCCGAGCCGGACACTGCGACCGACGTCGATTATGCCGGTATTGAAGCTGTCATCGCTCATGAATATTTCCACAATTGGACAGGAAACAGAATCACTTGCCGCGACTGGTTCCAGCTTTGCCTCAAGGAAGGGCTGACCGTCTATCGCGATCATGAATTCTCTGCGGATATGCGCTCGCGCGCCGTTAAACGTATTGCCGAAGTCAAAGGCCTGAAGGCCCATCAGTTTCCCGAAGATGCAGGTCCCCTCGCCCATCCGGTGCGCCCGCGCCAGTTCCGCGAGATCAATAATTTCTACACGTCCACTGTCTATGAAAAAGGCTCGGAAGTCGTACGGATGATCCGTACAATCCTTGGTGCAGAGACTTTCCGTAAAGGCATGGATCTATATTTCGAACGCCATGACGGCGATGCGGCCACCATCGAAGACTTTATCAAGGTATTTGAAGACGCTTCGGGGGAAGATTTGAGCCAGTTCGCGCTCTGGTATGATCAAGCCGGAACGCCGAATCTTGCAATCACCTATGATTACGATCAGGCAACCAAGACTTTCGAGATCGAGATAGAACAATCTTTAAAGCCAACACCCGGTCAGCCCTCCAAGAAACCAATGCACATTCCAATCCAATTTGGACTGTTGGGCACCAAGGGCCGCGAGATCCGGCCACGCGCAACAAAGGGCGGATTGGTCAAGGACGATGTTATTCATCTACGCAAGCGCAAAGAGCGCTTTACCTTTTCCGGGATTACAGAGCGTCCTGTTCCCTCGCTGCTGCGCGGTTTTTCTGCACCTGTGACGATGACCAGCGAGCTGACACGTTCTGATCTTGCCTTCCTGGCTCGCAATGACCGCGATGAGGTGACGCGTTGGCAGGCTCTGACGCAACTGCTCAATTCCAAGCTCACCAGCAATTCGAAACGCGTTCGAGGCGGTAAGCCAGCGACTATTGAAAGCTCATCGATCCGGCTTCTGGGGGAACTGGCCTTTAATAATGCCTTGGACGAAGCCTTCCGTGCCCTGTGTCTCAATGTTCCTTCCGAAAGCGATATTGCGCGCGAGCTTGGCGCCAATATTGACCCGGAAGCCATTTTGGGCAGTCGGGATGCACTTATTCTTGCCGTGGCTGAAGCCCATGGGGAGAAGTTTGAACAGCTTTATAATGAGCTGGAACATCACGGCGCGTTCAATCCGGATGCGGCAGGTGCGGGTCGCCGTTCCTTGCGCAATGTCCTGCTGGATTATTTAAGTGTTGCCGATGGTAACCCGAAGCGTGCATCCAAACAGTTTAAACAAGCAAACAATATGACTGACCGCGCTGCGGCGCTCAACGTTCTCGTCCAGCGCTTTGGCACAAGCACTGCGACCAACGACGCTTTGCAAGCCTTTGAAGCGCGATATGGAAATGATGCGCTGGTGATGGATAAGTGGTTTGTTGTGCAGGCTATGCAACCGGGTGAAAGCGCGCTCGGCAAAGTCAATGAACTGATGAAGCACCAGCTCTTTTCGCTCGACAACCCTAACCGTACACGCTCGCTGATCGGCGCATTTTCGAGCGGTAACCAGACAGGGTTCAACCGTGCAGATGGCAAAGGCTACCAGTTTTTCGCAGAGACAATCCTGACAATCGACAAGAAAAATGCCCAGCTTGCAGCCCGGCTTTTGACTGCGATGCGTTCATGGCGGTCCTTCGAACCGGAACGCCGCGAACACGCTCGGGAAGCCCTCGCCAGCATCGCCTCTGTTGCCGGTCTTTCGACGGATGTGCGCGATATTGTCGAGCGCACGCTGGCCTAAACGGTTGCGAAAAACTTATCCACCGGCCCACCACCAAATTCCCTCCGGACAATCTCCGGAGGGAATTTGAGTCTTATCAAAGGCTTATAAGCTCTTCTTTTGATTGTGATTCCGGCTGCCACAAGTGTTGATAAATATTTAACAAAGGGACTAGACACGCGGAATCAGTTTTGATTCACTACGGGTGCTTCGAATGTGCGGCGTGTCGAAGCAAATCACTGAATACAAAGGCAAATGAGGGGGCCATTCGATGGCAAATGCGGACGCGTATCGCGCGCCGACGGGGAAGAATTATGCCGGAAGCAAGTCTGGGGTGCAGTCCTCGAACAAGCTTTCAGGGCACATAAAACTTCTCGCTGACCCTGCCTATGGTAAGCTCCTTGCAGCTGAGCCCTATCTGCGCCGCGCCATTCCACCACTCATCATTATTTTTCTTGTTGTACTTGCGATCGTCCGTTCCATGTCATTGCTGGCGTGGCGTGACGATGCGGAGCGCACGGCTCGCGCAACATTGTCAATTGCCGCCAGCCATGTGGCCAGTGTCATCGATAACCGGATGAATAAGGGCGAGACGCTCAGCACGGGCGACCTGCAGAATATACTGAGCGATATGCGTACCAACGACCTTATTCCGGATGGAATGTGGTTTGCCATCGCGACGCCGGAAGCCAATATCGTTGCCGCTTCGGACGGCGGCGACCACTGGCGTAACAGGAACCTTGAAACATTCATAACAGAAGGGCAGCCGCTCTTCCTCTTTGGGGCAAGAGCGGGCGTCATGCCGGTGAAGGTTGAAGGCACGCCCTCCCTCGCCGCCTTTTCCCGCTCCGGAAACAATGCCTATTCAGTTTTGGCTGCGCATCCTGTTGAAGCGATTTTCGCCGAATGGCGCAGCACTGTTTCCATGAATGTCACCATGTTTGCAGGCACGGCAACCATCATGCTGATCGTGCTCTACGCATATTTCAGCCAATCGGCACGGGCACAGGACGCCGACGCGCTTTATCAACACGCGCAAGCGCGGGTCGACACGGCGCTTGCACGCGGACGCAGCGGCTTGTGGGACTGGGATATGGCGCGAGGGCGCGTGTACTGGTCGCGCTCCATGTATGAGATGCTGGGCTATGAGGCCTATGATTCCATTCTGTCGCTCGGAGACATTTCGGCAATCATTCACCCGGACGATGACAAGCTCTACAGCGTCGCGGCACAGGTCGCAGCGGCGGAAATTACCCAGATGGACCGGGTTTTCCGCATGCGGCATGCGGAAGGTCACTGGGTCTGGATGCGCGTTCGCGCTCAGGTTGCCGATACTGACAATCTCGGTGATCTTCATCTGGTGGGCGTAGCTGTCGATGTCAGCGAACAGCACCGCTTTGTTCAGGCAACTGCCCAAGCGGATCAACGCATTCGCGAAGCAATTGAAAGCATCTCCGAAACCTTCGTGCTGTGGGATGCCGAAAACCGGCTTGTCATGTCGAACGGCAAGTTCAATGAATATTCAGGTCTCGCCAATGAATGCCTCTTGCCTGGTATCAGCCGAGAGGAACTGGAACCCCGTATTCGCGCCGTCGCATCTGAAAAGCGTATGGCGAATGAACATGGCCGTAATGGCGCGCTTACCTATGAGCGGCAACTTGCGGATGGGCGCTGGCTGCAGGTCAATGAGCGCCGCACGCAGGATGGGGGACTGGTTTCCGTCGGCACCGATATTACTCAGCTGAAGGTCCATGAAGAGCGCTTGATCGACAGCGAACGACGTTTGATGGCCACGATCCACGATTTGAGCCTTGCGCGTAAATCGGAAGTGGAACGCACGCTGGAACTGACCGAACTCAACAGCAAATATGCCGTGGAGAAGGAACGGGCCGAGGCTGCCAACCGCGCGAAATCCGAATTTCTCGCCAATATGTCTCACGAACTTCGCACCCCGCTGAATGCCATTATCGGTTTCTCCGAAATCATGCATACGGGAACATTTGGAGCGCTGGGATCAGACCGCTATGTCGAATATGTTCAGGATATCCACACCAGCGGCAATTATCTGCTGAACGTCATCAACGATATTCTGGATATGTCGAAGATCGAAGCCGGGCACTTTACACTCGACCGTGAGGAAATCGATCTCTGCCCGCTTATCCGCGAGACGGTACGCGTTGTTTCACTGCAAGCGCAGGCAAAAAATGTGAAGGTGGAGACACGCATCGACGAATGCGTCACACTTGATGCTGACCGCCGCGCCATCAAGCAAATCCTGATCAACCTGCTCTCCAATGCGGTGAAATTCACCAGCACGGGCGGGCGGATCTCCGTGCGCGCCCGCAAGGTTTCCGGTGCACTGGTTTTAACCATTGAGGATACAGGTTGCGGTATTCCGAAATCCGCCATGAAGAAGATCGGCCAGCCGTTCGAGCAGGTGGAAAACCAATTCACCAAATCCCATGCAGGCTCTGGACTCGGCCTCGCCATTTCGCGCTCGCTGACACAGTTGCATGGCGGTGCGCTGAAAATCCGCTCACAAGAAGGCGTTGGAACAATTGTGTCCGTGCGTATTCCAACACGTAATATTGCCGAGGCAGCGTAAGACGAAGACGCTAAATCTGCCTGGATCGCTTACGCGCTTCACCCATAATGCCGTCAAAAATCTTCCGTACCGATTTTGCACTATCTTGCAACTGGCTTTCCAAGCGCTGCAAATCCGGCAGATCGCAGGATCGGCAAAGTTGCTCCACTAGTCCTGGCGGAAAGTCTTCACGCTTCACATCACCATTCAGGCAAAGGCGAATGAGCTGGGTCACGCCCGTATAGAGATTTGCCGCTTCAATCAGAGTGTCGACAGTTGCAGGCTCAGCCAAAGCCGGGCTGATCTTGCCCAGCACCTCCGCCGTCGACTGCGCGATGACCGGGCCATTTACATTGCCAGTCAATACAGCAAATTGCGCGATAAATTCCAGATCGATAATGCCACCTGGAACCAGCTTCAAATCCCAGTCATCACGGGGCGGCTTTTCTGCTTCGACCATCGCGCGCATCTCGGCAACATCCTTGGCGATTTTGGAGCTATCGCGGGGAAGTGCCAAAATTTCTGAAATGTCTTTTTCGATCTCGGTGAAAAAAGTGGGATCACCAGCAACAGGACGCGCTCGGCTAAGAGCCATATGTTCCCAGGTCCATGCTTCGGTCCGCTGATATTTGCGGAACGAGTCTATGTGAGTGGCAACGGGGCCCTTATTGCCAGACGGTCGCAGGCGGAAATCAACTTCGTAAAGAACGCCCTCGGCCGTTGGAGCAGATAATGCGGCAATCAAACGTTGCGTCAGCCGCATATAATATTGCGACGATGCCAGGGGCTTTGCACCATCTGATTCATCGGCATCCACATCATGATCGTAAAGGAGAATGAGATCTATATCGGAGCCTGCGGTCAATTCGCGGCTGCCAAGCTTGCCCATGCCCAGAATGGCGATGCGTCCGCCGCCGATCTCGCCATGTTTGCTTTTGAACTCGTCAATCACGGCGTGGAGCGCGCTATCAATAACCAGATCAGCCAGATCGGAAAAAGCTTTGCCCGCACGTGCGCCGTCGATGGCACCAGTGAGCAATCTTATTCCGATCAGAAAACGATGTTCCGCTGCAAAGATGCGCAGCCTGTCCAGTACATCCTCATAGACCTTTGAGGGTCCGAGAAAACTCGTCAATCGTTCCGCAAGATAGGCTCGCGTCGGAACATCGGCAAAAATCGCGGGATCAAGCATGCCGTCGAAAATATGCGGCTTACGCGTGATGATATCCGCCAGCCGGGGTGCAGCGCCCATGATCAGAACCAGCAGATCGAGCAAGCGCGGATTGGATTGAAGCAGGCTGAAGAGCTGGATGCCGGCTGGCAACCCCTTGATCATTTCGTCAAAACGCATCAGCGCTTCGTCAGCACGGCTCGTTGCCCCAAATGCCTTGAGCAAGACCGGTGTCAGCTCGGTCAGCCTTTCCCGTGACTCTGCTGACTGCGTGGCACGATAGCGTCCGAAATGCCATGTGCGGATGACACGGCAAATATCGCTTGGCCGCTCAAAGCCGAAATTGGCCAAGGTTTCCAGAGTGTCTGGATCGTCGACATCACCGGTAAACACAAGATTTCCGGCCTCCCCGGCCAAATCCTGCGCCTGCTCAAACAAAGCTGCATAATGCGTTTCGACGGTTTTCAGAGTTTTTCGAAAATCTTCAGTAAATGTGTCCGTGTCCCGGTAGCCCATCATATAGGCGACGCGCCGGAAGTTTTCGTCATCTTCGGGCAATATATGCGTCTGTTCGTCGGCGATCATTTGGATGCGATGCTCGACATCGCGAAGGAAGCCATATTTCTGTGCCAGCGTGTCGCGTGCTTCAGCATTGATCCAGCCCAAGCCCTGCAATGCGCCAAGCATAGCCACAGTGCTCGAGCCTCGAAGCTGAGGAAATCGCCCGCCCGCAATTAATTGTTGGGTTTGCACGAAAAATTCGATCTCACGTATACCGCCGCGACCAAGCTTCACATTGTGACCGCGCACCGCGACTTCGCCATGACCCTTATGGGCATGGATCTGCCGTTTGATAGAATGAACATCGGCAATGGCAGCGTAATCGAGATATTTGCGCCAGACATAAGGAGCAAGTTCCGCAAGGACCTGCTTGCCAGCCTCAATATCTCCGGCCACAGGGCGCGCTTTGATCATGGCGGCTCGTTCCCAATTCTGGCCCCGCCCCTCATAATAATTCAGCGCTGCACCAACAGGGATAGCCAGCGGCGTTGAACCTGGATCGGGTCGCAGCCGCAAATCGGTGCGGAAGACATAGCCGTCTGCAGTGCGATCCTGCAGGATCCGCACCAGCCGCCGCGTCAAGCGTGAGAAAGTTTCGACACATTCATAAGGGTCGGTAATTGCGGGGCTTTGCTCGTCGATGAAAACGATCAGATCAATGTCAGACGAATAATTCAGCTCGAATGCGCCAAATTTGCCCATAGCCAGAATGATCCAGCCACAATTTTTATCTGGATGTTGAACATCCGGCAGCTTTAGCTTGCCCGCATTATGCGCGTCTCGCAAAAGAAAGCGCACTGCGGCTTCGACACAAGCTTGGGCCAGTTGAGAAAGAAAAAGTGTCGTGTCTTTGGTGTCGAACTGACCAGACAGATCACCCAAAGCGATTAAAAGGTGCCCCTCAAGTTTCTTTTGACGAAGAGCCGTCATGATTGACGTTTCGGTAGCATTTTCTACTTCGGTGACCCTCGCAATTTCCTGCATGAGTTCCTGCAGGCGAACATCGAGTGGACGATCGAAAAGAGGGTCAATTATTGCTGGCAAGCGCAAAAGAGCGTTGCGCAAATAGGGCGAGAGATCGAGGACCGATGATAAAAAAGCCGCTGCTTTCTTGTTTTTCTTTAAAGCAGAGGCGGCCTTACATGTTTTTTCATCGGCACTTTCCACAAACTCCAGTAGAAATGCTGCAGCCTGCTTTTTGTCGAGTGGCGCCAGTTCACGAAGTTTTCTATCAAAGAACGGCTCTTCAGCAGTGCCCGCATCTTTCAAAATCATCCATTATCCCCTCCCGTTGGAAACGCCAGCACCGCACGCAGGCCCGGCGCATTGTCGTGCAGTTCCAATGTACCACCGTGCAATTTCATAACCGCCTTGGCAAGGCTTAGTCCAAGTCCCGAGCCCGGTTGAGAGCGGCTTTCCTCCAGGCGCACAAACCGCTCTGTAGCGCGTTCAACCTGATCTGGGGGAATGCCCGGACCATTATCGCTCACGACAATCGCGATCCCCCGATCGTGCTTTTCGACCGAGAGCCTCACTTCGACCGGCTTATCTCCGGTCGCATATTTGATGGCGTTGTCCACAAGGTTTGAAATCGTCTGCCCGATAAGCTCACGATTGGCTTTGACCGGCGTTGCGTCCATCGCACCGAGAGACAAGGTAATTCCTGCCTCTTCGGCCAGCGGCTCGTAAAGCTCAAAAACGTCTTCTACGATCACTGACAGCGGCAAAGGCTCCATCGTCTCGCTGGAGTAACCGGACTCAAGACGCGATATCATCAAAATGGCATTGAATGTGCGGATCAGAAGATCGGAGTCCGCTATCATGTCCTCAATAGCAGCGCGATAGGCCTTCGTGGTTTTCGCGTTGGAAAGAGCCGATTCAGCACGGTTTCGCATTCGCGTCAGCGGCGTCTTCAGGTCATGGGCGATATTATCGGAGACATGCCGGACGCCTTCATTCAATTCCTGTATGCGCGCCAGCATTCCATTGAGATTTTCGGAAAGGCGGTCAAATTCGTCTCCCGAACCATTGACCGGAAGCCGCCCCGCAAGATCGCCGCCCATGATGCGTTGTGAAGCGACCGAAACTTCATCTATCCGGTGCAGCGCGCGCCGGCCAACAAAGAACCAGATCAGGCATGCGCCTATGCCCATCGTACCCAGCGCGGCGAAAAGCGCCCGTCTTACCACAAGGCGCACTTGCTCCGGCTCGCCGAGATCACGCCCCACCATAACGCGAATTCCGTTCGGCAATACAATGACGCGAGCTATTGCCGTGTGCGTTTGCGGGTCAGTGCCCTCATTATAGCGCTCATAGCTTATGGGCCGGGATATCCAGCCATCGGTTTGCAAGACACCAACTTCGATACTTTGCACATTGCCGGCAACAATGCGTCCTGCCGGATCCGCCACGAGATAGAGAAAAGCACCCGGCTGACGGCCCCGCCGATCAATCGCACGTACGAGACTGGCTATACCGCCCCGCTGATAGGCTCGCCCAATCCCTTCGACCTCCTCATTAATTGCTGTTTCCGTTTGACTGGTAAGCAGCTTCACAGAGGAGCTGGTCATATAGAAAACCAGCCCAAGGGCGCAGATTGTAAAGAGTAGAAGGTAGAGTGCCGACAGCCTCACCGCTGTCATTTTCAGCATGGAGCGAAAGCGGCTCATCCATGGCTTCCGGCTGTAGCTTCAGTGAGGCTGGCTTTTAACATATACCCGGCTCCACGAACCGTGTGCAGCAAGGGCGTGTCGAATCCTTTTTCGATCTTGCCACGCAAGCGCGACACATGAACATCGATCACATTGGTCTGGGGATCGAAATGATAATCCCAAACATGCTCAAGCAACATCGTGCGGGTGACAACCTGACCGGAATTGCGCATGAGATATTCCAGCAGACGAAACTCGCGCGGTTGCAAAATAATAGTCTGCCCTGCCCTTTTTGCCGTATGCGATAGTCTGTCCAGTTCAAGATCACCGACGCGATAGACAGTCTCGGCTTCCTTTGGGCTGGAGCGCCGCTGCAGGACTTCAATTCGGGCAAGCAATTCCGAAAAAGCATAGGGCTTGGTGAGATAGTCATCTCCGCCCGCCCGCAAGCCCGTGACGCGATCATCAACCTGTCCCAAAGCGGAAAGGATCAGCGCTGGCGTATCGTTTCCCTGAGCGCGCAGTGCGGCCACCACGGAAAGCCCATCGCGGCGCGGCAGCATGCGGTCAACGACAAGAGCATCATACGCCCCCTGTTCGGCGAGCGCATAGCCTGTCTCTCCGTCACCTGCAATATCAGCGGAATGTCCGGCCTCGTTGAAGGCCTTTTCCAAATAGCGGGCAGCTTCGCGATCATCTTCAATAACGAGTATTTTCATGATCTTACTCTAATCGGATTGCTTCGATGAAACCAGAAAGAAAAGGGGCAACAGGTTGAAGAGACCTGTTGCCCATGCGTCAGCGCTTACGGGTGGGGTCCAGCGCCGCAGCATTTCCTTCCCACCTGTCAGCCTTGGCTGATAGGTAGGGCGACGAACCGCGATTGGTCCTTTGTCTGCACTTGCAAAAGTACAGCTTTACGGCCGCTTTTCGTGGCATCTGCGATTGCCGCATCTATATCGCCGCCGCTCTTGACCGGCTGGTTGTTGACTGAGACGATAATGTCGCCTGTGCTGATACCCTTGTCTGCAGCGTCGCCCTGACGATCAACATCCGTGACAACAACACCCTGGCCGTCATCGGCGGGCATGACAGTCAGGCCATAGTCATCAAGAGCGGATGACTTTTGCTCGTCTTCCTGCTGTGGTGTTGCCGAAGCAAGCTTCTCATCACCGGGCATTTCCTTGATCGACACTTTGACGGACTTCGCCTCGCCCTTATGCCAGACGGTCAGATCAACATCCTTGCCAGGCACGACAGCCGCAATCTTTTTCGCCAGATCGCGCGGATCACTGACCTTTTCGCCATTGACAGCCGTGATCACGTCACCGGCCACGATACCGGCTTTTGCCGCAGGGCCGTTCGCTTGCGGATCAGCAACGAGCGCTCCCTTCTCTTCGGCAAGACCAAGAGATTCGGCGATTTCCTTGCTGACGGGCTGAATCTGTACGCCAATCCAGCCGCGCGAGACTGTACCGTTCTTGATCAGTTGATCTACGACCTGCTTTGCAGTCTGTGCAGGGATAGCAAAGGCAATGCCCACGCTGCCACCAGAAGGTGAGAAAATAGCTGTATTGATACCCACCACTTCACCATTCAGGTTGAAAGCCGGGCCACCAGAATTCCCTTTATTAACCGCCGCATCAATCTGCAGGAAGTCATCATAAGGTCCAGCGCCAATATCGCGGCCACGAGCCGAGACGATACCCGCTGTTACAGTTCCGCCGAGACCGAACGGATTACCCACTGCAACAACCCATTCGCCAACGCGAACTTTGTTGTCATCGCCGAAATTGACATAGGTGAACTTGCGCTTGTCATCGACCTTAAGCACGGCCAGATCGGTCCGCTTGTCCTTACCTATCAGCTTCGCATCAAGCTCAGTGCCGTCATCAAGGACTACACTATAGGCAGAGCCGTCTTCAACGACGTGATTATTGGTGACGAGATAGCCATCTTCGGAAATGAAGAAACCGGATCCCTGCGCTGTTGGGCGGACTCGTTCAGGGCGATTCTGGTCACGCGGGGATTTGCGTGGCTCCATGCCGCGACGACCATCTTGGTCTTGGCCGCCAAATTCGTAAAAGAAGCGCTTGAGCGGGTGGTCATCCGGGAGTTGATCCATGCCCGGGAAACCATTGCCATTATCGGCAGTTTCCTTCACGGCGCTTTTCACCCGAACACTGACAACTGCGGGGCTGACCTTTTCGACGACGTCAGCAAAACCGGGCTGCTGGGCAGTTTCAACACGAACTGCTTCGGCCTGCGCCGGGACAATAGCGCTGAGCGGACCCGTCGCCAAAAAGCCACCGACCAATGCCGACGACAGTAGGGCCGCGGCAATACCCTTACGGTAACGGGAAGATTTGATATTGTTAGACATCGGGATGTTCTCCTTAGGCAATGCGATCGGCTAATGATCGTTCGTACCATCAGTGATACATATAAGAAGGTTACCCCACCATTTCCGCAACATGACAAATATTTAAGGTTTGCCCGGTGGAAACGCCGGTCCGTGCCCTTATTCGGTGCTTTATATAGCGCAAAGCCTATAGCTGTTTTGGTTCACAGCATGAAGTAACTGCCACAAATCATGGACAGTTATATTTCGTCTAAACCACGTGACGGGTATATTGGAGCCGCCTCAAATCGCACCCAATGCCGTCCCGAGACCATCTAAAGGCAGTTGAAGGTCTATCGCCGTCGCATCAGTTTTAAACGAAATGCGCGCTGCGCCGCCTTTGCTTATTTCCTGCCGCAGAACTGGCCCCACTGGAAGATAGGCAAGGCAATTTGTGGGGGTGCATCCCCTGACCGTCATGGAAACTTTTTCTTTGCGCGAAGGAAATGCAAGGGTGATCTCCTTGCCCTCGCCTACCGTAGCAGGCACGCGCATGATCATGGCAGGATTGCCCTTATCGTCGGCAGCCAGCGACCAACTAAATACAAAGTTGCTTTCGCCATCGAGAATAGTCTGCGTCACGTTGCAGACTTTTTTCATCGCCTTCAAATCTTCGTCGCAAATGAGGTCCCAGTTGCCAAAAGGCTGGATGGATCTGCGATATTTGCCAAGCTCCGCCCCCTCGGGCACAGAAACGTCAGAGGGTTTCAAATGATATTGAGGGACTTGGGCCTCCTGAGCACTAGCTGGAATGCTGGCACCAAGAAAAAGGCCGAAAATGGCGGCCTTTTTGATGTTTAACAATTTCACACCCTATCTCAATTAAGAGTGAAGCTTAGACCGGCACCCACACCGACCTCTCCGCCGCTGGTTACGCCGGTAATATTGGCGCGAACCTTACCCGTTTCGCTTGTATAGCCAGCACCAAAGGCAAAAGCGCCCTGATCTCGCCACATACCACCGCCCACAGCAACACTCACTTTGCCCGGCCTGCTGTCAAAGCGCAACGATGATGCAGCCAATCCAATTGCTGCCGCCTGACGCGCCTCGGAACGAACTGAGGATATTTCTGAACTTAAATGATTGAAGCCATTAGCCATTTTGGTTTCCATCTTTGCAAGATCACCTCTAACTCCGCCTTGTCCATCAGTGCCGCCAATTATTTCATCCGTATAGGTATTAGCAGTATCAATCGCCTCCTTCTTAGCATTATCCGTATAGCTCTTCGCTGCCAACTTACTTTTGGCTGCCGCGTCATCGGAATAGCTATTGGCTTTTGCTACGGATTTGTCGCCAACCTCATCAGAGTAGCTCTTAGCCGCTTGCTGGCTCTTCGTCGCTATTTCATCCGCTTGGCCCTTCAACTGCTTGACGTTCACCGCATCCAAATCGTTGGTACCAGCGGAAAGATTGCTGATGACAACAGGCATGCTCGGATCACCGCCCTGCAGCTTGACGGTATTTGCCTTCGCGTCGCCGACAGTAGCATAAGTCACAGCGCGATCAGAAAGCTTGTCGACCTTCGCATCGACAGCATGAAGTTGCCCACCATTTACGGCATCTTGTGAACCTTGTTCAACAACACCATTAGCTAGAGCGACAATTTTATTATCTTTCTTCGCAACGGGTAAAGAAGTCTCAGGTGAAGCAGTCGCAACCGGTGCTGCAGTTGAATTCTGCGGCGGGATCATATCCTGCACTTCGGCAGTTGTCTGATTACCCGCTACTGAATCTCCATTTGTCACCGGCGTTATAATTGATGCCGCTCCCGATCTGCCCGTACTGTGCGAAGGGACGGAATTTGCGTCAGATATATTTTGTGCAGAGGAAAATCCATTCTTCTGCGCTTCAACTTCTTCCAGCAACTTCCGATGATGCGCTTCGGCGTTATATTTGTCAGGAGACGCATTATAGGCTGCTTGCGAATTATCTAAACGCAATGCCGTATCGTATAGCACATTCAGGCGTTCATGATTTGCCTGTATCCGCAAATCGAATGTAGCACTGTTTTTATTTATTTCGTTAATTGCATCTCCGACACTGTTAACTACATTATCCCTATAACCAAATCCGATGTATTTTTTCTCCCCATCGCTTCCTGATGATTTAATATACTCACTCCATTCGCTATGAAAATCATAAACAAGGAAGTGGGGTGCGCTAATTATACCATTCATAACCTGCGCTCCACCGCCAAATGTTTGCGCCATACTGTTAGCCATGGAATAAAACTGGCCACCATTTATCGCATCGTGCGAATTTTCTGCAATGAGACCGCCGGCGACATTCTTTAGGGTCGTCATTCCTGAGATTCCACCCGCAACGGATGGTTGACCAAATTCAATAGTATCCATTTGAATCTCGTCATCATCCAGGATGCCATTGCCATTCTTGTCTTTCCAGGCATATTTGACCGCCCTCTTGTCTAGTTTATGCAACTGCCTGCCATTCACGGCTTCTGTAGACGTTGCGTTGACGACACCATCGGCTACACCGGTCAGAACACGATCCTTCGTCTCCAAAAGCTGCTTGCCATCCGCACCAAGGACGGGGTTGCCTTTGTCATCAA